>NZ_JBIWHT010000006.1:0-301632 GCF_044764265.1 Streptomyces sp. NPDC094147 | reverse complement strand
TCGACGGCGGTCGGCTCGTAGGCGTGCGGGTCGGCGTCGGGATTGCTGATGATGCTCTTCACCTGAGCGTGGTCGCCACCGAGCTGCTGGGCGACGCTGCCCCAGAAGTTCTCCGCCGCCACTACATGGAGCGGGGCCGAGCCGCCCTTGCCGTCGGCCGGGCTCGCGGCCCCCTTGGTCCCGCTCGTCCCCGACGAGGTGGAGCAGGCGCTCAGCGCGACGAGCAGCACGGCAACTGCCGTACTGCCAGCGGCAGTTCGGATTCGATTCTGGGCATGGCTGGATATGGCGGTACGCATGACGGTGGTTCTCCTCGACAGACCGGTGGACCCGCGCAGAGGCAGGGCCCGGCAGAGCGGGACACCGGCCACGTTAGATGAAAACGATTGTCACACCCATACCTGCGACCATCCCAGGTGGAAATCATCACCAACTCTTGACGTCTGCCAGCCCCGCCCGGGGGGCGACGGCGCAAGCCGGGCCGGGCTGAGGGTTCGGCCAGAGGCGGCCGAACCCCCGACCAGGGGGCTTATTGACAA
This sequence comes from Streptomyces sp. NPDC094147, assembly GCF_044764265.1. Taxonomy (NCBI): domain Bacteria; kingdom Bacillati; phylum Actinomycetota; class Actinomycetes; order Kitasatosporales; family Streptomycetaceae; genus Streptomyces; species Streptomyces sp. NPDC094147. Next base: position 301,093 of record NZ_JBIWHT010000006.1, on the reverse strand, counting down.
TGGGATCCATTACCAATATAGGCTGTGCCCTCTCATACCGACGACGGAGGTCTGCTCCCATGGCCGTTCCCAAGCGCAAGATGTCCCGCTCCAACACCCGCCACCGCCGCGCCCAGTGGAAGGCGACCACACCCCAGCTGGTACCGATCACGGTCGACGGCTCGGTCTACCGGGTGCCGCAGCGCCTGGCGAAGGCGTACGAGCGCGGGCTCATCCGTCCGGAGGGCTGAAACGACGACGGGCGCGGCCACTGGCGCCCGACAGCCGGTCACGGCGCTTTCCGGGTTCCGCGGCGCGGCGGGCGCCTGCCGCGCCGCAGCGGCATGACACCGGCCCACCTGCGACGACGCTGTGCCGATGGGGCAGGATGGCAGCCCGTTCCACGTGCGTACTCACGCCCGAACGAGGCTCCACGCAAAGCGACCTGACAGGTGACAAGGTGACGACACACCCCATACGGCGAGCGACGGCGCCCCTCGCTCGGCCCCCGGCCCTTCGCCGCTCGGCGGGTGTCCGTTGAACCGGGGTCTCGTCCTGCACGACTGGCTGGTGGCCGCCACCGCGGTAGCTGCGGGCACCGCGGCCGGACTGCTCCTGCGCATCCTCCTGCGCTGGCTGGGCAAGCACGCGCGCAGGACGCGGTGGAGCGGGGACGACGTCATCGTCGATGCGCTGCGCACCATCGCTCCCTGGGCGGCCGTCATCGCGGGCACCGCCGTGGCGGCCTCGGCGCTGCCCCTCACCGCGCGGGTCGCGGGCATCGCCGACCATTCACTGACCGCCCTTTTCATCCTCATCACCACCTTCACCGCGGCCCGGGTGGTCACCGGACTCGTACAGTCCCTGGCGCATTCCCGGACCGGAGTCGCCGGCTCGGCCACGATCTTCGTGAACATCACGCGGGTCGTGGTGGTCGCGATGGGCGTCCTCGTCGCCCTGGAAACCGTGGGCGTGTCGATCGCTCCGCTGCTCACCGCGCTCGGAGTGGGCGGCCTCGCCGTTGCCCTGGCCCTCCAGGACACCCTCGCCAACCTCTTCGCGGGCGTGCACATCCTCGCGTCGAAGACGGTGCAGCCCGGTGACTACATCCGGCTCAGCAGCGGCGAGGAGGGCTATGTGGTCGACATCAACTGGCGCAACACGGTGGTGCGTAACCTGTCGAACAACCTCGTGATCATCCCCAACGGCCGCCTCGCCCGCACCAACATGACCAACTACAGCCGCCCGGAACAGGGGTTGTCGATCATGGTGCAGGTGGGGGTCGGCTACGACAGCGACCTCGAACACGTCGAGCGGGTGACCCTGGAGGTCGTCGACAGTGTGACGGCCGACATCGCGGGCGCGCTGCCCGGCCATGAGGCCGCCGTCCGCTTCCACACGTTCGCGGACTCCAGGATCAACTTCACGGTGATCCTGGGGGTCGGCGAGTTCAGCAACCAGTACCGGATCAAGCACGAGTTCATCAAGCGCCTGCATCAGCGCTACCGGGCGGAGGGCATCTCGATCCCCGCCCCCACGCGGACCGTCTCCCTCCAGCAGGATCCGCCGGAGCCGCCCCCGTTCCCGCACCAGCGCGAGGCCCCGCCTTCCGCGCCGGCGGACAACCAGCGCTGAGGGCCACCGGGCCACCTCGTCCCTCAAGGCGTCATGGCGGGCGCCACCGCATGGAGCCGCAGGGCCGGTTGGATCTCCAGCGCGCCGGCGCTCAGTGTGCGGTCCAGCCGCCGTCGAGGGCGAGCGAGGCGCCGGTGATGAACGACGCCTGCGGAGTGCAGAGATAGGCGACCGCTTCGGCTACTTCGTACGGCTCGACCAGCCGCTTGAGCGCCGAGTCCTTGAGGAGCACCTCGGTGAGGACCCGCTCCCCTGCGGGATGCCGTGCGCCGCCGCCTCTTCGGCGGCGTCGAGGTCGGTCAGATCGAGAACCAGGGGTTGCACGGTGCCGGTGAGGCCGGCGGCCCGGTCGGTGAGCTCTTGGAGACCCGGCGCGTTCCGGTCCACCGCCCTGACCTGGGCTCCGGCCGCGGCGAGCCGCAGCGCGCAGGCCCGGCCGATGCCGCCCGCGGCGCCGGTGACCAGCGCGGTGCGGTCTGTCAGGTCGACGGTCCCGGAGTGCGGGAGGGGCGCGGGGGAAGCGGTCATGTACCTGACTCTAGGCGGGGTGTCCCTCCCCACCCACGGTTCACACCACGGTGCTGGGCTTGAACCATGTGGGGCTGTCCGACTGCGCCTGCTTGATGCGGAACAGGGCGAACTCGCTGAGTTTCGGCAGGCCGTCCATGGCGAACCAGCCCACTTCGAGCGACTCGTCGTCGTTGACGCGGGCCTCGCCGCCGGTGGCCCGGCAGCGGAAGGTGATGTCCATGAACTGGCACACGTCGCCGTTGGGGTAGGTGGTGCTCTGGCTCGCGGCTTCGACCAGCACCACCCGCTCGGCGACGCACCGTACGCCGGTCTCCTCGTACACCTCGCGGACCGCGGTGTCGGCGGGCTCCTCCCCCGGCTCGGGGATGCCGCCGATGGTCGACCACTGGCCGTTGTCGGCCCGCCGGCCGAGCAGGACCCGGCCCTCGTCGTCGAAGACGATCGCACTCACACCCGGCAGCAGGAGCAGCTGGTGCCCGGCGACGGCCCGGATGTCTCGAATGAAGTCAGGAGTTGCCATGCCCCGACCCTAACGGCCCGTCCGGAACCGGCCGTTCAGTCCTCGGTTGCGCGCCGGGTCCGCACGGACCGGTTGACCGCCCAGGCAAGGCCCGCGGCGGCGGCAGCGACGAGCGCCCACTCGGGCAGCGTGCCGAGCCGGGTCGCGGGGGTCTGCGAGGAGCGCAGCGGCACCTTGGCGACGAGCGAGTCCGGGGTGAACATCGCGGTCTTCTTCACGACCTGGCCGTCGGGCATGATCACGGCACTGACCCCGCTGGTGACGGGAACCGCCACGGTCCTGCTGTGCTCCACGGCGCGGACGCGTGACATGGCGAGCTGCTGGTAGGTCATCTCGCTGCGGTCGAAGGTGGCGTTGTTGCTCGGCACGGAGATCAGCTGGGCGCCCGCGGTGACGGTGTCGCGCACGGCCCAGTCGAAGGCGGCCTCGTAGCAGGTGGCGAAGCCGACCTTGGTGCCGGCCATGGTGAACAGGCCCGGCTTGGTCCCCCGGTTGAAGTCCTCGCGGACCATGGAGGTGTAGCCGGGGGCGAAGGTGCGGATGAGACCGCGCAGCGGGATGTACTCGCCGAACGGCTGGATCTGCCGCTTGTCGTACGTCGCGACGGGCCCCAGCTTCGGGTCCCACTGGACCTGCTCGTTGTAGAGCTTCGTACCGTAGCCGCCGACGACCGCGCCCACCGAGATCGGTGCGCCTATGGTCTTCGCGGCCTGGTCGATGGCGGCGCGGGCCGCGTCGTCCACGAAGGGGTCGACGTCGGAGGAGTTCTCCGGCCACAGCACGAAGTCGGGCTGGGGCTCCTTCCCGGCCTTCACCTTGTCGGCGAGCCGCAGTGTCTCCCGTACGTGGTAGTCGAGCACGGCCCGGCGCTGGGAGTTGAAGTCGAGGCCGAGGCGGGGCACATTGCCCTGGATCACGGCGACGGTGGCGGTGCCGTCCTCGGCGGAGTCGCTGACCAGGCCGCGGGCGCCGAACGACGCGGCGACCGGCACCAGGACCATGAGCAGGGCGGCCGCAGCCGCACCCTTGCGGACGTTCCCGGTGCGCCGCCGCCGGGCCGCCTGCCGGACGCACTCGTACAGTCCGAAGCCGCACAGCACCACGGCGAAGCCGAGGACGGGCGTGCCGCCCAGGGCGGCGAGCGGCAGGAAGGTCCCGTCGGCCTGGCCGAAGGCGACCTTGCCCCAGGGGAAGCCGCCGAACGGGAACCGCGCGCGGGCCGCCTCGGAGGCGACCCACAGGGCGGCCGCCCACACCGGCCACAGCGGAAGCCTGGAGACCACGGCGATGCCCGCGCCGGCCGCGCCGACGAACAGGGCCTCGATCGCGGCGAGCCCGAGCCAGGGCCCGGGGCCGACCTCCACACCGGTCCACACGAGGAGCGGGAGCAGGAATCCGAGGCCGAAGAGGTAGCCGAGGCCGAGGCCGGCCTTCCAGGTCCGGCCGCGGAGCGCCCAGCCGAAGACGGCGAACGCGGGCAGCGCCAGCCACCACAGGGGCCTGGGCGGGAAGCTCAGATACAGGAGCACCCCACCGAGCGCGGCCACCGCGGGCCGGGCGAGACGGTTCAGCAGTCCCCGCAGCCGCGAGGGTGCGGCAGGCTGCGGTCCGAGCTGTTCTGGCTCGGTTGTGGGGGTTTCGGTGGTGCTCACCCGGCGGAGTCTACGGTGGCCGGCTGTGCGGAGGGGAGTCCGGTCCTGCGGCCACTGCCGGGCGCAGCGCGTACGGTCAGGCCCCGATGGGCTTGCCGGTGCTGAGCAGGCGCAGCCGGTCGCGGATGACGCGGACCGCCGCTTCGGCGTCGTCGACGGTGACCGTGAAGACGCGTCCGTCGCCGAGCCTGAGCACCACGCCCTCGCCCCGGCGTACGACCACGGCGGTGCCCATCTCGGGCCGCCAGCGGTAGCCCCAGCCGCCCCACTGGCGCGGGGTGACCCGGGGTGCGAAATCGGCGCCGACCACATGGTCGAGGGGGATGACGCGGCGCGGCAGTCCGATGTGGCCGCAGCGCACTTCCAGGCAGTCGCTGTCGACCTTGACCGCCACGTGGACGAAGGCGAGGGTCCCGAAGATCACGAGGAGTCCTGCCGCCACGCAGCCGACGACGGACATCAGCAGCGGCGCGATGCCCGAGGTCCACGTCGAGTCCACGGCCAGCTCGACGCCGAGGGCGATGCAGGCCGCGCCTCCGGCCGCGAGCAGCCACTGCACACGGTTGGTGGCACTGCCGGTCCAGACCTCGGGCGGCTGCTCGGCGGTGCCGGATCCGTCGCGGGACTCGGGGGGCGTGGGGTACTCCGGGGACGGTTCCCTCATGGTGAGCAGCGTACTCAGATTCCGCTGCGGTGGCAGCCGCTGGGCGCTCAGTGAGCGGGGCTGACAGCCTGTAGCAGGCGTCCTTCGGGGTAGGCGAGGGCGACGTCGGGCAGCTCTCCCGGGCGTCCGCTGAGCAGCACGGTCAGGCCTCCGACCTGGGCGGCTTCGGGCGCGGGGGCGATTTTGGCCCGGCGCAGTCCTTGGGCGGCGACGGGTTCGGCGCTGCCGAAGAAGGTGAGCGGGCCGCCGTCGGAGCGCAGGGCCGTACGGATGCGTTCGGCCACCAGCTCGTAATGGGTGCAGCCCAGGACGACGGTCCTTACCTCGGGCGGGGTGAGGGCGGCGGCCGCGGCGATCGCCAGGTCGATCGCGGTGTCGTCGGCGTGCTCCACGGCTTCGGCGAGGCCGGGGCAGGGCACCTCGGTGACGGGCACGCCGTCGGCGAATTCGCGGATGAGCCCGCGCTGGTAGGGGCTGCCGGTGGTGGCGGGGGTCGCCCAGATGGCGAAGGGGCCGCCGGTGGCCGCGGCCGGTTTGATCGCGGGCACGGTGCCGATCACGGGGATCGCCGGTTCCAGGGCGGCGCGGATCGCGGGCAGCGCGTGCACCGAGGCGGTGTTGCAGGCGATGATCAGGGCGTCCGGTTCCAGGGCTGCCGCGGCCCTGGCCACGGCGAGCGCGCGCTCGGTGACGCTGTCGGGGGTACGCGGGCCCCACGGCATGCCGTCCGGGTCGGACGAGATCACGAGTTCGGCGTCGGGGCGCAGCCGGCGCACTGCGGCGGCCGCGGCGAGCAGCCCGATTCCGGAGTCCATGAGCGCGATCTTCACCCGGTCACCATAGTCGACGGCCCCGGGGAATCCGCCCGAGGTCCCGTGTGGAGCACGGGAACTGGGGCAGACTGCGGCGGGTGAGCGCCCTCGTATGGATCGCCCTGGTGTCCCTGGTCGTCTGGCTCTGGCTGCTGCTCGGGCAGGGTCTCTTCTGGCGTACCGACCAGCGGCTGCCGCCGCATGTGGACCTCGCACATTGGCCGGATGTCGCTGTGGTGGTACCGGCCCGTGACGAGGCGGAAGTGCTGTCGCAGAGCCTTCCCTCGCTGCTCGCCCAGGACTATCCGGGCCGCGCGGAGATCTACCTGGTGGACGACGGGAGCTCGGACGGCACCGGTGAGCTCGCGCTGTCGCTCGCGGAGCGGCACGAGGGGCTGCCGCTGACGGTCGTGTCGCCCGGTGAGCCGGAGGCGGGCTGGACCGGGAAGCTGTGGGCGCTGCGTCAGGGCATGGCTCTCGCGCGGGTGCGCGGCCCGGAGTACCTCCTGCTCACCGATGCCGACATCGCACATGAGCCGGACAGCCTGCGGAAGCTGGTCGCGGCGGCTCGCGGCGGCGGCTTCGACCTGGTCTCGCAGATGGCGCGGCTGCGGGTGGCGAGCGGCTGGGAGCGGCTGATCGTGCCGGCTTTCGTCTACTTCTTCGCGCAGCTGTATCCGTTCCGCTGGATCAATGCCCGACGGGCCCGCGCGACGGCCGCGGCGGGTGGTTGCGTGCTCCTGCGTACGGAGGCGGCGCAAAGGGCGCGGATTCCGGATGCGGTGCGCCAGGCGGTGATCGACGACGTGTCCGTGGCCCGCGCGGTGCGCAAGTCGGGCGGGCGGGTCTGGCTGGGCCTCGCGGACGGCGTGACCAGCGTGCGCCCCTATCCGCACCTCGCGGACCTGTGGCGGATGGTCTCCCGCAGCGCGTACGCGCAGTTGCGGCACAGCCCGCCGCTGCTGCTCGGCACGGTCGCGGGCCTCGCGCTCGTCTATCTGGCGCCGCCGGTCACGTTCGTCGCGGGCCTGGCCGCGGGCAGCGCGGGGGCGGCATGGGCGGGCGGGCTCGCCTGGCTGGTCATGACGGGGACGTATCTGCCGATGCTCCGCTACTACCGCCAGCCGCTCGCGCTCGCCCCGGCGCTGCCGTTCACGGCGCTGCTGTACCTGCTGATGACGGTGGACTCCGCCGTGCAGCACTACCGCGGCCGGGGCGCGGCCTGGAAGGGCCGCACCTACGCCCGGCCCGAGACCGCCCCCGACCAGCCCTGAAGCGGGTTCGGATCCAGGGGTTCAGACGCAGGCCCTCACTTGCGGCCGGGCGTCCAGTTCATGCCCCAGCCGTAGGCCTGGTCGATGGTGCGCTGCGGGCTGACCCCGCGCGCGGGCACCAGATAGCGGGCCTCGCGCTGGACCACCAGGTCGCCGCCGTTGTTGGTGATGAGGGCGAGCGCGCAGACCGTGGAGGGGACGGTGCATTCGTCGAGGAAGAACTCGATCGGTGCGCCGAACTGCGGCTGGAGGGTCACCGTGGCGTGCAGATCGGCGAAGCTGCTGGCGCCCTCGTAGATGGTGACGAAGATCAGCAGCCGGCGGAACTTGTCCTTCTGGTCGAGATTGACGGTGATGTTCTCGCCCGATTCGACGGCGCCGGTGCGGTCGTCGCCGTCGAGGTGGATGTACGGGGGCTGGTGGAGCGCGCCGAAGGCGTTGCCCAGGGCCTGGACGACGCCCTTGCGGCCGTCGGCGAGCTCGTACAGGGCGCACAGGTCGAGGTCGAGATCGGTGTGGTTGGCGACGGCGCGCCCCAACTTGGCTCCCCAGCCGCTGAATTGCTTGCGCACTTCCCAGTTGAGATTCACCCGCATCGCGCCCGAGGTGCCGCCCTGTTTGGCGAGCGAGACCCTGGGCGCCTCCTTCGTGAGGGTGACTTTCGAGAGGCGCACGGGTGACGGGGGTGTCAATGGCGGTGTCAACGGGGGCGTCGGAATCTGGACGGTCGGCGCGGGCTGCGCGGGCGCGGGCGGCGGGTTGAAGGCGGGTGGGGCAGAGGGTGCGGGTGGGGAGTTGAAGGCGGTTCGGGCGGGCGCGGCGGGGGTCTGCTGCGGCTTGTCGACGGTGATGCCGAAGTCGGTTGCCAGGCCTTCGAGTCCGCTGTCGTAGCCCTGGCCGACCGCGCGGAACTTCCAGGCGCCCTGGCGCCGGTAGAGCTCGCCCAGGATGAAGGCGGTCTCGACGGTGGCGTCCTGGCTGTCGAAGCGGGCGAGCTCCGCCCCGGTGACCGCGTCCAGGACGCGGATGTTCAGCCCCGGGACCCGGCCGAAGGCTCCCCCGTCGGCGGAGGCGGCGAGCACCACGCGCTCGACGACCGGTTCCACCTGCGCGAGGTCGACGAACAGCGTGTCCGTCACCGCGTCGGGTCCGGGCCGCTTTCCTTCGTGGCGTACGGCGCCGGAGGAGTGCGCGGGCTGGTTGTAGAAGACGAAGTCCGCGTCGGAGCGGACCCGGCCGCCGGCCAGCAGCAGCGCGGAGGCGTCGACGTCCGGGACGCCTGGGCCGGGCCGCCAGGCCAGTTCGACGCGTACCGAGTGCGCCGGCACCGGAACATTGGCTCCTTTAAGCATGGACATGCTCGCCCCCATCACGCCTCGCGGTGCCGGAAGAATTCTGCATCGTCAACCTAACGCCCCGTCGACCCCCGGGCACCTCCCCCGGCCACCTGCCGGTAACCCCCCACGACCTTGCCCTTTACACGATCTCAACGCCCCGTCGCGACCGATTTTCCCACGTTCGCTCGCATTAGTGATGCCCAGCCACTCCGAACACGCAAAACAACCCTCTTATCGGGCTCCCCAACGACCACATCGTGGGCTTAACTTATGTGCCATGACCTCCCCCCGCTCCACCTATGGCGGCGGTTACTACTCCGCGCCGTTCTTCCCGGACACCCCCATCTACGACTCCCTCGTCGCAGAACGGGGTACGCCCCAGATCGCCCCGATCCGGGTGCCTTCCCTCTACGACACCGGCAGCCACCATCTGCCGGCGCTTCCGTCGGCACTCCCCGCCCTGCCGGCCGCCCCCTCGCAGCAGAACTCGTACGCCTCGTCGTACGGGTACCAGCAGCAGATGATGCAGCAGCCGATGCCGCTGCAGCACGCGCCCGCCCCGTACATCCCGCAGCAGCCCTCGGCGCCGCGCGGCTACCAGGGGCAGCAGGGCATGCCGCAGCGTCCGGTGCCCGGCACCGGGTACGAGGCCATGCGGCCCGCCGCGCCCCGGCCGATGCCCGCGCAGTACGAGGATCCGTACAACCGGCCCTATCAGGGCACCGGGTACTGATCAAGGCGGGATCCGGCCGCCCGGACAACTGTCCGAGGCGGCTGGCAGGATGAGTGCATGAGCACTGGACTTGATGCAGTCGTACACGGGATCAATATCCATCCCGTCAAGTCGGTCGGGGGACATGCGACAGCACAAGCGGCGGTCGAGCCGTGGGGGCTTGCCGGGGACCGCCGCTGGATGCTGGTCGACGCACACGGAACGGCCGTCACGCAACGCGAGCGGCCCGAGCTGGCCTTGAGCAGTGCCGCCACACTGCCGGGCGGCGGGATACGGCTGTCCGCGCCCGGCCGGGAGGATCTGGCCGTCGAGCCGCCGGACCCGATGGCGGCCGTCGGTGTCACGCTGTTCGGGCAGAAGTTCAAGGCGGTGACCGCCGCCGAGCGGGCGCACGAGTGGTTCAGTGAGTATCTCGGCGCCGAGGTCCGCCTGATGCACCTGGACGACCCGGCGCACCGCAGGCCCATCAACCCCGAGTACGCGCTGCCCGGCGAGACGGTGAGCTTCGCCGACGGGTTTCCGCTCCTGGTCACCACGCTGGCCTCGCTCGACGCCCTCAACTCGCTGATCGCGCGCGGCGACGACCCCGGCGAGGGCCCCCTGCCGATGAACCGGTTCCGGCCCAATGTGGTGCTCGACGGGACCGGGGCGTGGGCCGAGGACGCCTGGTCGCGGATCTCGGTCGGCGAGGTCTCCTTCCGGGTCGCCAAGCCCTGCGGCCGGTGCGTCATCACCACCACCGACCAGGGCACCGCGGAGCGCGGCAAGGAGCCGCTGCGCACCCTCGCCCGGCACCGCCTCATCGGCGGTTCGCTGGCCTTCGGCGTCCTGCTGGTCCCGGAGCACACCGGCGTCATCCGCACCGGCGACCCGATGAAGGTGCTCGCATAGCTCTGCGCCGGGTGGGAACTCCTGTGGGTGGCGGGTGCGTTGGACAGGTCAGCCGGGTGGATCAGGACCCTGTTCGCGCCATTCGGCCCTTGCCGTCCCGCCGGGACCGGCACGGAGGCGGAAGGGGGTGCGGAGCGCGTGCGAGCCGTACGGGGCGTGTGGCGTTGGCGGCGCAACCCGCTGCGCCGTCGGACCGACTTCGCGGAGGCCTGGCTGGCGCTGGCGGCGCTCGTACTCATGGTGCTCGTCGCGCCGACGGTGGGTGTGCTCTGCGGTGCGCTCACGGACACAGAGCTGCGGCAGTCGGCCGCCGAGCAGCGCCTGCACCGGCATCTGGCCTCGGCCGTGGTGGTGCGCCCGGCCGAGCAAAGGGCCAAGGTGCCCGAGCCCGACGGTTCGGTGGGCCGCGTCAGCCGCACCAGAGTGGTGGCCAACTGGACCGCGGGCGACGGCAGTTGGCATACGGGAACGGTGACTGCGCCGCTGCGTTCGCCGGCGGCCGGCGCCACGTTCCGGATATGGACCGACGACCACGGGAGCCCGGTGCCCCGGCCGATGGACCTGGCCGCGGCCGATACGCACGCGGTGTTCTCGGGGATCTGCGCCGCCGCGGCGGCCGCCGGATTCATCGAGGGCGTCCGGTGGCTGATCGTATGGCGGCTGATACGCCGTCGGTATGAGCGACTGGACCGGGCGTGGGCCCGGTACGGTCCGGACTGGGGCCGCACCGGCGCGGGCAGCTGACCGGTCAACTCACCGGCCCCGCGCGCGCTACGGTGGACCATCAGTCGCACATACGAGGTCGCGGTCGAGGTGTGTGCGAGGTCGCGGGTACGAGGTGGGGGCACGGCAGCGCCATGGCTCAGGGCACGGTCCAGGTGACGCACACCGGCACGTCGAGGTGGCGCCGCCGCACGGGTGAGTACGCCTCTCTGGCCGCGGCCCTGGAGGCCGCGGGCGACGGCGACGTCCTCACCGTCGCCCCGGGCACCTACCGGGAGAATCTGGTGCTGCGCCGCTCCGTGACGCTGCGCGGCCCCGAGGGCACGGTCGGCTCGGTCCGCATCGCGCCGGCCGACGGGGTGCCGCTGACCGTGCGCGCCTCGGCGACCGTGCGGGACCTGTACCTGGAGGGTCAGGACGCGGCCGCGCCCGCGCTGCTCGTCGAGGACGGCGCGCCGGAGCTCGTCGATCTGCGGGTGGTGACCCGCTCCGCGGTCGGCATCGAGGTGCGGGGCGGTGCGCGGCCCACGGTGCGGCGCTGCACCGTGGACAATCCGGGCGGCGTCGGCATCGGCGTACTCGACGGCGCGGGCGGCGTGTTCGAGGAGTGCGAGGTCGTGGCGGCCGGGCAGTCCGGGGTCTCGGTGCACGGGGGCGCCCATCCCCGCCTGGAGCGCTGCCGGGTGCACCACTCCAGCGGTGCCGGGCTCTCGGTCAGCGGTGAGGGCAGCGGTCTTGAGGCGCTCGGCTGCGAGGTGTACGAGATCAAGGGCGCCGGGGTGCAGATCGCCTCGCGCGCCGGTGCCCACCTCACCGACTGCACGGTGCACCGGACTTCGGCCGACGGCATCACCCTCGACACGGACGCGGTGCTCACCCTCGCCGACTGCGACATCCACGACATCCCGGAGAACGCGGTCGACCTGCGTTCGCGTTCGGTGCTCACACTGACCCGCACCAAGGTCCGCCGTTTCGGGCGCAACGGCCTGTCGGTGTGGGACCCGGGCACCCGGGTGGACGCCAACCAGTGCGAGATCCACGACAGTACGGGCGACTATCCGGCGGTGTGGGTCAGCGACGGCGCGACCGCGGTGCTCGAAGGCTGCCGCGTCCATGACGTACCGGACGCGATCTTCGTGCTCGACCGGGGCTCGCGCGCCGATGTGGTGGACAGCGATCTCACCCAGGTGCGCAACACCGCGGTGTCGGTGAGCGACGGCGCCACCGCGCAGCTCGACGACTGCCGCATCAGGGAGGCGTCCACCGGCGCCTGGTTCCGCGACCACGGCAGTGGCGGCACGCTCGCGGGCTGCACCATCGACGGCGCCCAGACCGGTGTCATCGTCACCAAGGGCGCCGATCCGCGCATCGAGCGGGTCACGGTCACCTCGCCCGCCGAGGCCGGTTTCTACGTCTCCGCCGAGGGCCGGGGCACCTTCCACGGCTGCCGGGTGACGGGCAGCGGCGGCTTCGGCTTCCACGTGATCGACGGCTGCCGTACGACGCTGACGCGCTGCCGCACCGAGCGCTGTGCGCGCGGGGGTTACGAGTTCTCGGAGGACGGCGCGGTCGTCGAGGACTGCACCAGTGACGAGAGCGGGTTGAAGTCCGGTGCCGCCGAGCCGCCCGCCGTGCAGACCGCGACGCAGACCATGGGGCTGCTCTCCGCCGTCCCTGACCAGCGCGCCGCCGAGCCTCAGGCCGACGCCCCGGCGGCCGGGCCCGCGCGCGGTTCGGGGGCCGTGCTCGGTGAACTGGACACGCTGGTGGGCCTGGAGAGCGTCAAGCGTGAGGTGCGGGCGCTCACCGACATGATCGAGGTCGGCCGCAAGCGGCAGCAGGCGGGCCTCAAGGCGGCCTCGGTCCGCCGCCATCTGGTCTTCACCGGCTCCCCCGGCACCGGAAAGACCACGGTGGCCCGCCTGTACGGGGAGATCCTGGCCTCCCTCGGCGTCCTGGAGCGCGGCCATCTGGTCGAGGTGTCCCGTGTCGACCTGGTCGGCGAGCACATCGGTTCCACCGCGATCCGCACCCAGGAGGCCTTCGACCGGGCGCGCGGCGGAGTGCTGTTCATCGACGAGGCGTACGCCCTGTCCCCCGAGGACTCGGGCCGCGACTTCGGGCGGGAGGCCATCGACACGCTGGTGAAGCTGATGGAGGACCACCGCGATGCGGTCGTGGTCATCGTCGCCGGATACACGGCGGAGATGGAGCGCTTCCTGAGCATCAACCCCGGTGTGGCGTCCCGCTTTTCACGCACCATCAGGTTCTCGGACTACTCGGCCGAGGAGCTGCTCCGCATCGTGGAGCAGCAGGCCGACGAGCACGAGTACCGGCTCGGCTCCGGCACCGCGGAGTCGCTCCTGAAGTACTTCACGGTGCTGCCCAGGGGCGCGGCGTTCGGCAACGGGCGTACCGCGCGCCAGACCTTCGAGTCGATGGTGGAGCGGCATGCGGGGCGGGTCGCGCAGCTGGCCGATGCCAGCACCGACGATCTGACCCTGCTCTATCCGGAGGACCTGCCCGAACTGCCCTGATCCGCCCGCTGGTTCGGCAAGGCCATCGCCAACTCGGCCAGCAGCAGGGCACGTTCGCGGGCGAACTCCGGGTCGGCCTGGTAGTCGGAGTGGCCCAGGATCGGTGCGGGCAGCGGATGTTCGGTGGTACGCCCGTAGGCGAGCGGGTCGAGCAGCGGGCCCCGGTCGATGCCGTCGCCCGCCAGGACCGGGCCGCCGATGGGGTCGGTGGCGCGCCACAGGTTCCGCCAGCAGTGCACCTCCTCGTGGAGTCCCTGGAGCGGCGCGGGTCCGAAGTACGTGGGGAACCAGCGTCCGTACAGCCGCTCCACCGGGCAGCCGTACGTGAGCAGGGCGACCCGGCGCCGGGTGGCGGCGGGCAGTTGCCAGACGGCGGCCGCGGCCAGCACGCTGCCCTGCGAGTGGCCGGAGATCACGAGGCGGCCGCCGGTCCGCTCGGTCCAGGTGTTCATCCGCCAGGCGAGGTCCGGCACGGCCCGTTCGGCGTAGCAGGGCGGCGCGAAGGGGTGTGCGGCGCGCGGCCAGAAGGTGCCGACGTCCCACAGGATGCCGATGGTGCGGCGGGCCGCGGCGTCCTTGTAGGCGCGCCGGCTCCAGGTGACGAAGAGCAGGAAGCCGAAGCCGGTGCACCAGGAGCCGAGCGACTGGGCGATGCCGGCGGCGCAGGCGATCGCCGACGGGCCGCCGGCGGCCGCCCTGTCCGGCACCTCGCCGGCCCACCAGGCCCCGGCGAGCGCGGCCGCGCCCAGCAGCAGCGACGCGCCGGAGACGATGCCGAGGAAGACCGGTGTGCGGTCGGTGAGCCCGGCCATCGCGCGGGCGGCGGCGATCTGGCGGCTGCGGGCGGTGTCGGGGCGCTCGCCCGGGTAGTCGGCCACGACGCGGGGTGCGTCGGCCCAGGCGGTGCGCCAGGTGCGTACGGCGAAGAACAGCACGACGGGGACGAGCAGGGCCAGGAGGGCGGGGATCACCGAGGCCTGCCAAGTCAGCAGCGGTGGCGGCCCTTTGAAGGCCGAGCGGTTCATGCCGGGGGCGGCGCCGCGGTCCACCCAGGCCGCGGCCCGCTGGGCGACGCCGCCGGTCATCACCCCGCCCAGGGCGCAGGCGAGCATGGCGACGGCGGGGCCGCCGAGTCCGCGCAGGGCGGTGCGCTCACCGGGCGCGCGGCGCCGCAGGTACCGGGCCACGGCGGCGAGCGCGATCACCAGCACACCCTGGGCGAGGGTGAGGAAGCCGAAGGCGCGGTCGCCGGGCAGCGTTCCGGTCGACACCCAGTCGGAGCGGTCCCAGGCCGCGTACAGCATGGCGAGGGCGAGCAGGGCGAGCGAGGACGCGGGGAGCCAGGCGGTGACGGCGCGGTCGAGCTGTTCGTCGAGATGGGATTCGGTACGTCCGCGGCGGCACACCACCCAGACCACAACCACCCCGGCGATGGCGAGAGTTGACTCCAGGAGCAGGCCGAGTGTCTCGAAGACGGCGCTGGTGGCGGCGCGGTCGTAGCGGGCGGCCGCGGCCGTCACTCCCGCGGCGGCGGTCAGGAACCCGGCGGCGGTGTGCGCGGCGCGCAGCCGGGCCACCAGGCGCCTGCCGTACCAGAATCCGGGCCGCCCGAAGGCGGGCCCGTCGGCTTCGCCGGGGCCGGCGGCCGGGTCGGCGTTCAGCGGCTGCTGGGACTCGTAGGCGCTCCAGGTGCGGTTGGAGAGGTACCAGAGCAGTGCGGTCAGGCCGGCGGGGGCGAGGGCCGCGAGGGCGAGGCGGCGGCCGGGCTGGGACCACCAGCCGTGGTGGGCGACCGAGGCGAAGCCGAGCCAGTCCCATGAGCCCGAGCAGCCGGCCGAGCCGCCGCACTGCCAGGCGGTGAGGTCGAGGGCGACCTCGCAGGCGGCGGCCACGAGCAGCACGGTGAGGCTGAGCGCGACGAGCCGCACCAGCGCCCCGTACAGCCGGATCGCCCAGGGCGGGTCCTTGGCGGGCGGCCGCATCCAGTGCGCGAGGTTGACCACCATGAACGGCAGCAGGAGCAGCCACAGGGCGCGGGCGCTGTTTCCGGAGGTCAGGTTGCACCAGACGTACGCCTCGGGCACCGGCTGGTCGCGGTAGCGCTCGGGGTGAGCCTCGGCGTCGACGTCCTGGGTGCGCCGGTGGATCGCGGCCGTGTCGTCGCCGGTGACGCGCACTGTGCGCGGGTCGCCCAGCATCTTCTGCGGTGTGGTGCCCCCGACACCGTGGACCAGCAGTTCGAGGGCGAGCGCGCCGCCCTCGACGGGGGCGGCACCGGCCTGGACGGCGGGTGTGGCACGGGACACTTCTGCGGCTCGCTCTCGTGGTGGCGGGATCGGCGGCGCGGGTGGCTCGGGACATCAGGGTCTCCGATCGGGACGCCGGAGCGCAGTGCCCTCACGGAATCTCCCCGTGACAGGATGGGGTTCCCGTACACCGGGGGGCGCGGGTGTGTGTGCCCGGCGAATGTGTTCGACGATGTGGAAGGGACCGGCCCGGCAGTGAGCGACAACCAGAATCTGCTCGCGGAGCAGCGTCGCGCGCTGATCCTCGACGAGGTCAGGCGGCGCGGTGGGGTCCGGGTCAACGAGCTCACCCGGAAGCTGAATGTGTCGGACATGACGGTCCGGCGGGACCTGGACGCGCTGGCGCGCCAGGGCGTCATCGAGAAGGTGCACGGCGGTGCGGTGCCGGTCGCGGAGGCCACGGCGCACGAGCCGGGCTTCGAGGCCAAGTCGACGCTGGAGCTGAGCGCCAAGCAGGACATCGCCCGCGAGGCAGCCAGGATGGCCGTGCCGGGCAGTGCCATCGCGCTGGCGGGCGGTACGACGGCGTACGCCCTGGCCCAGCAGTTGGTGGACGTTCCGGAGCTGACGGTGGTGACCAACTCGGTGCAGGTCGCCGATGTGTTCCACGCCGCCCAGCGTCCGCCCGCCGGGTCCGCTCCGCGTCCGGGGGCGGCGACGGTGGTCCTGACGGGCGGGGTGCGGACGCTCTCCGACACGCTGGTGGGGCCGGTCGCCGACGCGGCGATCCGTTCGCTCCACTTCGACGTGCTGTTCATCGGGGTGCACGGCATCTCGGTGGAGGCGGGACTTTCCACGCCCAATCTCGCCGAGGCGGAGACCAATCGCCGGTTCGTGCACTCGGCGCGGCGGGTCGTGGTGATCGCGGACCACACCAAGTGGGGGACGGTGGGGCTGAGTTCGTTCGCCTCGCTGGACCAGGTCGACTCGCTGGTGACGGACGCGGGTCTCTCGGACCGGGCCCGCGAGGAGATGACCGAGCACCTCCAGGACCTCGTGGTGGCGGGCGAGGTCCCGGACAACGGGGACGCCGCAGACATCTGACGGTACGCCAGTTAAGGTGTGCGGGCGCTCGCACCCGACCGCCAGGAGGTATGCGTCATGGCTCGCCGACTCAGGTCCGTGGAACTCGGCTTCGCCGAGTCGGCGCCGGTGCGCCTGGTGTTCACCGCCCGGGTGTCCGCCGGGCCCGGCGCCGTCTACCGCGCGCTCGCCGAGGAGGTGTCCGACATGCCCTCCTGGTTCTCGGCGGTGACCGGGGCCCGGCCGCTGGACGGCGGGGCCGGGCGGGAGGTCAGGCTGCGGGGCGGGGTGTTCTTCCGCGAGACGATCGTGGCGGCCGACCCGGGCGAGCGCTATGTCTACCGGGTGGACGAGACCAACACCCCGGGTGTGGCGGCCCTGTTGGAGGAGTGGCGGCTCGTACCGTCCGGCTCCGGGACGCTGGTGCGCTGGACGATGGCGAGCCAGGGGCCGACGCTGTTCCGTCTGGTCATGCGGCTTGCGCGGCCCGGGGTCGGGCAGTCCTTCAAGGGCGCGATGCGCAAGCTGGACCGGCGGCTGTCGGACGCGGCGGCCGCCTGACTCTGCATCAGGTGGATGCCGGCCGTCCCGGGGACAGGCCTCAACTGAGGCTGTATTCATGCCCAGTGACGGACCGCCAGATGTCGTGGAGCGTGTCCGGCGTGAGCCCCGTATCGGACCGGGCGGCGACGAAGCCGTCCGGTCGGACCAGCAGCGCGCCCTGCGACGGCAGTCCGGCCACGGCGGGCCAGGCGCCCGCCGGGTCCCGAAGATTCCCGTCGCCGGTGGCCGAATCGGCCGGGACGCCGAGGATGTGATGCACCGTCACCGGTAGCGCCTTGGCCGCGTCGGCCCAGGCCGCGCCCGCCTCCGCGTCCCCGCCCGTGAGCAGGGTGAACCCGGGCCCGAACAGGTCGAGGGTGGACAGGCGCCGGCCGGCGCGTTCGAGCCACAGGTGCGGGGCGCGGGTGCCGGTCTGGCCCGCGAGCGCGTCCACCGCGTCCGCCGCCGGGGCGCCGTGGATGCCGGTGGACTCGTACCGGTAGCGGGTCATGATCTCGCCGGTGCTCCGCTGGCGGTCCAGTGCCTCGGCGTTTCCCGGCGTACGGATGGCGTACATGGCGCGGAAGTCGGTGCGCAGCCAGGCCTGTTCGGCGACGAGCAGGCCGCGCGGGCGGCGCTCGGGCTCATAGGTGTCCAGGAGCGCCGCCGGCGCTTCTCCGCGCAGCACGGCGGCGAGCTTCCACGCCAGGTTGTGCACATCGGCGATGCCCGTGTTGGCGCCGAAGCCGCCCCAGGGGGCGTGCCGGTGGGCGGCGTCCCCGGCGAGGAAGATCCGGCCGCTGCGGTAGGCGTCGGCGACCGCGGTGCCGGTGTCCCAGGCGCCGCGGGCGAGCAATTCGATGCGCAGCCCGGGGTCGCTCGCGCCGATGGCGGTGCGCAGCAGGGCGAGGCATCGCTCGTCGGGGTAGTCGCGGGGGCTCTCGCGCTCCGGGTCGTAGGCGAGGTGGAAGGACCATTCGTCGGTGTTGTTCTTGGCCAGGAAGCGGCCGGACACCTCGGGGCCGGCGATCTCGCACTGGCTGAACGTGCGGTCGCGCACCAGGTCGGTGAGATCGGCGCGGAAGTAGAGGTTGAGGTAGTGGTGGGTGGCGGGGCGGGTGGTGCTGGTGATGCCCAGTGCGGTGCGCAGGGGGCTGCCGCCGCCGTCGGCCGCGAGGAGGTAGTCGGCGCGCAGGGTGCTGGTGCGGCCCGAGGCGTGGTCCGTCAGGGTGGCCGTGACCTGGCTGTCGTCCTGGGTGAAGCCCGTCAGTTCGGTGCCGAAGCGGATGTCGCCGCCGCGCTGTTCGGCCAGTTCGCGCAGGACCGGTTCGAGCAGCACCTGGGGGCAGAAGCAGAAGGCGCAGGGGCTTTCGTCCGAGCCGACCATGGCGCCCGTCGCGAGGACGTGGCCGAGGTCGAGCGCCTCGGAGTCCGCGATGCTCCGGCCGGTGCGCGCGCCGCCGAACTTGCCCGTCTTCAGGGCGGTCGCGCTGGCGCCCTGCACGGCGTCCTCGACGCCGATCTGCCGGAAGATCTCCACGGCGCGGGTGTGCATGCCGCGCGACCGGGGAAGGACGGTCGGCTCGGCGTTGCGTTCCGCAAGGACGTAGTCGACCCCGTGGTACTCCAGGCACAGCGCGGCGGTCAGACCGACCAGTCCCCCGCCGACGATCAGTACAGATGGCATGACGGCTCCCCCGTGGCGCTGCGCGGATCTTCGTTACCGTACGACGGTACAGTCCACGGCGAGCTCCGGACCAACGGCACGATTCGGCCAACACCGCCTGCCACAGCGGCAGTTGGCAGGCCAGTGAGCCGTGGGGGGTCAGTCGGCCGGGCGGACCGGTACCACGGCCACCGGGCACTGCGCATGGTGCAGCACCGCGTGGGCCACCGAGCCCATCAGGAGCGAGCCGGGCTTCAGCCGCCGCCGGTGCCGGCCGACGACGATCAGCGCGGCCGAGGCCGAGGCGTCCACGAGATGCCCGGCGGCATCGGCGGGCGCGACCACGGCGTCCACCTCGACCCCCGCGAAGCGTTCCTGGAAGGGGCGCAGCCGCTCGGTCTGCTCGCGCCGCGCGTCCTTCTCGACGGGTCCGTACTCGTCGGGGTCGAGGCTGGTCGGCGGGAACTCGCCCGCCACCAGCAGGGCCGCCGGGGCCGGCGTCGGGTAGGCCGAGATCACCTGGAGCGGCACGCCCCGGGTCCCGGCCTGGTCGAAGGCGAACTCGATCACGTCGTCCGCGGTGTCGGCCAGGTTGAGCCCGAGCACCACCCGGCCCGTCGTCCGCTCGTCCTCGCCGGTGCGGGCCAGCGGCGGCACGACCACCACGGGACACAGCGCCCGGGTGGCCACGGCCAGGCTGTTGGAGCCGAGCAGCAGACTGGCGAAGCCGCCGCGGCCGCGCGAGCCCATCACCAGCAGCCGGGCCTCGGCGCCCAGCGCGTGCAGCGCGTCGGGCACCTCGCCCTCCAGCGAGTCGTACCGCACCGAGGGCAGTCCGTCGCGTCCGGACAGCGCCGTGCGGATCCGGTCGGTCACCGGGTCGGTGAGCGCAGGACCCGGGCCGAGCGCGGACCTGCGGGCCAGCCAGAGCTGTGTGGTGTCGGGCAGCACATGGGCGATCACCAGGTCGGCGGCCATTCTGAGGGCGGTGGGAATGGCCCACTCCAGGGCCCTCAGGCTGTGCTCCGATCCGTCTACGGCGACAACTACCGGGCGCGTGTCCATGACTTCACCCTGGCACGCGCGACCGTGCGCCGCACGGGCAGAAGGTCCCGGGCGGGCCGGGTCAGCGCGCGGGCCACACCCCGGTGGCCAGAAAGGCGTCGAGCGTGGCGGCGTACGGGGCGATGTCCAGGCCCTGTTCGGCGAGCCAGGCGTCCGAGTAGTACTTGTCGAGGTAGCGGTCGCCCGGGTCGCAGAGCAGGGTGACGATGCTGCCGGTGCGGCCCTCGGCGACCATTTCCGCGACGATCCTGAGCGCGCTCCACAGGCCGGTTCCGGTGGAGCCGCCCGCCTTGCGGCCGATGGCCTGTTCCAGGGCGCGTACGGCGGCGACGCTCGCCGCGTCCGGGACCTTCATCATCCGGTCGATGGCGCCGGGCACGAAGCTGGGCTCCATGCGGGGCCGGCCGATGCCCTCGATGCGCGATCCGCAGTCGCTGGTGGCGAGCGGGTCGTTGCGGGTCCAGCCGTCGAAGAAACAGGAGTTCTCCGGGTCGGGGACGCAGATCATCGTGTCGTGCTGCATGTAGTGCACATAGCGCGCGATGGTGGCCGAGGTGCCGCCGGTGCCGGCTGTGGCGACGATCCAGGTGGGCTCGGGATAGCGCTCCAACGTGAGCTGCTGGTAGATGGATTCGGCGATGTTGTTGTTGCCGCGCCAGTCGGTGGCCCGCTCCGCGTAGGTGAACTGGTCCATGTAGTGGCCGCCCGTCTTGGCGGCGAGGGCGGCGGACTCCTCGTACATCTTCATCGAGTCGTCCACGAAGTGGCACTGGCCGCCGTGGAACTGGATCAGGCGGCACTTCTCCGGGCTGGTGGTGCGCGGCATCACCGCGATGAACGGCACGCCGATGAGCTTGGCGAAGTACGCCTCGGAGACCGCGGTGGAGCCGCTGGACGCCTCGATGACCGGCTTGCCCGGCCGGATCCAGCCATTGCACAGGGCGTACAGGAACAGCGAGCGGGCGAGGCGGTGCTTGAGGCTGCCGGTGGGGTGGGTCGACTCGTCCTTGAGGTAGAGGTCGATTCCCCACTCCTCGGGCAGCGGGAAGCGCAGGAGATGGGTGTCGGCGGAGCGGTTGGCGTCGGCCTGGACCTTGCGCACGGCCTCCTTCAGCCAGGCGCGGTAATCCGGATCGCTGCGGTCCACGTCGATGGTTTCCATGCCACTCCTCGATCGGTTTTGTGTGCCGCCCCCACACCCGACAATACCGCTCCCACCTGCACAAACGTTCCCTTTGGGCAACCATAGGAGTGGCTTGTGGGACGCCTGGTGGCGGCGGGAGCGAGCTGGCCGGGTCCCGATCCTTCGTGCACTCTGGTGCGTAGGCTCGACGTTGTGCAGACTGCCCACCAGGAACGATGTGAAGGGGGCCGGAAGTCATGGCGGAACCCGAGTTCAGCGCCAGAGGCGTACGGATCGAGCGGTGGACCCGCTCACTGACGCGGGCCGGCCAGGTGCTGATCAAGGACGGCCGGCTCGCCCTGCTCACCAGCAACGGGCGGGAGATCGACAGTGCGCCCGTCGACGCGGTCAGCGCGACGCGGCCCTGGCTGCCGTGGTCGGCCAAGGAGGACCGGACGGTGGCGAAGCTCAACGGCACCCGCTACCGGCTGACGATGGGCGAGGAGCCGGGCCGCCCGCGCGGTCCCGAACTGGCTCAGCGATTCCTGCAGGCCATCCGTCAGACGCACGGTGCGCACGGCTGAAACGCGTGGGGCCCTGGGGATGCGAGTTGCGGATTGTCAACCCCTGGGTCACGCTGGTGTCACATCACTGAGGGTTTGCCGGCGGTGACGCTCCGAGCAGGTCCGCCGGACCATACAGCAACTTCCGGACCTATTCGGGGAGTCGCAACCGTGATCAGCCAGCCCAGCAGGCAGCAGTGCACGGTGGAGCTCCAAGCCCTGCCGTCGCGGATCGGACAGGTCCGCAGAATCGTCTCGGCGCAATTGCGCTACTGGCATCTCGATCCGCTGATCGACCAGGCGGCGCTCGGCGTCACCGAGTTGCTCACCAATGTCCACCGGCATGCCAAGCCGGACAAGATGTGCACCGTGGAGATCGAGCTGCTGCTCGACCGGCTCACCATCTCCGTGCACGACCACGATCCGCGACTGCCCGCCCTGCGAGACTCCGACGCTCTGGCCACCAACGGCCGCGGGCTCGCCCTGATCGCCGCCGTCAGCGAGAGCTGGGGGGCGCGCCCGCTCGGCGAGGCGGGCAAGACGGTGTGGTTCACCCTGGCCGCGCCCTCGCCCGCCGCGGCCCTGCGCGCCTATCCGCTGTACACGACGGCGGACACGGCTTTCGCCGACACCCGGGCCAAGCGCACGGTGCGCGGCCGCACCACCGCGGCCACCCGGTCGGCCGTCGCGGGCTGACCGGGCGGGGACGCAGCCGGTGCTATTCGGTCGCGATCGCGCGCAGTACGTCGAGTCGCGCCGCCCGGCGCGCGGGCCGCCAGCCCGCCACCGCACCCGCCACCAGGCCGACCAGGGCGACCACCGCGAGTTGGAGCGGCGGCAGCGCGAACGCGCTGGTACCGGCCGAGTCGGACGCCCTGACGAGCACCCAGCCGAGGAAGCCGCCCAGGACGAGGCCGCCCACCGTGCCGAACGCGGCGACGAGCACCGACTCCCAGCGGACCATGGACCGCAGTTGGGCCCTGGTCTGGCCGACCGCGCGCAGCAGGCCCAGTTCGCGGGTGCGTTCGTGGACGGCGAGGGTGAGGGTGTTGGCGATGCCGAGCAGTGCGATGACGACGGCCAGCGCGAGCAGCGCGTAGACCAGGGTGAGCATCATGTCGATGCCGCCCGCCGAGGACGCGGCGTACTCGGCACGGGTCTGGACCTGCGGGTTGCCGTAGAGGGCCGCGGTCCGCCGGACCGCCTTCTTGCCGTCGGCGACCGGGACGCCGGGCTTGAAGGAGACGGCCACCAGGGTGTCGGACTCCTGGCCCCGGTGCGGCGCCCAGGCCTCGCGGGTGAGCAGGTAGTCGCCCGCCAGTTCCTTCCGCGCGTACACCGCGCGGACGGTGAAGGTCTGCTTCTGCCCGTCGGGGAAGGCGAGTTGGGCGGTGGAGCCGGGGTGCCAGCCCTTCTTGGCCGCCTCGTCGGCGGAGACCGCGAGGCCGTTGGCGCCGAGGCCGCCGAGCGATCCCCGGACCGTGCCGAGGTCGAGTACGCCCGAGAGCTCCGCCGGGTCGGTGACGGTCAGGGCGCGCCCGCCGCCGTCGACGTCCGCGACGCCCTTGCCGAGGCCGACCGCGGTCTTCACCTCGGGCAACTGCGCGACCGCGGGCGCCAGTCGGGGGCTGATGCCCGCCCCTCCCGCCCCGAACGACCGTGCGCTGACGGCGACATCGCCCGCGAAGGACCGCGCGACCGTCCGGTCCATGGTCGTCTTCAGCGAGGCGCCGAACACGGTGAAGAGCGAAACGACCGCGACGCCGATCATCAGCGCGGTCGCGGTGGCCGCGGTGCGCTTGGGGTTGCGCAGCGCATTGCGCCGGGCCAGGGCGCCGGTGATGCCGCGCGCCGTGTCGAGCGGGCGGCCGAGGAGGCGTACGGCGCGCGAGGACACGACGGGGCCGAGCACCACGAAGGCGGCCAGGGTCAGCACCGCGCCGGCCCCGGCGAGCAGTACGTTCGGTCCCGCGAGCACTCCGGCGAGGGTGACGCCCACGCCGGCGGGCAGCAGGACGCCGCCGGTGAGCGCCCGCGCCCGGGAGGTGCCCGACTGGTCGACGGCCGTCTCGCGCAAGGCGGCCAGCGGTGCGGTGCGGCCGGCCCGCAGGGCGGGCAGCAGCGCCGAGCCGAGGCAGACCACGACGCCGACGGCGATCGGCAGGACGACCGAGAGGCCGCTGATCACCAAGTCCCCGTTCGGGAACGGGAATCCGATGGCCGGGAAGAGCGCCTGGAGTCCGGCCGCGATGCCGATCCCGGCGAGCACCCCGGCGCCGGACGCGGCGACCGCGACGGCCGTGGCCTCGGCCAGCGTCGACGTGGCGACCTGCCGGCGGGAGGCGCCCAGGGCGCGCAGCAGGGCGTTCTCGCGGGTGCGCTGGGCGACGACGATGGCGAAGGTGTTGTGGATGGAGAACGTCGCCACGAGCAGTGCGATGCCGGAGAACACGAGCAGGAGGGTGGTGAAGAGGTTCAGGAAGGTTCCGGCGACCGTGTCGAGCGTCTCGGCGGACGCGGCCTGGCCGGCGATGGCCTCAACTCCCTTGGGAAGTACGGGAGTCAGCCGGTCGACGAGCTGCCGCTGACTGACGCCGGGGCCCGCGCGCACCGCGATGGAGGAGGCCTCGCCGGGCTTGGGCGTGAGGTACTTCTGGGCGTCGGCGAGCGTCATTCCGGCGTAGGTGACCTGCCCCATGCCGTCTTCGCCGCCGAAGGTGGCGATGCCGACGATGTGCACGGTGACCGGGTCCGGGGCGCGCAGCACGGTGGTGTCGCCGAGTTTCAGGCCGCCCTTGTCGGCGGCGCCCCGGTTGACGACGACCTCGCCGGGCGCCTGCGGGGCGCGGCCCTGGGCCAGTTGGTACGGGTTGAGCTTCGGGTCGGTGATCCAGTTCCCGGCGCGGGTGGGCGGGCCCTGGCCGCCGATCGGCTTGCCGTCGGCGCCCACGAGCTGGCCGGAGCCGTCCACGACGGGGGCCGCGGCCGCCACACCGGGGGTGTTCCGGATCGTCGTGACCAGGGAGGTGTCGACGGGGCGGCGGGTGCCCTGGCCCGCTCCGGAGACCGTGACCACGTTCGCGCTGCGGACGACCGCGTCCGTACCGGCGTTGGCGCTCGTGAAGAGGGTGTCGAAGCTCGCGCGCAGCGTGTCGCCCATGACGAGCGTTCCGGTGAGGAAGGCGACGCCGAGCAGGACGGCGACGAAGGTGCCCGCGAAGCGGCGCCGGTGGGAGCGCAGCGAGGTGAGGCTGAGGCGCAGCGCGGCGTTCATGCCCCCTGCCTTCCTTGGGAGCCGGCGCCTTCGTCGCCCTGCGACAGGAGTCGCATGCGGTCCAGGACGCGTTCGGCGGTGGGGTCGGGCATGCGGTCGACGAGGCGGCCGTCGGCGAGGAAGAGCACTTCGTCGGCGTGAGCGGCGGCGACCGGGTCGTGGGTGACCATGACGACGGTGCGGGCGGTCCGGCGGACGGTCCGGCCGAGCAGCCCCAGCACTTCCTCACCGGCCCGCGAGTCGAGGTTTCCGGTCGGTTCGTCCGCGAAGACGACGTCGGGGCGGCCGGCGAAGGCGCGGGCCACGGCGACCCGCTGCTGCTGGCCGCCGGAGAGTTCGGCGGGCCGGTGGTGCAGCCGGTCGCGCAGGCCCACGGTGTCGATGAGCGCGTCGATCCACTCGCGGTCGCCGGACTGCCCCGCGAGGTCGAGGGGCAGCGTGATGTTCTCGGCGACGGTGAGCGTGGGGACGAGGTTGAACGCCTGGAAGATGAAGCCGACGCGTTCGCGCCGCAGCAGGGTCAGCCTGCGGTCGTCGAGCGCGCTCAGGTCGGTGTCGCCGATGAAGGCGGAGCCGGAGCTGAGGGTGTCGAGCCCGGCGGCGCAGTGCATCAGGGTGGACTTGCCGGAGCCCGAGGGCCCCATGATCGCGGTGAAGCGTCCGGCGTGGAAGCCGACGCTCACCCCGTCCAGGGCCCTCACTTCGGTGTCACCGGCGCCGTAGACCTTCACGGCGCCGACGACCCGGGCTGCGCAGGCGGTGCGGACGGCGGTGGTCATGCCGCACCGCCCTTGCGGGTGCCGGTGATGTCCGTACGTCCGAAGTGCTCCTCCAGGACGGAGATCCGGCGCCAGTACTCCTCCTCGTCGATCTCGCCGGAGGCGAACCTGCGACCGAGCACGGCGAGGGGTGACCTGTCGTCCACGGGCGGTCGCCAGGGGCCCCGGCGACCCCGCCACCCGGCGCGGCGCAGCACGGTGACGACGGTGAGGATCACGGCCGCCCAGACCAGTGGAACGAAGAGGATCCAGGGTCCGGGTCCGGCGTAGGCCAGGGTGTTCATCTCGGTCAGCTCCCTCGGCGGAGGTGGTTGGTTGATGCTTCGAGCCTCCCGCCGGGAGGGGGTCCGGGTCGTCGTACGGCCAGCGGCAGTCCGCGTACCACACGGGGAGTAGACCGGACTTCGGCGACTGCTCTGGTTACTGTACCTACTGGTATGTACAGTAGGGGCATGAGCACTCCGGAGCGTCTGATCGAAGCCACCCGCGACCTTTTGTGGGAGCGGGGCTATGGAGGGACCAGCCCCAAGGCGATCCAGCAGCAGGCGGGGGCCGGCCAGGGCAGCATGTACCACCACTTCACGGGCAAGCCCGATCTGGCGCTTGCCGCGATCCGCCGCACCGCCGAGGAGCTGCGGGCCGCGGCCGAGGCCGCGTTCGGGGGCGAGGGCACGGCGTACGAACGCATCGCGGCGTATCTGCTGCGCGAGCGCGATGTGCTGCGCGGCTGCCCGGTCGGCCGGCTCACGATGGACCCCGAGATCATCGCCAGCGCCGAGCTGCGCGCGCCGGTGGACGAGACCATCGACTGGCTGCGGTCCCGGCTCGCGGGGATCGTCCAAGAGGGCCTGGACCAGGGCGAGTTCCCCGCGTCCGTGGTGCCGGAGGAGATCGCCGCCGCCGTGGTGGCGACCGTACAGGGCGGCTATGTGCTGGCCCGCGCCTCCGGTTCGCCCGCCGCCTTCGACGCGGGCGTCCGGGGACTGCTCTCGCTGCTCGCCCCGCCCGCCGGCTCCCGGTGAAGGAACCGCACTACGTGCACATCACCCGCCAACACCCCGACACCTGCCCGGCTGCGGCCGGTCCCGCCGCCTGAGGAGTACGCCATGCACGCGATGCAGTACGAGACGGTCCTCCCCGCCGACTACGACATGGAGATCATCCGCAAGCGGGTGGCGACCAAGGGGCCTCTCCTCGACGACTTCCCGGGGCTCGGACTCAAGGCCTATCTGATACGGGAGCGGGACGCCGGCAGCCCGGTCAACTCCTATGCCCCGTTCTATCTGTGGGCCACGCCCGAAGGCATGAACTCCTTCCTCTGGGGCCCCGGGTTCCAGGGGGTCGTCAACGACTTCGGGCGTCCCCGGGTGCGGCACTGGATGGGTCTGTCGTACGCCGAAGGCCCCGCTTCCGGGGCCGCTCCGGCCGCCGCGACCCTCCTGCGCGTGCCCGTCCCCGAGGGGGTCGAACCGGCCCGGTTCGTGGCGGCGGAGGTGGCGAAGGAGGTGGAGCCCGGAGTGGTCGCGAGCGCCGTGGCCATCGACCCCAGCCGCTGGGAGCTGGTGCGGTTCACGCTCTGGGAGCAGGAGCCGCAGGCCGATGGCGACCGGTACCAGGTGCTGCACCTGTCGCAGCCCGGACGCGCCGGGCTCCGGTCGGGGAGGCAGTGGTGAGCGCGGTACGCACGGTGCTCGGCGAGGTGCCGGCCGACCGGCTCGGCATCGTCGACGCACACGACCATCTCTTCATCCGCAGCCCGCAGTTGCCGGGCAAGGAGCTGGACGACGCCGAACAGGCCGCGGCCAGGCTGGCCGGGTTCGCCGCGCTCGGCGGCGGCACGGTGGTCCAGTGGACCCCGTACGGCATGGGGCGGCGGACCGCCGAGCTGCCCGCACTGTCGCGCGCCTGCGGGGTGCACATCATCGCCGCCACCGGACTGCACCAAGCCGCCCACTATTCGGGCGAGTTGCTCGATTCGGTACGCGAGCGGCTCGCCGAGCTCTTCGTCGGCGAGCTGACCGAGGGCATCGGCGGCACGGGGGTCCGGGCGGGTCTGATCAAGGTCGCGGGCGGCTTCCACGGGCTCGATGAGCACGCCTTGCTCACGATGCGGGCCGCCGCCGAGGCGCACCGTCGCACGCTCGCGCCGATCGCCGTCCATCTGGAGCTGGGCACCGGGGCGCTCGATGTACTCGACCTGCTCTGCGGGGAGTTGGGGGTGCGGCCCGCGAGCGTGATCCTGGGACACCTCAACCGCTCCCCCGACTTCACCGTGCACCGCCTGGCCGCCGAGGCGGGCGCGTTCCTCGCCTTCGACGGCCCGTCCCGCACCAACCACGCCACGGACTGGCGGATGCCGGACGCGCTGCGGGCGCTGGCGGACGCGGGGTTCGGGGACCGGCTGCTGCTCGGCGGGGACACCATGACGCCGGACACCCCGGGCATGCCGTATCTGCTGCGTCGGGTGCGGCCGAGGCTCGAACTCGCCCTGGGCGAAGGGTTGGTGGAGCAGATCCTGGTCGCCAACCCGGCGCGGGTCTACGCCTGGTGAGCGAGCGCGCCAAGGGGGTCGTCGAGCACGGGCTGCCACGCCAACTCGGCCGCGCCGACGAGGCTGTTGTGGTCGAGGGAGCACGGCAGGATCGGCACGACCCCGCTGCGGCCCCACAGGCTGCGGTCGGCGACGACGGCCCGCAGCCGGTCGGGGTCCGCCTCCAGGAGGGCCTTGTGCAGACCGCCGAGGATGATCCGGTCGGGGTTGAGGATGTTGACGAGGCCGGCGAGGCCCAGGCCGAGCCGGTCGATGAGTTCCTCGGCGGCGCGCCGTACCGAGAGGTCCGCGTACTCGTGGCGCAGCAGCGCCCGTGACTGTTCGAGGAGCGACACCTCGGGGCCGGGGTCGCGCCCGGCCGCCGTGAGGAAGGCCAGCGGGTCGGCCTCGACGTCGAGGCAGCCGCGGCTTCCGCAGTAGCAGGGACGGCCCTCGGGGTTCACCGTGAGGTGGCCGACCTCCAGGGCCAGGCCCGAACTCCCGGTGTGCAGGCGGCCGTCGAGGACGAGCGCGCCGCCCACGCCGCGGTGGCCGGTGGCGACGCAGAGCAGGTGCTCGGCGCCGCGGCCCGCGCCGTGCCGGTGCTCGGCGAGCGCCGCGAGGTTGACGTCGTTGCCGGTGAGGGCGGGCCCGGTGATGCCGGCGGCGCTGACCCGTTCGGCGAAGATCTCGCGCACCGGGGACCCGGCCGGCCAGGCCAGGTGCAGCGGGTTGAGCGCGGTCCCCTCGGGTTCCGCGACGGCGGAGGGCACGGCGAGCCCCGCGCCCACGCAGCGGCGTCCGCTGCCCTTGAGGAGCGCGGCGCCCGCTTCGACGACCTCGCCGAGGACTTGGGCCGGGTCGGCCGAGACGGTCACACAGCCGGGGGCGGTGGCGACGATCTCGCCGCCGAGGCCGACCAGCGCGGCCCGGAACCCGTCGGCGTGCACCTGTGCGGCGAGCGCCACCGGCCCGGCGTCATTGACGGCGAGCCGGTGCGAGGGGCGGCCCTGGGATCCGGCCGCGGCGGGCCGGGAGTCGACCTGGATCAGGCCGAGCGCTTCGAGTTCGGCGGCGACCGCGCCGGCCGTGGCGCGGGTGACGCCCAGTTCGGCGGTGAGCACGGCGCGGGTCGGCGCGCGGCCGGTGTGTACCAGTTCGAGGGCGGGTCCGAGCGCGCTGCGGCCCCTCTCCAGCCTGGTCCGGGTGGTCGTCGCCTTGCCGTTCATGGGGGCGAGTCTCCCATGATCCCGGACGGAAGCCGCCCTACCGGCAGTTGCCCGCGCCACACGACGGACACGGGGCCGCCTTTCCGGCGCCGCCCTGGCGGGTGGCGACACCTCGCGCCAGGCCTGGACGGCACCCGCTCGTCGCCCCGCCTCCGGCCCGGCCGTCCGCCCCGAGCGGTTGATGGAGTCCCCGTGCTGCCCCTATCCTGACTTTGTGCCGCTACTAAACAAAGTACGGACGGCCGTTCCGGGGGGCCCTGGCGGAGACAGCGCCGCACCCTCCCTGCTCCGCCTCCGCTCCGCCCTGACCGTGTTCTTCGCACTCGACGGCTTCCTCTTCGCCGGCTGGGTGGTCCGCATCCCGGCGATCAAGCAGCAGACCGGGGCCTCAGCGGGCGACCTGGGCCTGGCTCTGCTCGGCGTCTCGGCCGGCGCGGTGGCCACGATGGTGCTCACCGGGCGGCTCTGCCGCCGCTTCGGCAGTCATCCGGTGACCGTGGTCTGCGGCGCCCTGATGGCGCTGGCCATCGCGCTGCCGCCGCAGACCCACTCGGCGCTCGCGCTCGGCCTGGTGCTGCTGGTGTTCGGCGCCGCGTACGGCGGCATCAACGTGGCGATGAACAGCGCCGCCGTCGACCTGGTCGCGGCGCTGCGCCGCCCGGTGATGCCGAGTTTCCACGCGGCGTTCAGCCTCGGCGGGATGCTCGGCGCGGGCGCCGGGGCACTGATCGCCGGGAGCCTCTCCCCCACCGCGCACCTGCTGGCCCTGACCGGGGTCGGGCTCGCGGTGACCGCGCTGGCCGGGCCGGTACTGCTGCGGCATCCGGCGCCGGTGCACGCGGACACGCCCCGCGCCGGAGGGCGGCGGCTCGACGGGCGGGCCCGGCGCCTCGTGCTGCTCTTCGGCGTGATCGCGCTCTGCACGGCGTACGGCGAAGGCGCGATGGCGGACTGGGGCGCGCTGCACCTGGAGCAGGACCTGGCCGCGGCGCCGGGTGTCGCGGCCGTCGGCTATTCGCTGTTCGCACTGGCCATGACGGCCGGGCGGCTCTCGGGCACCGCGCTGCTCGAACGGCTGGGCCAGACCCGGACGTTGGTGGCGGGCGGCGGCACGGCGTGCGCCGGGATGCTGCTCGGCGCGCTGGCGCCGTCGGTCTGGGTCGCGCTGGCCGGATTCGCGGTGATGGGCCTCGGCCTCGCCAACATCTTCCCGGTCGCCGTCGCGCGGGCGGGTGCGCTGGCCGGGCCCGGCGGAGTGGCCGCGGCCTCCACGCTGGGGTACGGCGGCATGCTGCTCGGCCCGCCCGCGATCGGGTTCCTCGCCGAGTGGTCGTCGCTGCCGGTCGCCCTGACCACGGTCGCCGTGCTGGCCGCGTGCGCCGCACTGATCGGGTACGCCGCCCGGAACGCGACGGTGCCGCAGGGCTGAGCGCGGCCGCCTACGGTGCGGGGCGGTCCGCGAGGGTGCGGGCCAGCACCGCCCGCTGGAGCGGCAGCACCTCGGCGTGCCGGGACCGGCCCAACTCCGTGATCGACACGCTCACACCGCGGCGGTCCTCGCTGCACATCCCGCGCGTCACCAGGCCGTCCTTCTCCAGGCGCCCGACGAGGCGGGACAGCGCGCTCTGGCTGAGGTGGACCCGCGAGGCCAGCTCCTGCACCCGGAAGGCACAGCCGCGGTCGTCCGCGCGCCCCTCGGCCAGTACGTCGAGGACCTCGAAGTCGCTCGCGCCCAGGCCGTACGCATGGAGCTCGCGGTCGAGCTCACAGGTCGTACGCGCGTGAACGGCGAGGAGCTCCCGCCACTCCTGCACGAGCAGGCGCTCGGTCTTCTCAGCTGCCATGTCCGCACGGTAGCAGAAATGAGCGGTTTTGTTGCATGGGAATTAAATGCTTCCACATCAAATGCATGCGCATGTAGTCTGCGTGGCGAGCAGCGGGGGAGGGGCGGGGGGGGGGGGGGGGGGGGGGGGGGGGCGCCCCGGCCGGGGGGGGGGGGGCCGGCCCCCGCCCCCCCCCCCCCCCCCCCCCGCCCCGCGGGGGGGGGGGGGCGGGGGGGGGGGGGGGGGGGGGGGGGGGGGGGGGGGGGGGGGGGGGGGGGGGGGGTGGGGGGGGGGGGGGGGTGGGGGGGGGGGGGGGGGGGGGGGGGGGGGGGGGGGTGCCCCCCCCCCCCCCGCCCCTGCTGTGAGACTTCCCGCATGGGGACACGGAGCCGGGCCGAGCGGGACGCCATCATGATCGAGATCGGATACGCGCTGGCCAGCGCCCTGCTCGCGGCCGCTGTGGTGTTCGGCGCGATCGGCGGCTCCGGCTACGCCCTCGAACTCCCCCATCCCCTGCGGCGGGTGCTGCTGCTCATCGGCGGCGGCTGCTCGCTCATCGTCTTCGTCTGGCGGACCGTGCACGTGCTGTGGCGCTTTCCGTACGGGGCGGACCGCGGACCGCGTCAGCCCAGCCAGCCGGGGCGCACCAGGCCCGACTCGTAGGCCAGGACCACCAGTTGGGCCCGGTCCCGGGCACCGAGCTTCACCATCGTGCGGCTGACGTGGGTCTTCGCGGTCAGCGGGCTGACGACGAGCCGGCGGGCGATCTCCTCGTTGGAGAGCCCGATGCCGACCAGGGCCATCACCTCCCGTTCCCGCTCGGTGAGTTCGGCCAGACTGCCGGCGGCGGCCGGCTCCTTCGAGCGGGCGGCGAACTCGGCGATCAGCCGCCGCGTCACGCCCGGTGACAGCAGGGCGTCACCGTCGACCACCGCGCGGACCGCGCGCAGCAGTTCGTCCGGTTCGGTGTCCTTGACGAGGAAGCCGGAGGCTCCGGCGCGGATCGCCTCGAAGACGTACTCGTCCAGTTCGAAGGTGGTGAGCATGACCACCTTCACCGCGGCCAGGTCCGGGTCCGAGGTGATCTGGCGGGTGGCGGCGAGACCGTCGAGCCGAGGCATCCGGATGTCCATCAGGACGATGTCCGGCCGCAGTTCGCGCACCAGGCGCACCGCCTCCTCACCGTCGGCGGCCTCCCCCGCCACCTCGATGTCGCCCTGGGCGCCGAGCAGCGCCCCGAACCCGGCCCGTACGAGGAGCTGGTCGTCGGCGAGCAGTACGCGGATCAAGACGTCTCCTTCGAGTCGGCGGCCAGCGGAAGCCGGGCGGTCACACGGAAGCCGCCGGCCGGGAGCGGCCCGGCCTCGATGGTGCCACCGAGCGCCGCGGCCCGCTCCCGCATGCCGATCAGTCCGTTGCCGCTGCCGCCCGCGTCACCGCCGGCCGCCGGCCCCTCGTCCTCGATCCGCAGCACGAGCGCGTCCGGCCGGTAGCCGACCGCGACCCGGGCGGTGCGGGCGGCGGAGTGGCGTACGACGTTGGTGAGGGCCTCCTGCACGATCCGGAAGGCGGCCAGGTCCAGGCCGGGCGGCAGGGCCGTCCGCTCGCCGGTCGTCGTGGTCTCGACGGTGAGACCGGTGGTCGCGGCCTGCTCGGCCAGTTCGGGGAGCCGGTCGAGGCCGGGGGCCGGGGAGCGCGGGGCGTCGCCCGGTGTGCGCAGGGTCTCCAGGACCTGGCGGACCTCGCCGAGCGCCTCCTTGCTCGCGGACTTGATGGTGGTCAGCGCGGTGCGGGCCTGTTCGGGGTCGGAGTCGAGGAGGGCGAGGCCGACCCCCGCCTGGACGTTGATGACCGAGATGCTGTGGGCGAGCACGTCGTGCAGTTCGCGGGCGATCCGCAGCCGCTCCTCGTCCGCCCGCCGCTTCCGGGCGGCGGCCCGCCCGGCCCGTTCCCTGGCCCACTGCTCCCTGCGTACCCGCACCACCTCGGCGACCGCGACGATGGCCACCGCCCAGGCGGCGACGCCCAG
The DNA here is from genome assembly GCF_044764265.1 of Streptomyces sp. NPDC094147. Taxonomy (NCBI): domain Bacteria; kingdom Bacillati; phylum Actinomycetota; class Actinomycetes; order Kitasatosporales; family Streptomycetaceae; genus Streptomyces; species Streptomyces sp. NPDC094147. The sequence continues at coordinate 267,852 of NZ_JBIWHT010000006.1, read as the reverse complement.
TTCCTGACTCCAGGGTGCCGCGGAGTCGCCCTCCGGGGGCAGCCAGCGGTAGAGCCAGTGCGCTACGAGGAGATGCCCCAGCCAGAGCATGCCGAGCGCGCCCCAGGCCTGTCGGCGGTGTCCGGCGATGACCGCGGCGAAGCAGCCGACCGCGACGGAGAGGAAGACCGGGCCGTACGGATATCCGGCGCCGAGGTAGACCAGGGCGGCCGCCGAGCTGCCGAAGACCGCGACGACGGGGTGGCGGTGGCGGACCAGCAGCACCGCACAGCCGATGAGCAGGAGCACCCGGGCGAAGACGTCGAGCGGGGCCCGGCCGGTCTGCGAGTGTGCCGCGACGGTGGACCCCACCAGGACGAACACGGTGAGGGCGATCGTCGACCGCCACGGCAGCCCGCCCCGGCCCTCCTTGCCGTCGCGCCCCCGCACCCAGCGCCCCAGCAGGTGCGGCGGCCCGACCCGCTCCCAGGGCGGACCGCCTCGGCGGGCGGCGGGCGGTGGCTGCTGCTCTTCCATACCGGCCACGCTAGACCGGGGCCGGCGCCCGCGGCGTCAGCCGGGCGAGGTGATCACGCGTACTACGCGGGGAGTACCAGGCCCACCGAACGGGCCAGCTGCTCGGCGGCGTGCGCGAAGAACGGCTCGCGCTCCTCCACGACCCGGTGGAACTGGCCGAACACCTCGAAGGAGATCAGTCCGAACAGCTGCGACCAGGCGGCGACGAGTGCGACGGCCACCGGCGGCGGCAGGTCGGGGGCGAAGTCGGCGGCCATCCGCTCGGCCTCGGCGCGCAGCGGCGCGGCGAGCGGCGGCGGCGCGATGCCCTTGCCCCGGTGCGCGTCCCGGGCGATCGAGATGAAGACGAGCCCCACCCTCGCGGCGGGGCCGACGGTCGTCTGGGGGGCGGTGTAGCCGGGCACGGGCGAACCGTAGATGAGGGCGTACTCGTGGGGGTGGGCGAGCGCCCAGGCGCGTACGGCACGGCAGACGGCGGTCCACCGGGCGGCGGGCGGTGCGGCCGCCTTCTGCCGGGCGAGGGCGCGCTCGGCGGCTTCCCCCACCGCGTCGTAGGCGTCCACGATGAGGGCGGTCAGCAGATCGTCCCGGCTCGGGAAGTACCGGTAGAGCGCGGAGGACGCCATGCCCAGCTCGCGGGCGACGGCACGGAGCGAGAGCTTCGTCGCGCCGTCCGCCGCCAGTTGCTTCCTGGCCTCGTCCTTGATGGCCGCGGTGACTTCGATACGTGCCCGTGCGCGGGCTCCCTGGACGGTGCTCATGGCTCCAGTCTGCCAGTTCGGAGAGCAGTGGCCAAGAACGCGACTGGCGCACACAAACCGGAGCGGCGAGCACTTTCGAGAGCACTGCTCTTGCTTTGCATCACCCTTTCGGTGCACACTGCTCACGAACGAGAGCACCGCTCTCTCTCACCTTCAGGGGAGACACACCATGTCCACATCCGCACACGTCCAGAAGCCCGGCTGGTTCACGGTCAACGTCTTCAACCGGGCCGTCGCCTGGATGACCCGCCGCGGACTGAGCATCTGGGGTTCCCGCATCCTCGCGGTCCGTGGCCGCAAGAGCGGCGAGTGGCGCCGCACGCCGGTCAACCTGATGACCGTCGACGGCGAGCAGTACCTGGTGGCGCCGCGCGGGCACGTCCAGTGGACGCACAACATGCGGGCGGCCGGCGGCGGCGAACTGCACCTCGGCAAGAAGGTCGAGGCGTTCACCGCGGTCGAGGTCGCCGACGACGACAAGCCCGCCCTGCTGCGCGCCTACCTCAAGCGCTGGAAGGCCGAGGTCGGCGTCTTCTTCAACGGCGTCGGCCCCGACTCCAGCGACGAGGAGCTGCGCCGGATCGCCCCGGACCACCCCGTCTTCCACATCACGCCCGCCCCGTGACCCTGCCGGGCTCAGTGCCCGAGCACCGCGCGCAACTCCGGCTGGAGCAGAGGCGCGTGAGCCTGTACGAGATCGTCGCACAGGTCCCAGATCCGCTCGACGGGCAGCGCCGCCGCGGTCGCCGGGTCGGTCATGGCGGCATGCCTGATGTGGCGCGGCTCGCCGAGCACGGCGGCCCGCACCACGAGATCGGTGACCGAGACATAGCTGCGGTTGAGCGCCGCGCACTGCGGCGGCAGGGCGCCGACCCTGGTGGGCCGCACCCCCAACGCGTCCACCAGGCAAGGGACTTCGACCACCGAGTCGGCGGGCAGGTTGTCGATCAGGCCGTGGTTGGGGACGTTGCCGTAGACCGTGCGCGAGGTGCCCGTGACGATGCTGTGGATGATCTGCGGGGCGTACTCCATGGTCCCCTCCACGGGCAGCGGCCGCCCCGAGGCGAGGGCCTCGCGGGTGCGCGCGTAGGTGACCAGGTTGTCCTCGCTGATGTCGAGGTAGGCGCCGATGGGCAGGCGCAGCCGGTCGATCTCTTCGGCGTGGTGCAGATACCAGGGCACGTACTCGCAGGAGTGCTCACTGGTCTCCGTCGGGTAGTGGCCGAGTCTGCGGTACATGTCGACGCGTACCCGGCGCAGCAGTTCGGGGTCCTTGGCGATGGTCTCGTCCAGGAGCGGGTACAGGTCCTGGCCCGCGCGTTCGAAACGCAGCACCCAGGACTGGTGGTTGACGCCGGCCGCGAGGTAGGAGACCTCGGCGAAGGGCACGCCGATCAGTTGGGACAGGTCGTGCATCGTCCAGTACACGGAGTGGCACAGGCCCACGGCCCGCAGCGCGGGGGCCACCCGGTGCAGATAGAGCAGGTTCATCGCCATCGGGTTGGTGTAGTTCAACAGCCAGGCGTCCGGGCAGAGTTGGGCGATGTCGGCGGCGAGTGAGCGCAGCAGGGGGAAGGTGCGCAGGGCGCGGAAGATGCCGCCGATGCCGAGGGTGTCGCCGATGGTCTGGCGCAGCCCGTAGCGGGCGGGGACCGCGAAATCGGTGCGGGTGGCCTCGGTCATGCCGACCTGGACGGTGTTGATCACGAAGTCGGCGCCGTCGAGCGCCGCGCGGCGCTCCAGGTGTGCGCTGACCAGCGGCGCCGCGTCCAGCTCGGCCGCGATGTGGTGGGCCGCGGCCTCGCTGGTGGCGAGCCGCTCGGGGTCGATGTCGTGCAGCGCGATGCGGGCGCGGGCGAACTCGGGGAAGGCGAACAGGTCGGCGAGCAGCCCCTGGGTGAACTCCACGCTGCCGGCGCCGATGAAGGCGATCTTGGTTTCGGTCATGCCGTGCTCCCTTGTGTCGGGGCGCGGGCGGCGGCTCCGTCCCGGGTGGGCCGGCTGGCGGTGCCGACGCGGCCCCGGGTGGACGGTGCCGCCGCGGGTCAGCCCTTCAGGCCGCTCGATGTGAGCGACTGGATGAAGGTCTTCTGGGCGAAGAGGAACGCGAGGAGGACCGGCAGCACGGTGATGACGTTGCCGGCCATGACCGCGGACCACTTGGTGTGGTGCTGGCCCTGGAAGGTGGTCAGGCCCAGTTGCAGGGTGTACCGCGCGTCGTGGTTGATGGCGATGAGCGGCCAGGAGAGGTCGTTCCAGGTGGCGAGGAAGGTGAGGACCGCGACCGTGGCGAGGGCCGGGCGGGCCAGCGGCGCCACGATCGAGACGAGCACCCGCAGCCGTGAGCAGCCGTCGATCCAGGCGGCCTCCTCCAGTTCCCTGGGCAGGGAGAGGAAGAACTGCCGGAAGAGGAACACGGCGAACGGGGTGACCAGGGACGGCACGATCAGCGCGCCGAGGGTGTCGATGAGCCCGAGCCACTTCATCACCAGGAAGGTGGGGATCATGGTGAGCTGGAACGGCACCGCCATGGTCGCGAGCATCAGCCCGAGCAGCGGTCGCGACCCGGCGAACCGCATCCGCGCGAAGGCGTAGCCGCCGAGCGCTCCGAGCAGCAGGTTCGAGGCCACGGCGACGGACGCGACGATGCACGAGTTCAGGAACCAGCGGGGGAACATCGCGTTGCCGAGCACATAGCGGTAGCCGCCGAGGTCGATGCCGTGCGGCCACAGCGCGGGCGGGAAGCGGTCGATCTCCGCGTCGGTCATCACGGAGCTGACGACCAGCCACCCGAGCGGCAGCGCGAAGCCGATCGAGAGCGGCGCGAGGAGCAGGTGCCAGGGGCTGAACGGCAGCCGGCGGCGCCGTGCGGTGCGGCGGGCCGGGGCGCTGACGGTCGCGGCCGCCCCCTGGGCCACCGTGGGCGCGGTCATCGGCCCGCTCCTTCCGGTCGCACAACTCCCCTGCTGGGTACGCCTGTTGCTCCCGTACGCTCCCGGTGGCGCCGGTAGAGCCGCAGCACGACGGCCGCGGCCACCAGACCTATCGCGAGCACATAGGCCGAGGCGGCTCCGTACCCGGCGGTGAAGTTCTGGAAGGCCTGCTCCCACACGAAGTAGACGATGACGGTGGTGGAGCCGAGGGGGCCGCCCTTGGTGGTCACGTACACGAGGTCGAAGACCTGGAGGGCGGTGATGAACTGCCACAGCACCAGGAAAACCGTCACCGGGGTGAGCGAGGGCAGGGTGACGTGGCGCAGCACTTGGGCCGGGTTCGCCCCGTCGAGGCGGGCGGATTCGAGGAGTTCGGCCGGGACGTCCTGGAGGGCGGCGAGGTAGACGACGACGCAGAAGCCGGTGCCGCTCCACAGCGAGATGAGCAGCAGGACGTAGAGCGCCTGGCCGGGGTCGGAGAGGAAGCCCTGCGGGGAAAGCCCCATCCGGTGCAGGAACGAGTTCGCCACGCCGAACTCGGGGTCGAAGATGAAGGAGAACAGCACGCCCTGGGCGGTCGCCGACACCACGAACGGGACGAAGACCAGTGTGCGGTAGAGCCCGACGAGGCGGATCCGCCGGTTCAGGGCGAGCGCGAGGGCGAGCCCGCCCGCCAGGCTCAGGGGAACATAGACGCCCGCGTAGATCAGGGTGTTCTCCACGGCGGTGCGGAACGCCGGGTCCTTGGTGAGGGCGTGATAGTTGTCGAGCCCGACCCAGCGGCCCGGTGTGACCAGGTCGTCCGCGCGGAACGACAGCAGCAGCGACCACAGCAGCGGTACGACGCCGAGTCCGAGGATCACCAGGACGGCCGGGCTGATGAAGGCCCAGGCGGTGGCGGTCTCGCCGCGCGCCCGGCGGCGTCTGGCGGCGCGGGCGGCCGGGGTCGGGTCGAGCGTGAGGGGGCGGGGGGTCCGCGGCCCGGTACTTCTCATCTCTCAGACCCTTCTGGTCACGGGGTCGGCGTCAGCGCGGGATCAGCAGGGCGGCGTCGGCCTTCTCGGCGCACTGGCGCATCGCCTTGTCCGGTGCCGAGCGGCCGAGCAGCACCGCGACGACGGCCTCGCCGAACGCCTGCGAGATCTGCGGATACGCCGGGTGCACGGGCCGCACCCGGGCCGAGGTCAGCGCCTCGGTGAACACCGGCAGTCCTTCGGTCCTCGCGGAGTGCTGGAGCCATTCGGGGCGGCGCGCGCTCACCGCGCTGAGGGGCAGGCTCGCGCCGCGGACGGCCCAGGTGACGTCCTGGTCGGGCGCGATGAGCCAGCGGACGAACGTGATGGCCGCCTGCGAGCGGGCCGGGCCGTTGTCGAAGACGGTCCAGGTGTCGGGGCCCGCGATGGTGACCGGGCGGCCGCTGTAGGTGGGCAGCGGCACCACGGCGTAATCCACCTTGGCGTCGATGATGTCGGGCAGCGCCCAGGGCCCGGCCGTCACCATGCCCATGCGTCCCGACTGGAAGACCTGGTACAGCTGCTGGCTGCCCGGCTTCGGGTCGATGTAGACGCTGTTGCCCGCGACGAGACCGGCGACGGTTTCCAGGGCTCGGCGGCCTTCGTCGGCGAAGCCGATGCGTTTGCCGCCGGGCGCGATGACCTCGCCGCCGAGGTCCCACACCAGCGGCCACATCCGCCAGGTGGTGTCCTCGTCGCCGACGCCGGGCCAGCCGCTGCCGAAGACGCCCTTGCCCGGGTCGGTGAGGCGGTGGGACGTGTCGGTGAACTCGCCCAATTTCCAGCCGGGTTGGGGCAGTGGCAGACCGGCGCGCCGGAAGAGGGTCCTGTTGCAGACGACCGCCAGGGAGTCCACGAGGGCGGGCGCGGCGCGCACCTTCCCGTTGACGGTCACCGCGTCCCGCAGCGGACTCCAGTAGTCGGTCCAGGCCACGGGGCCGCCGCGCAGCGCCGATGTGAGGTCGACGACGCGGGGGCTGCGGGCGACGCTGGCGATGTCCGAGCCGTAGACGTAGGCGACGTCCGGGTACGAGCCGGAGGCCAGTGCGGCGGTCACCTTCTGGAGCATCACATCGGCGGTCGCCCCGCCGCCCGTATCGATGTGGATCTTGGGGTGGGTGCGGTTGAACTCGGCCACCAGGGCGTCGATGGCCCGCTTCCCGTTCTCGGTCTGTCCGTGCCACAGCTCGACGGTCACCGTTCCGTCGGGGCCGACGCCGTCGGCCGCCGAGGAGCCGCAGGCCGCGAGGGCCGGTGCGGCGGCCACGCCCACAGCGCAGCCGGCACCGGCCCGGAGCAGCGCGCGGCGGCCCGGCTCGCTGGGGAGTGAAGGGGCGCTGGAGCGATCGGGGCCGGCCGGCATGATCCGTTCCATCCCTCGCGGATACGTCCCCGCCTCGGACCCGGGGCGGGGTCCTGGCGACTCGGGCCGGCCCGGGACCTCGGTCGGGGGCTCCTGCCGGCTGGGCGCACCTCTCGCGACCCGGACCGCGCCGCGGGCCGGGCCACTGGCTGGATGAAAGCGCCTTCCGCCGCCGGGCGTCAAGAGTCCGCGGCCGTGCCGTCCGGGCGCTTCGGGCGATGGGGTGCCGGCGGCGCCGCGCGACCGTCCGGTTCAGGACCGGAACCTGCGGTTATTCGGCCGAACTTGCGACGGTGGACACACAAGTCCCTTGGTTCCCAGTAGATGTGATGATCCATCATCTCTGAGGAGGATCTCGGTGAACCCCCTGCGCAGACTGCGCGTTCTGCTCGGAACGGCCGTCGCCGCGCTCACCGCGTCGGCCCTGATAGGCACCGGCACCGCGCAGGCCGCCGCGGACGCGGCCCCGGCACCGGCCGCGGTCCCGACGCAGCATCCGGCCGCGTGCTCCGGCACGTACGAGGGCGACGAGCGGCTCGGCCCCCAGAACCTGCCCCGGCCCTGGGACCAGCCGGTGGGGCGGCTCGTGTTCGGCTACCACCGCACCGGGCACCTCACCCCGCGAACGTTCCTCGCCACCTTCTGGGACAGCACCGCGGGCGGCTGGAAGTATCCGCCCGACGACGGCTTCGCCCACCGCCCCGACGGCACCCCCGACAAGCGCGCGGTCGAACTGCGGGCCGGTGAGGACCTGGACCGGTTCGGTTCCGAGTACGGATCGTTCCTCGCCCCGGCGGGCGCGCCCTACAGCCGGCGGGCGCTGCCCCCGCAGAGCCTGATCACCCGTGAGGCCGGTTACCCGTGCGCCTACCACGCGTACGAGGTCGTCAAGTCGTTCAAGGTCTGGCAGGGCCGGATCGCGCCCTGGTTCGACCAGCCGGGCGGCGGGCGGCAGATCAAGCTGGACCCGGCGTTCGTCGATCCGGGTCCGGGCCGGGCACTCAACGTCAAGTGGCTGCTCGACCACGGCTATCTGAAGGCCGAGACCAACCCGGCCGCCGCGGCGAGCGCGCTGGCGGGCGTCGGAGGCTGAGCCCGGCGGGCGGGGCCGGAGCGGATCCGGGCCCCGCCCGTGCGGGTCAGCGGTCGACCGCGTCCAGGGCGCGCCGGGCCATTGGGTGGCTGCGGACCAGCCCGGCCAGTGTCGTGGCGCCGCGGGTGATGTCCGCGAAGGACTTCCACGCGGGCCGGAATCCGGTGATCGCGGCGTGCAGCAGCAGCGGCCGCTTCTCGAAGAGGGAGAGCATCCGGCGGCCCACCCCCATCTCGACCCCGAGGCCCGCCTTGATGGCGAACGCGTAGTTCAGGGCCTGGCGGCGGGCGTCGACGGCGTCCTGCGACTCGGCGATGCGGACCGCCCACTCCCCCGCGAGCCGCCCGGAGCGCAGGGCGAAGGAGATGCCCTCCCGCGTCCACGGCTCCAGCAGGCCGGCCGCGTCGCCGCAGACCAGCACCCGGCCGCGGGACAGCGGCGAGTCGTCGCTGCGGCAGCGCGTCAAGTGCCCCGAGGAGACGGCCGGTTCGAAGCCCGCGAGGCCGAGCCGGGCGATGAAGTCCTCCAGATAGCGCTTGGTGGCCGCGCCCTCGCCGCGCGTCGAGATCACACCGACGGTCAGGGTGTCGCCCTTGGGGAAGACCCATCCGTAACTGCCGGGCAGCGGGCCCCAGTCGATGAGCACCCGGCCCGCCCAGTCCTCGGCCACGCTCGGCGGCACCGGGATCTCGGCTTCGAGGCCGAGGTCGACCTGCTCGGTCTTCACCCCGACGTGCGCCCCTATCCGGCTCGCGCTGCCGTCGGCGCCGACGACGGCCCGCGCGAGGACGGTCTCCCCGTCGGCCAGGACGACCGCGACGGTGCGCCGGTCGGGCACGGCCGAGCCGTGCTGCTCGACCTTGGAGACGGTGGCGCCGGTACGGATCACGGCGCCCGCCTTCTCGGCGACGGCGACCAGGCCCGCGTCGAACTCGGGCCGGTTGATCAGCCCGAACAGCATCGTCTTCGACCGGCGGGTCCGGGTCAGCTTGCCGTTCAGGGAGAAGGTGACCGCGTGCACCCGGTCCTGGAGCGGCAGTTCGAAGCCCGGCGGCAGGGCGTCGCGCGAGGGGCCGATGATGCCGCCGCCGCAGGTCTTGTAGCGCGGCAGTTCGGCCTTCTCCAGGAGCAGCACCTTGCGCCCCACGGTCGCCGCCGCGTAGGCGGCCGAGGCTCCCGCGGGGCCCGCGCCGACCACGACGACGTCCCAGACCGGCCCGGTGGCCGATTCCGTGGCCGACTCGGCGGCGGGCTCGCCCTGGTGCGCTTCCAGCGGGCCGTCCGCCCCGGCCTCTGCGTTCTCGCTGCTCACGATGTGCTTCTGCTCCCCACTCCGACCAGTGGCCCATGCTGACGACCGCATCCTACGGGGCAGTAGCCCCGCCCTCCTGTCGTTGCCCGTTGTGGGAGGATCGGCCATATCTTCGTCGTACACACACGTGCACCTTCGTATGTGTACATACAACGTCGCACCCACGAGGAGCGTGCCCATGACCGCACATCCGATCGCCGAGACCATCGCCGCCCTGATGCCCCGGGCCAAGGCGGAGCTGACGGAGCTGGTCGCGTTCCAGTCGGTCGCGGACGAGGCGGTGGCGCCGAGGAGCGAGTGCGAGGCCGCCGCGAACTGGGTGGCGGACGCCCTGCGCTCGGAGGGCTTCCAGGACGTCGCGCTGCTCGACACCCCCGACGGTTCGCAGTCGGTGTACGGACTGCTGCCCGGCCCGGTGGGGGCGCCGACGGTGCTGCTCTACGCGCACTACGACGTGCAGCCCAAGCTGGACGAGTCCGCATGGGTGACCCCGCCGTTCGAGCTGACCGAGCGCGACGGCCGCTGGTACGGCCGGGGCGCGGCGGACTGCAAGGGCGGGTTCATCATGCATCTGCTCGCGCTGCGCGCCCTCAAGGCGAACGGCGGCGTCCCGGTCTCCGTGAAGGTGATCGTGGAGGGCTCGGAGGAACAGGGCACCGGCGGTCTGGAGCAGTACGCCGAGGCGCACCCCGAACTGCTGACGGCCGACGCCATCGTCATCGGCGACACCGGCAACTTCCGGGTCGGCCTGCCCACGGTGACGGCGACGCTGCGTGGCATGACCATGATCCGCGTGCGGATCGACACCCTTGAGGGCAACCTGCACTCGGGTCAGTTCGGCGGTGCCGCGCCGGACGCGCTGGCCGCGCTCATCCGCGTGCTCGACTCGCTGCGCGACGAGCACGGCCAGACGGTGATCGAGGGTCTCGCCGCGGACTCCGAGTGGGACGGTCTGCAGTACCCGGAGGCCGAGTTCCGCCAGGACGCCAAGGTCATCGACGGTGTGTCGCTGCCGGGCACCGGCACTGTCGCCGACCGCATCTGGGCCCGCCCGGCCGTCACCGTCATCGGCATCGACTGCCACCCGGTGGCCGGTGCCACGCCGTCCATCCCGGCGAGCGCCCGCGCCCAGATCAGCCTGCGGGTGCCGCCCGGCCAGGACGCCGCCGAGGCGACCAAGCTGCTGTACGCGCACATCGAGAAGCACGTCCCGTGGAACGCCCGGGTCTCCTTCGAACAGGTCGGCCAGGGCCAGCCGTTCCGCGCGGACATCAACAGCCCGGCGTACACCTCGATGGCCGAGGCGATGGCCGTCGCCTACCCGGGCGAGCGGATGCAGTCCTCCGGCATGGGCGGATCGATCCCGCTGTGCAACACCCTCGCGGCGCTGTACCCGCAGGCGGAGATCCTGCTGATCGGGCTGAGCGAGCCGGAGGCGCAGATCCACGCGGTGAACGAGAGCGTGTCGCCCGAGGAGCTGGAGCGCCTCTCGGTCGCCGAGGCGCACTTCCTGGTCAACTACGCCGAGTCGAAGCGGGGTTAAGCGCTCGGCGGACATCGCGCAGAGCGTAGATCCATGCGGCGAGCGGGGTCACCGACGTACGTTCGCCCCATGGATCTCGTACAAGTCCTCCCTCGACTGCACATGTTCCGGTTCCCCATCGGCCAGGCGTATCTGTGGCGCGACGAGGACGAGTTGACGCTCATCGACGCGGGGGACGTGAACGCGGCGGCACCCATCGAGGAGGCGGTGCGCGGACTCGGGCTCGACCCGGCCGCGATCCGCCGGATCGTGATCACGCACTGCCATCGCGACCACTTCGGCGCGGCCGGGGAGCTCTCCGCACGCTACGGCGCCGAGGTCGTCGCGCACCGGCTTGACGCCCCGGTGATCCGGGGCGAGCTGCCGACGCCGGAGCCGGTGCTGCTCGACTGGGAACTCCCGCTGTACGAGCACGCGTTGACGGTACCGAAGGCACCGTCGACCCGGGTGGACCGCGAGGTCGGCGACGGGGACGTGCTGGACTTCGGGGGCGGCGCGGTGGTGGTGCACTCCCCCGGCCACACCGACGGCTCGATCTCGGTCCATCTGCCGCGCCATGGCGTGCTGTTCACCGGTGACAGCGTGGCCGGGGTCGGCCAGGTGATGGTCGGCGTGTTCAACACCGACCGGGAGCGGGCGCTCGCCTCGTTCCGGCGCCTGGCCGGGCTCGCCGCGGACACCGTCTGTTTCGGGCACGGCGACCCGCTGACCAAGGACGCGGCGGCCGTCATGAAGGCCTCAGCCGACCGGGACTCCGGCCTCCAGGTTGAGCACGGTTGACCGCTCCCGGGCCCGCAGCGCCCAGCGCAGCCGCTCGAAGCGGGCGGGCGGCAGCAGTCCGGCCGCCTCCTGCTCGCTGACGAAGCGCCAGCCGCGCAGCTCGGAGCCGGGCAGCAGCACCTGCCCGGCGTTCGCGCTGTCGAGCCGGCCGCCGTCGAAGAGCAGCCGCAGGCCGCCGAATCCGGGCGGCCGCGGCGGCTCCCAGTCGACCACCAACAGCCTCGGTACGCGGCCGAGTCGGACCCCGAGCTCCTCCTCGACCTCGCGGATGCCGGCCCTGGCCGGGGCCTCGCCGCGCTCGACGATGCCGCCGGGGAACTCCCAGCCCGGTTTGTAGGTGGGGTCGACCAGGAGCACCCGGTCCTGGTCGTCGAAGAGCAGCACCCCGGCGGCGAGCGTCTCGGCGGTGGGCTCGGGGGTCTGCACGATCTCGCAGGCGCGGGCCGCTCCGGAGCGGACCGCGTCGGCTATTCGCCCGGCGGTCTCGCGCGGGGTGAGGCCGCCGTTGTCGACGGCGTACGCGTCGTCGGCGAGCCAGCCCAGCGCCCGCCGGAAGGGCTCGATGTGCTCGTACGCCCACTTGCGGACCCGCTGGTCGTCGGCCTCGGGGTCGTCGGGGAACTCCACCCGGGCCGCTATCCGCGCCCGCAGGATCGTTTCCTCCTGGGTCAGGAGGACATGGTGCACCGGCGTGCGACGGGCCGCGAGCCCGCCGAAGATCTCGTCCCGGTACTCCTGCCGCAGCAGTGTCATCGGCACCACGAGCACGCCGCCGACCTCGGCGAGCAGCGCGGCGGCGCCGTCCACCACCAGACGCCGCCAGATCGGCAGGTCCTGGTAGTCGGTCACCTGCGCAAGGAGTTTCTGCGGCAGCAGATGCCGCAGCGCCCCGCCGATCACCTCGGGGTCGTAGAACGTGCTGTTCGGGATCAGGTCGATCAGCTCGCGCGCGGTGCTCGTCTTGCCCGCGCCGAACGCGCCGTTGACCCAGACAATCACGGTTCCCCCTCTTCGGTAGCCCCCAGTGGACTGCCCGCAACACCCTGCCACGGAAACCCGCGCCCGGCTGAGCCCCCCTTCCGATCACGCACACAACTGTGGCCGGGCTGTTGCTTGTCGAGCGCCACCGCCGGGCCCCGTACCGCGTCTGTCCGAGTGAGCACCGGGCACGGGGGCCCGTAACGCGGGCGGCGCCGGCGTCGTTGTGCGAGTGCCACAAGAGACACAAGGGGGTGCGACGACAATGCGTCGTACGGTACTGGAACGATTTCCCGCGGGTGGCCCGCGCGGCCACTGGCCTGCCGAGGAGTTCGCGCGGGACCGCAGGGACGAGGGCGTGGCGGCCGAGGTCGTGATGGACCTGGAGTCCGACGCGTTCCTGGTCGTCGTCACCCGCCCGCGCCAGGAACCGGTCGGCTGACGCCCGGCCCGCCCGGCCCCGCCGGACGCTCAGCGCGATGTCCGATTTCCGCCGGTGGGCGGGGCGGTGAGGGATCACTCTCGATGTGAGGCACCATCCGGGCGGAGCCGCGTGCTCCGCCCCGCACATCGGAGGGACCCCATGTCCAGCACCGGCACGGCCGACCGCGTGAGCGCGGGGAACTGGCAGGCCATCACCGAGGAGCTCCACGCGTACGGCTGCGCGCCGACCCATCGGCTCCTCACCGCGGCGCAGTGCCGGTCACTGGCCGGGACGTACGACCGGACGACGCGGTTCCGCGCGACGGTCGACATGGCCCGCTACCGCTTCGGGGCCGGGCAGTACCGCTATTTCGCAGAGCCGCTGCCGGACCTGGTGCGTGAACTGCGGGCGGCTTTCTATCCCTTGCTGCTGCCCGTCGCCCGCGACTGGGCGGCGAAGCTGGGGCGGCCGGCGCCCTGGCCCGACACCCTTGAGGAGTGGCTGGCCAGGTGCCACGAGGCCGGGCAGGACAAGTCCGCGCAGATCCTGCTGCGGTACGGCCGAGGCGACTGGAACGCCCTGCATCGTGACCTGTTCGGCGAGGCGGTCTTCCCGCTCCAGGTCGTCATCGGCCTCGACGTGCCCGGCACCGACTACCGCGGCGGCGAGTTCCTGCTGGTCGAGCAGCGGCCGCGGGCCCAGTCGAGGGGCACCGCGACCCTGCTCCCCCAGGGACACGGGCTGATCTTCACCACCCGGGACCGGCCGGTGGCGTCCCGGCGCGGCTGGTCGGCGGCGCCGGTGCGGCACGGCGTCAGCACCGTGCGCTCCGGACACCGGCGCACGCTCGGCCTGGTCTTCCACGACGCGGCCTGAGGACCGGCCGGAACGCTCAGAAGTCCCCGTAGTTGACCTGCCAGGTGGGCAGGCCGATACGGCGCCACACGGCGACCACCCGGTCGCGGTCGTCCAGGCTGACGCGCACGTGGAACCGGTGGCGGACGTGCGCGTCGAACAGCTCGGCCTTCACGATGTCGTCCCGCCGCCCGTCACCGGCCGCCCGCATCCACAGTTCGTCGTACGGCACCTCATGGGCGGCGAGCCAGGCCTCGGTCTGCGGCCGGAACTCCTCGCCCCGGCCCGACAGCAGCACGATCCGGTCGCCGTGCGTGCGCCGGAAGGCGAGCAGCGCGTCGCGCACCGAACCGTTCAGCCCGTCCTGCTCGCAGCGCGAGAAGTCGTACGGGTTGCGGTTCAGGTTGATGGCGAGGGTGCCGTCGATGTCGCACATCACCGCGGTGGGCAGGGTCTCGTCGGCGGTGTAGGGCTCGACGGCCGACAGGCCGACGGCGTCGTTCATCCAGGCGTCGGTGAGGCGCCATCCGTTGCGTACGGCCTTGGCGTGCTTGTCGGCCAGGAGGCGGATGACGTCCTCGCCGACCGGGTTCGCGCGGGCCGCGTCGCGTCGCAGGCATTCGTCGAGCGGCACCCCGGTGAAGTCGTGCACGACGAACCGCGCCTGCCCGGCGACGGCGGCCTTGAGCCGCTTGGGGATGCGCGCGGTGAGATGCGTGTTGTCGACCACCACGTCGAAGCCCGCGGCGAGTATCTCCCGCACCGTCGCGTCCTGGACGGCGAGCACGGCCTGCTCGGCGGTGTGCGAACGGACGCCCTCGGCGCCGGGGTTGTCGAGCATGGAGCGCAGATCGTCGAGGTTGACGCGGCGGCACTGGCCGCCGGAGGCCGCGACGATCTCGCGGGCGGCGGTGGTCTTGCCGGAGGCGGGCAGTCCGGTCATGACGTGCACGGTGGGCATGGCGGGGTTCAGCTTTCTTCGTCGTTCTTGAACGGGTCGGCGGCCGTGGGCTTGACGGTCCGCCAGATCATCGGGCCGAGGTCGCGGCCGTCGAGCAGCTGGAAGACGGCCGCGCGTACGGTGCGCTCCCGGATCTGCTGGGCGGCGCGGGCGAACGCGCCGCGGTCCGCGGCGAGATGGGCGATCTCGCGAAAGCGCTCCTCGGCGAGAGCGGCCAGTTCGGCGGCCTGCCCTTCGAGGCGCGCCGACACGGCCCGGACCCAGGTGTCGAACTCGTCGGGGACCTGCTGAAGCATAGCTTCCAGCGGATCCGCGCCGTCCGCGGTGAGTTCCGCGATCTCCTCCGGCCGGCAGCCCAGCACCTGGGCGACCCGCTTGGGGTCCTGTCCGGCGAATCGGCGGATGCCGAGGAACCGCCAGACGTCGCGCTCGGTGATGCCGGTCAGCACCTTGTGCAGCCGCACGTACTCGCTGATCTTCGCCTTGACCCGCAGTCCGGAGGCGTACCGGATGACATAGCCCTCGGCGTCGGTGCCGGTGGCCGTCCGGCCGTCGGCGTGGATGTTGGCCCCGGCGCGTTCGAGGAGTTCGGCGAGCGGCATCGCGGGCCACGTACGGGCCACGGATCCGACCGGCGCCCAGTCGTCGGCGGCGCGGGACAGCTCGATCTCCCGGCCCGCGGAGTCGTACGCGGCGAGCAGCACCAGGTCGCGCCGGCCGCCGTAGTCGACGACGATCCGGTTCTCGGGGTAGAGGATCTCCGCGAGGTAGGTGACGCCGGGGCGCAGGGTAGCCGTGTCCCGTCCGTCGAGCCACGCGGTGGCCCAGGTGGCCTGTTCGGAGGTGAACGAGCCCCGGGAGGCGACCCGCCAGCGGCCCTCGTAGTGGAAGGCGATGCCGAGCGATCCGTCGACCTTGTCGTACACCTCGAACGGCTCGTCGGGCAGCGGGCGCGCGTAGGGGCGGCCGTGGGTGTGCTCGCCGACGTTGAAGAACTTGGGCAGGCAGTGCGCGACGACCATGCCGCTCGTGTCGTCGACCACCAGACCGCGGCAGCGCGTGGTGACCTCGGTCCACGCCTGTTCGTACTGACACGACCTCGTGTACGAGTAGATCGACAGCGGCAGTTCGGGGTGCGCCTTGCGGACGACGTGCCCGGCGTCGATGGCTGCGGCGAGGCCGGCGGGCGGGACGAGACGGTCGAGGTCGATCACTGCTGCTCCAGGGAAGTGTGCTGTCGCAAGCAGCTTGACCTGTGTTGACGGCGGGAGCGAGGCATTTTTGATCCGGGACGCGGACCGGGGGCCCGGCGGCCCCGGACCCCGCCCACCCGCCTCACCCCTTGCTGGACCCCAGCGTGAGCCCCGCGATGAAGTGCCGTTGCAGGAGCAGGAACACGATCAGCGTCGGGAGCGCGACGATCACGGAGCCCGCTGCCAGCAGGTTGTAGTCCGTGAAGAATTGGCCGCGCAGGTTGTTCAGCGCCGAGGTGATCGGGAGCTTGTCGCCGTCGGACATGAAGACCAGCGCCCACAGGAAGTCGTTGTACATCCAGGTGAATTGGAGGGTCGCCAGGGCCGCGAGGGCCGGGCGGCACAGGGGCAGGGTGATGCGCCAGTACTGGGTCCACACCCCGGCTCCGTCGACGATCGCCGCCTCCAGGATCTCCTGCGGCAGGGTGCGCATGAAGTTGGCGAGGACGAAGACGCAGAAGCCGATCTGGAAGCCGACCTGGACGGCGATGACCGCCCAGTACGAGTCGAACATCGTCATCGAGTCGGACATCCAGTACGGCAGCGGGATGCGGTTGAAGACGACGTACAGCGGAGTCACGATCACCTGCTGGGGCAGCAGGTTGCCGGCCGTGAACAGCATCAACAGGACGATTCCGCCCCGGAGTTTCAGCCGCGAGACGGCGAAGGCCACGAACGAGGCGAAGAAGAGGACGAGGAGTACGCCGGGCACCGCGATGATCAGGGTGTTGACGAAGTACTTCGTCATGCCCGAGTCGGTGAAGGCCTGTTGGTAGTAGTCGAAGGAGAGGTGTCTGGGGAGCGAGAAGTAGCCGTACTTCGACGTCTCGTCGTAGGGGCGCAGCGACGCGTACACCGCGAGCAGCAGCGGTGCGAGGAAGGCGAGCGAGACCGTCAGGAGGAAGGCGTGCACGCCGACGCGTCCCGGGCGCACCCGGCGCCGTCGGGCTGCCGGTGCCGTCGCCGGGGCGGTGGCCGTGGGGGCGGGCGCGGTGCTGGTGGTCATCGGTTCTTCTCCCCTCGGATCTCCTGCACCAGGTACGTGATGACGAACCCGAGGGAGACGGTCAGCAGCACCACGGCGATCGCCGAGCCGAAGCCGATGCGGCTGGCCTCGCCGATGATGTTGTCGGTGACGAGCACCGAGAGCACTTCGAGGCCGTTGCGGCCGTGGTTGACGGCGTACACGATGTCGAAGGCGCGCAGCGATTCGATGACCGTGATGACGCCGACGATGACGTTGACCGGGCGCAGGGTCGGGAAGACGACCCGGAAAAAGGTCTGGCGCTCGGTCGCGCCGTCGATGGCGGCGGCCTCCTTGAGGGAGGGGTCGACGGCTTTGAGCCCGGCGAGGTAGAGGATCATCACGTAGCCCGTGTGCCGCCAGGCCGCGGCCAGCAGGATCATCCAGATGTTGAGGTTCGGGTCGCCGAGCCAGTCGGTCGGGTTGTCCTGGTTGCCGAGGAGGGCGTTGAGCGCTCCCTGGTCGCGGGAGAAGACGAGCTGGGCGATGAAGCCGACGACGGCGAGCGACAGGACGACCGGCATGTACAGCGTCGACTGGTAGAAGCGGCTGAACCGTACGCCCTTGTCGATGAGGACGGCGAGCAGCAGCCCGAACGGCGTGGCCACGAAGCCCAGGACGGCCAGCCACATCAGGTTGTGCCGGACCGCCGGCCAGAACGGCGGGTAGTTGGTGAAGAGGTCGGTGTAGTTCTGCGTGCCGACCCATTTGAGGTCGCCGATGCCGTCCCAGCTGGTGAAGGACAGGACGACGGAGGCGAGGGTCGGCCCCCACACGATGGCGATGTCGAGCAGGACGGGTATGCCAAGCAGCACGCCGAGGACGACGAGGTCGCGGGCGGTGAACCGCCTGGGACCCCGTCGTCCGGTGCGCCGCGCGGTGGTGAGCGCCACGGCTGAGTACTCCAAGTCGAAACGGGCGTCGGTCGGTTGGGAGCGGGCGACCGTCAGCCTTCGGAGGCGAAGATGGTCTTCTTCTGCCGCTCGATGTCGTTGACGAGGCCGTCGACGTCGTTCGGGTTGCCGATGAACTTCTGGATGGCCGGGATCATCACCGTGGAGGCGAAGTCGGGGCGGGTGTCGCGGTCCAGGAACTGCGAGATCTGCTTGGCGCCGGAGACCAGCTCGACCGCCTTCTTCTGCAGCGAGCTGTACTTCGAGGTGTCCGCCCCGCTGCTGACCGCGATGTTGTTCGGGTCGCCCGCGAGGTAGGTGTCCTCGGCCTTGGGCGTGGCCAGCCAGGTGAGCAGGTCCTTGGCGCTGGCCATGGCCTGCTTGTTCTTCAGCGTCTTGGAGTTCTTCGCGAGGAGGAAGCCGTCGATGGGGGCCTCGACCGCGTCCTGTCCGTACTGCGGGTTGATCTCCGGGAACGGGAAGAACGCGATGTCGTCCCGCTCGGCCTCGGGGAACTGCTGTCCCACGTGCGGCATTCCGAAGACCGCCATGCCCGACTGCTTCTTCTGGAGGCTCTGCGCGGACTCCTGCCAGGTGCGCCCGTTGGCGCCCTTCTGGCAGTACGGAAGGATTCTGCGCCAGGTGTCGAAGACGTCCTTGACCCGCTTGTCGGTCCACGCCTCCTTGCCGGCCATCAGGCTCTTGTGGAAGTCGTAGCCATTGGTGCGCATGTTGAGGTAGTCGAAGGTGCCCATGGCGGGCCAGCCGTCCTTGTCGCAGAACGCGATGGGATCGAGCTTGTCCTTCTGCATCTGCCGGGCGAGCTCTATGTACTGGTCGAGCGTCTTGGGCGCCGTGTACCCGCGCTCCGTGAAGAGGCTCGCGCGGTGGAAGACCGCCCACGGGTAGTAGTAGTACGGCACGAAGTACTGCTTGCCGTCCGCGCCGGTCGACTGCGCCTTCAGCGCGTCGGAGAAGCCCTGGAAGCCCTGCCAGAGGTCGCTGATGTCGTACAGCAGACCCTTCTGCGCGAAGAACTGCATGCGGTAGCCCGCGAACCACATGAAGACGTCGTCCGGCTTGCCCTGGAGATAGCGGTTGATGTTCTCCTGGAAGGTGTTGTGGTCAACGGTGTTGACCTTGATCTTGCGGCCTTCCTTGGACTGCTTCTCGTAGGCCGCGAACGCGTCGGCGAACGCCTTCTTGGGGACGGCGTCCGAGGAGTTCGAACCCAATCGAATCGTCTTGGTGTCCCCGCCGGGCCCGCTGCTGCACGCCGAGAGCAGCGAGGGCAGCGCGACCGCCCCGGCACCGATCGCCGCACCACGCAGAAGATTCCGCCGGGACATCCGATGTCCTGTCACGCTACTCGGCGCGACGGGACCGTTGAACGATGACTGCGCCATGTCCCCCTCCTCCAGGGTGCAACCCAACACAACCAAACGCGAGGCTTGGATCACACCCCCAAGTCAGGATGTCGTCAAGGGTTTTGACGCAAAGCCGAGCAACCGTTACCGCATCTCTTCCAACATAGTTCAACAAGCCCTACCGTAAACGCTCGTCGCTCACAGGCGACTGACAGGGGCATGAAGACGTCCTACCTCGTACGAGCACGGAGGAACGTAACGATGCGTCACCTTCCCACCCGTACCACCCATCAAAGACGCGGCAGAGTCGTCGGAGCGCTGGCCGCCGGCCTGCTCTGTACGGCGGGGCTCGCCGCTCCGGCCGCCGCGGCGGATCCCGCACCGGCCGCCCCGCGGCTCGGCAACGGGCTCGCGCTCACCCCGCCGATGGGTTTCAACAACTGGAACTCCACCCATTGCCGCGCCGAGTTCAACGAGACGATGGTCGAGGGCATCGCCGACCTGTTCATCGCGAAGGGCCTCAAGGCAGCGGGCTACCAGTACGTCAACCTGGACGACTGCTGGGCGCTTCCGCAGCGCGACGCGCAGGGCAAGCTCGTCCCCGACCCGGTCCGATTCCCCCACGGAATCAAGGCGGTTGCCGATTACGTCCACTCCAAGGGGCTGAAGTTCGGCATCTACACGAGCGCGGGTACCAAGACGTGCAACAGCGCCGGGTTCCCCGGTGGGCTCGGCCACGAGTACAGCGACGCACGGCAGTTCGCGGACTGGGGAGTCGACTACCTCAAGTACGACAACTGCAACAACCTGGGCGTCGACGCCAAACTCCGCTACACCACGATGCGAGACGCGCTGAAGGCGACCGGCCGCCCCATCGTCTACAGCCTCTGCGAATGGGGCGAGAACAAGCCCTGGGAGTGGGCTTCCGGCGTCGGCAACCAGTGGCGCACCACGGGCGACATCAGCGACAGCTGGGGCAGCATGCTGTCGATCCTGAAGCAGAACCTGCCGCTGGCGGCGGCCGCCGGGCCCGGCCACTGGAACGACCCCGACATGCTCGAAGTGGGCAACGGCGGGATGACGGACACCGAGTACCGCAGCCACTTCTCGATGTGGTCGATCATGGCGGCGCCGCTGCTGATCGGCTCCGACCTGCGCAAGGCGACCCCGGCGACCTACGAGATCCTCTCCAACAAGGAGGTCATCGCCGTCGACCAGGACCCGCTCGGCAAGCAGGGCACGGTGCTCTCCTCCGCCGGCGGGCGGTGGGTGGTCGCCAAGGAGATGAAGGACGGCAGCCGGGCCGTCGCCCTGTTCAACGAGACGGGCAGCCCGCAGCGGATCGCGACGACGGCCAAGGCCCTCGGACTGCCGCAGGCCGCCGCGTACACCCAGCGCGATCTGTGGCAGCACCGGACGTACAACACGGCGGGCACGGTCGCCGCGACCGTCCCGGCGCACGGCACGGCTTTGCTGCGGATCGCTCCCGACCGCGCCTGGGCGCAGTATCCGCCGGTGGTCGAAACCGGCCTGGACGGCGGCCCGTTGGTGGAGTCGGGCAAGCCGGCCCGGCTGACGACCACGGTCACCGACCTCGGCCGCACCCCGGCCCTGTCCACCGACACCGCGCTCACCGGGCCCGCGGGCTGGGGCATCAGGGCGCTGTCGCCCACGTCGTCACCGGCCCTCCCGACGGGCAGGTCCCTCACGACGACCTGGGAGCTGACGGCTCCGGCGGGCACGCCGATCGGCGCGTACGACCTGACGCTGACCTCCTCGTACCGCGCACCCGCCGGGGGCGGCCGCATCACGCAGTCCCTGCCCGTCCAGGCGCAGGTCGTGGCGCGGCCGCCCGCCGGGACCTCGTACCTGAGCGATCTGCCCTGGATCTCGGCGGTCAACGGCTGGGGCCCGGTGGAGCGGGACACCAGCAACGGCGAGGCCGCGGCCGGCGACGGCGGTCCGATCACGATCGACGGCACGGTGTACGCCAAGGGGCTCGGCGCCCATGCGGCGAGCGACATCGCCTACTACACGGGCGGAAGCTGCTCATCGGTCTCCGCGATGGTCGGCGTGGACGACGAGACGGGTGGCAAGGGGACGGTGACCTTCGAGATCTGGGCCGACGGCCACAGGCTCGCGTCCACCGGTGTCCTGACCAACCCGATGCCGGCGCAGCCGCTCTCCGCGAACATCACCGGCGCGAAGACCGTCCACCTCGTCGTCACGGACGGCGGGGACGGGGTGGACTCGGACCATGCGGACTGGGGGGATGCGCGGGTGGTTTGCTGACGGCTGACAACTATCGGACGCTGACCGTCACTTGATCAACGCCGCTTCCCCCACCAGCCGTACCGAAGCGGCCGCCGCCGCGCCCACCAGCCCCGCGTCCGTCCCGGTCAGGGCGGGCGCGACGGTGAGCCGCTGGACGAAGGAGAGCGTGGCGTAGTCGCGCAGGGCACGGCGCAGGGGGGCGAACAGTACGTCGCCCGCGCCTGCCACTCCCCCGCCGATGACCGCGATCTCGATCTCGACGAGCGTCGCGGTCGCGGCGATGCCGGCGGCCAGCGCCCGCGCCGCGCGCTCGAAGGAGGCGACGGCGACCGGATCGCCGGCTCGGGCGGCCGTGGCGACGGCGGCGGCCGAGGTGTCGCCGTCGGCACCCGGCCGCCAGCCGTTGTCCAGGGCGCGGCGGGCGATGTTCGGGCCGCTGGCGATCCGTTCCACGCAGCCGCGCGCACCGCACGGGCAGGCGTCGCCGTCGAGGTCGACGCTGATGTGGCCGATGTGGCCCGCGTTGCCGGTGGGGCCGGGGTGCAGTTTGCCGCCGAGGACGAGACCGCCGCCGACGCCGGTCGAGACGACCATGCACAGGGCGTTGTCGTAGCCGCGGGCCGCGCCGAGCCAGTGTTCGGCGGCGGTCATCGCGACGCCGTCGCCGACGAGTGCGACGTCGAGCCCGCCGGTCGCCGCGCGCACCCGCTCGACCAGCGGAAACCCGCGCCAGCCGGGGATGTTGACGGGGCTGACCGTGCCTGCCGCGGCGTCCACCGGCCCGGCGCTGCCGATGCCGACCGCGCTCGTACGCTCCCACAGCGGGGAGGCGGTCAGCTCGGCGACGACCGCCTCGGCCGTGCGCATCACCGTGTCGCCGTCCTCATGGGCGGGTGTCGGCCGCTGCGCCCGGACGAGAAGCCGGCCTTCGGCATCCACCAGGGCTCCGGCGATCTTGGTACCGCCGATGTCGAGCGCGGCGACGAGGTCGGTGTGCATCGAGGTCGGATCTCCTGGTGAGGACGGGTAACGGCAGGTCAAGATGAGAGTCTCCATGCATGTGACAACGTTGTCCAGGGCCTATGCTCGACGCCACACAGACCGTTATGGCACCCGACCGCGCCGGACGGCCCCCGACGACGACAGGACAGCGCACTGTGGCCGAGAACGCCCGCCACCACGAGCCCCGCTACGGCAACCGTCCGACGATGAAGGATGTCGCCACGCGCGCCGGTGTCGGCCTCAAAACGGTGTCCCGGGTCGTCAACGGCGAGCCCGGGGTGACCCCGGATACCGAGCGGCGGGTGCAGGAGGCCATCGAGGCGCTCGGCTTCCGCCGCAATGACAGTGCGCGGGTGCTGCGCAAGGGCCGTACCGCGTCGATCGGCCTGGTCCTCGAAGACCTCGCCGACCCGTTCTACGGGCCGCTCAGCCGGGCCGTGGAGGAGGTGGCGCGGGAGCACGGGGCGCTGCTCATCAACGGGTCCAGTGCCGAAGACCCCGATCGTGAGCAGGAGTTGGTCCTCGCGTTCTGTGCCCGCCGGGTGGACGGGCTGATCGTGATCCCCGCCGGATCCGACCACCGCTATCTCGAACCCGAGATAAAGGCGGGTGTGGCGACGGTGTTCGTGGACCGTCCGGCCGGGCAGATCGACGCGGACGTGGTCCTCTCGGACAGCTTCGGAGGCGCCCGCGC
Source organism: Streptomyces sp. NPDC094147 (assembly GCF_044764265.1). NCBI lineage: Bacteria > Bacillati > Actinomycetota > Actinomycetes > Kitasatosporales > Streptomycetaceae > Streptomyces > Streptomyces sp. NPDC094147. The sequence continues at coordinate 244,813 of NZ_JBIWHT010000006.1, read as the reverse complement.
GGGCGTGGCACATCTGATCGCGCACGGCCACCGCAGGATCGGCTTCATCGGCGACCAGCCGCGCATCCACACGGCGATCGAGCGGCTGCGGGGCTACCGCGCGGCGATGGAAGAGGCCGCTCTGCCGGTCGACGACTCCTGGGTGTCGCTGGGCTCCACCGACCCGGAGCGCGTGCGCGAGGCCGCCGAGTCGATGCTATCGGGCCCCGAGCCGGTCACCGCGGTGTTCGCCGGGAACAACCGGGTGACGGTCACGGCGGTGCGCGTTCTCGCGGGCCGCGAACACCCGGTCGCGCTGGTCGGCTTCGACGACATCGAACTCGCCGATCTGCTCGGCATCACGGTCATCTCGCAGGACGCCGCCACGCTGGGCCGCACGGCGGCCGAGCGTCTCTTCCACCGTCTCGACGGCGCGGAGGAGGCACCCGCGCGCGTCGAGCTGCCCACCGTGCTGATCGAGCGCGGCTCCGGCGAGATTCCGCCGCCGGCCGGGGCGTAGCGCGCGGTCAGCAGACCTTCAAGCCCAAAACCGGCTCATCGTTCGCGCCGCCCTTGAGGTAGACGACGCTGACGTAGACATTGGTGTTGCCGCTGTCGTCGTCGGTCCTGGCCCACCAGGTGTTGGTCCACTTCCCGTACGTCTCGCGGCGTCCCAGGTCGGTCTGGCAGTAGAAGTAGTTGGTGCCCGCCTTGAGCACGCCCGCCTCGCCGCCGTCGTGCCGGTAGGACGTCGCGGTGCGCCACACCTGGCAGTCGGACTTGCCGCCGGCTATGGGCCGGCAGCTCCCGGACGGGGGCTGGGCGCCGCCCGGACCGCCGCCGCTGGGCGCGCTCGGGGATTTCCGCGGATCGGGTGGCTTGCCGACGCCGCCCTTCGCGCCGTCGTCCTTCCCGCCGGGCTTCGCCGCGCTCGGGCTCGGCGAGGAGACGGACGAAGACGATGGCGAGCCGTGCGTGTCCCGCGCGGACGGGCTGCCCGTGCCGAGCTTCGCGGACTCCCCCTGATCGTCCGCGGCGCCCGGGACCGCGCTGTTCGCCGCTCCCGCGGCCCGCTGCCCGCCGGCCGAATCCGTACGGTCGACCAGCGCGTAGGCGACCCCGCCGCCGATGAGCACCACGGCCGCGACCCCCGCGGCCACCAGGGCCCTGCCGCGGCTCCGCCCGGCGGCCGTTGGCGGCTCGGGCTCGGGAACGCGGGTGACCACCGGGCCGAATCCCTCGGGCCGGTGCGGCAGCGCATCACGCACGGTCGCCGTGCGCGGCGGAGCGGCTGGCGGCGGGGCGGCCCGGACCGCCGTCGGACCGGTGGCTTCCGCGGCGGCGGCCTCGGTGAGCAGCCGGGCCGCCGTCTCCGCGTCGGGTCGCCGGGCCGGGTCCTTGTCCATCAGGCGCAGCAGTACGGGGCCGAGCGGCCCGGCCCGGCGCGCCTCGGGGAGCGGCTCGACCACGATGGCGTTGAGGGTGGACCAGGTGGAGGTGCGGCGGAAGGGGGCGGCGCCTTCGACGGCCGCGTACAGCGTGGCGCCCAGCGCCCAGATGTCGGACGCGGGGCCCGGCTCCTGTCCCTGGGCGCGCTCGGGCGCCAAGTAGTCGAGCGAGCCGACGATTTCGCCACTGCGGGTGAGACGGGTCTGCGAACCGTCGGCCGGGTCGTCCATCGCGGCGATGCCGAAGTCGGTGAGGACCACCCGGCCCGAGGCGTCGAGCAGCACGTTGCCCGGCTTCACATCGCGGTGCAGCACGCCCGCCCGGTGCGCGGCGGCCAGCGCTTCGAGCACCTTCGCGCCGATCGCGGCGGCCTCGCGCGGCTCCAGGACGCCCCGTTCGCGCAGTACGTCGTCCAGCGAGGGGCCCTCGACGAGTTCCATGACGATGACCGGGCGGCCCTCGTGCTCGGCGACGTCATGGACGGCGACCACTCCGGGATGGCGCACCTGGGCGGCGGCGCGCGCCTCGCGCTGCATCCGCAGCCGCAGATCGCCCAGTTCGGGCGCCGACGCGTCCGTGTAGGCGCGCAGTTCCTTGACGGCGACATCGCGGCCGAGCACCTCGTCGTGGGCGCGCCACACGACGCCCATGCCGCCGCGGCCGAGCTGTGCGACGACCCGGTATCTGCCCGCGAGCAGTTGGCTCTCCCCCGTAGACACCGATGCCCCGTTCCCCTGCGGCGATTGTGGTCGCGTACAGAGTACGGGGCGGCAGTGACAGTGCCTCGGGCCGTGGCGCCCCGGTCCCGCTACGGGGCGGTGACGGTCAGGGTGCCGCGGCGGGGCGAGGCGAAGGCGTCGAGGTCGACGCGGGTCAGGCCGGTCAGGCCGGCCACTTCGGCGCTGTCGAGGGCGCCGCAGTCCAGGCCGCGCAGCAGATAGCCGCTGAGCGCCTTGGCGGTGGCGGGCTCGTCCATGACGTCGCCCTCGGTCTTGGCGACGTACGCGGCGAGGCGTCCGGCGGCCTGCTCCAGGCCCTCGCGATAGAAGGCGTACACGGCCGCGTAACGGGTCGGCAGGTGGCCGGGGTGCATGTCCCAGCCCTGGTAGTAGGCGCGGGCCAGGGCGCGGCGGGTGAGCCCGTAGTGCAGGCGCCAGGCCTCGTGGACGTGCTCGGTGGAGCCGATGGGGAGCACGTTGGTCGAGCCGTCCGAGACGCGTACGCCGGTGCCGGCGGCGGCGACCTGCATGACGGCCTTGGCGTGGTCGGCGGCGGGGTGGTCGCTGGCCTGGTAGGCGGCGGAGACGCCGACGCAGGCGCTGTAGTCGAAGGTGCCGTAGTGCAGTCCGGTGGCGCGGCCCTGGGCGGCGCCGATCATCTTCGCCACGGCGGCGGTGCCGTCGGCCGCCAGGATGGACTGGCTGGTCTCGATCTGGATCTCGAAGCCGAGCCGCCCCTCGGGCAGGCTGTGCACCTTCTCGAAGGCGCTGAGCAGCCGTACGAAGGCGGTGACCTGCTCGGGGTAGGTGACCTTCGGCAGGGTGAGCACGAGGCCCTCGGGGAGGCCGCCGTGCCGCATCAGGGTGGTGAGGAAGATGTCCGTGGTGCGGATGCCGCGGTCGCGGACGGCGGCTTCCATGCACTTCATGCGGATGCCCATGTACGGGGCGGCCGTGCCGTTCCGGAACGCCTCGGCGATGAGGCGGGCCGCGCGGGCGGCGTCGGCGTCCTCCTCGGCGTCGGGGCGCGGGCCGTAGCCGTCCTCGAAGTCGACGCGGAGGTCTTCGACGGGCTCGCGCCGCAGCTTGGCGCGGACGCGGTCGTACACGGGCCGCGCGAGTTCGTCGGCGATGCCGAGGACCTTGGCGAAGGTGGCGGCGTCCGGAGCGTGCTCGTCGAGGGCGGCCAGCGCCTGGTCGCCCCAGGAGCGGATGGTGCCCGCGTCGAAGACGTCGCCGGGTACGTAGACGGTGTGCACGGGCTGGCGGGTGCCGGGGTCGCCCGGGTAACGGCGGGCGAGCTCCTGGTCCACCGCGACGAGGGAGGCACTGATCTCCTCGCTGACGACGCCGGCGAGGCTCGTTGCCACCTGCTCCTGCTGACCCATCCTGCACCCTCCGCACACTCGAACTTTTCCGCTTCACGGAATCGTTAATCCGCATAGTGAAGTTAGTAGGCCACCGCGTTCGCGTCAATGCTTATCAGCGGGCCGCCGAAACGACCGGGGGCCGCGCGGTGAAGATCACCACGCGGCCCCCGGCCCGTACGAAAGACGCAGGTCAGCCCTTGCGGGAGTTGACCTCTTCGGTCAGCTGCGGGACGACCTGGAACAGGTCGCCGACGACGCCGTAGTCGACCAGGTCGAAGATCGGGGCCTCGGCGTCCTTGTTGACGGCCACGATGGTCTTCGAGGTCTGCATGCCGGCCCGGTGCTGGATGGCGCCGGAGATGCCGTTGGCGATGTACAGCTGCGGCGAGACCGACTTGCCGGTCTGGCCGACCTGGTTGGAGTGCGGGTACCAGCCCGCGTCCACCGCGGCGCGCGAGGCGCCGACGGCCGCGCCGAGGGAGTCGGCGAGGGCCTCGATGATCGCGAAGTTCTCGGCGCCGTTGACGCCGCGGCCGCCGGAGACCACGATCGCGGCCTCGGTCAGCTCGGGGCGGCCGGTCGACTCGCGCGGGGTGCGCGAGGTGACCTTGGTGCCGGTGGCCAGCGCGGAGAAGGTGACCGCCAGGGCCTCGACGGCGCCAGCGGCCGGGGCGGCCTCCACGGCGGCCGAGTTCGGCTTGACCGTGATGACCGGGGTGCCCTTGGAGACACGGGACCTGGTGGTGAAGGAGGCGGCGAACGCGGACTGCGTGGCCACCGGCCCCTCGTCGCCGGCCTCCAGGTCGACGGCGTCGGTGATGATGCCCGAGCCGATGCGGACCGCGAGGCGGGCCGCGATCTCCTTGCCCTCGGCGGAGGACGGCACCAGTACGGCAGCCGGGGACACGGCCTCGTACGCGGCCTGGAGCGCGTCCACCTTCGGTACGACGAGGTAGTCGGCGAACTCGGGGGCGTCGGCGGTGAGGACCTTGACCGCGCCGTGCTCGGCGAGCGCGGCAGCGGTGTTCTCGGCGCCCGCGCCGAGCGCGACGGCGACCGGCTCGCCGATGCGGCGGGCCAGCGTCAAGAGCTCAAGGGTGGGCTTGCGGACGGCACCGTCCACGTGGTCGACGTAGACCAGAACTTCAGCCATGGGACTTCAATCTCCTGCAAGTGCGAAGAAACGGCGGGCAGTTGAGGGGCTCGGCGAGCCCTAAATGCGGAGTCGGCCCGGAAGGTTCCCGGACCGGCCGGGCACTTAGATGAACTTCTGGCTCGCGAGGAACTCGGCCAGCTGCTTGCCGCCCTCGCCCTCGTCCTTGACGATCGTGCCCGCGGTGCGGGCCGGACGCTCGGTCGCGGAGTCGACCGCGGTCCAGGCGCCCGCGAGGCCGACCTCGTCGGCGTCGAGATCCAGGTCGCCCAGGTCCAGCGCCTCGACCGGCTTCTTCTTGGCGGCCATGATGCCCTTGAAGGACGGGTAACGGGCCTCGCCCGACTGGTCCGTCACCGACACGACGGCCGGCAGGGAGGCCTCAAGCTGCTCGGAGGCGGTGTCGCCGTCGCGGCGGCCCTTGACTGTTCCGTTGGGGCCGCCCTCGACCGAGACCTCGGAGAGCAGCGTGACCTGCGGGACGCCCAGACGCTCCGCGAGCAGGGCCGGCAGCACGCCCATGGTGCCGTCGGTGGACGCCATACCGCAGATGACCAGGTCGTAGCCGGTCTTCTCGATGGCCTTGGCAAGGACCAGCGAGGTGCCGATCACGTCGGTGCCGTGCAGGTCGTCGTCCTCGACGTGGACGGCCTTGTCGGCACCCATCGACAGCGCCTTGCGCAGCGCGTCCTTGGCGTCCTCGGGGCCGACGGTCAGCACGGTGATCTCCGCGTCGTCCGCCTCGTCGGCGATCTGCAGTGCCTGCTCGACCGCGTACTCGTCGAGCTCCGAAAGGAGGCCGTCGACGTCGTCGCGGTCGACGGTCAGGTCATCGGCGAAGTGCCGGTCGCCGGTGGCGTCGGGCACGTACTTCACACAGACAACGATCCTCAAGCTCACGCCGGCTCTCCTACTGCATCGTCATTTCTGGGCTGCCTTGTTGCACGCAGCATAGGCGCCTGATGGGGCGGTTTCCGGTCGGGGCGACCGGCGCTCCGAACGAAATATTACTCGCCAGTACACCCAGCTTGTCCCCAGTAAGCAAGCGCTTTGAACTGTGACCTTGCCAACGCTGAGTAATCGGTTCTGCGGGGGAACTCTCAGTCGCGCAGCGCGTTGAAGCGGCCCTGGTGGTAGAGGAGCGGACGGCCGCCGCCCGCCGGGTCGCCGACGACCGCCTGGGCGAGCACGATGCGGTGGTCGCCGGCCGGGACGCGGGCCACCACCTCGCAGACCAGCCAGGCCAGTACGCCGTCGAGGACGGGCACGCCCTCGGGGCCGGTGCGCCAGCGGGTCGGGGCGCCGAACCGGTCGGCGCCGCTGCGCGCGAACGTGGCGGCCAGCTCCTGCTGGTGCTCGCCGAGTATGTGCACGCCGATGTGGTCGGCCTCGGCGATCACGGGCCAGCTCGATGAGCCGGTGCCGATCCCGAAGGAGATCAACGGCGGCTCGGCGGCAACGGAGTTGAGGGAGGTGGCGGTGAATCCGACGGGTCGGCCGCCGCGCTGGGCGGTGATCACCGCGACACCCGCGGCGTGCTGGCGGAAGACCGACTTGAGCAGGTCGGCAGAGGCGGTCCGGGCGGTACCGAGCTCGGGCGAGGCCGTCATGGAATTGTCCTTCTGCGGTGGGTGCGACAGGGGCTGCGGATGGTCAGCAGCCCGGACAGCGCGCGCTCGCGTTGCGGGCGAGGTCCACATGGGCGCGTCCATAGAGAAGGAGGTCGGTCGGCACATCGTCAGACTGACGATTGGGGGCGCTCGCAGTCAAGTGCCCGCCGGAATGTGGGAGATCCCTCACTGCGTCCCCCACCACACCCCTCACACCGCCTGCCCGAGCGCGGCGATGACGTCCGCCCGCCGGGGCTGTCCGGACGCCCGGCGCACGATGCGGCCCGTCGCGTCGAGCACGAGCACCGTCGGTGTCCTCACGATGCCCAGTTCCCGGACGAGGGCGAGCCGCTCCTCGGCGTCGATCTCGACATGCGCGACGCCGTCCACCATGGCGGCCACCTCGGCCAGGGTGCGCCGGGTCGCCCGGCAGGGCTGACAGAAGGCGCTGGAGAACTGCACCAGCGTGGCCCGCGCCCCGAGCCCGGTCCCCAACTCGGCCTCGCCGAGCCTGTTCCCGCCCTCGCTCACCACGCCGCCCTCCCGTCGCCACTGCCGCCGCCCACGCCCTCACGCGGCCGCTACCTGCTCTGCCGTACCGTTGCAGCGCGGATTGGCGTGGATTGATTCCCCGGGCTGCGACCTGCGAAGACGTGACGAGGATCTCCCCTGCGCACGGCACCAGGACTGGCCAGCTCGGCGCGTATCGGGCACCATCTGCCGAAAGCCTAAAACCTACGGCTGCGTAACTTATCTCCGGGAGCACCCTCCCCGGGCACACGAAGGGTCCCCCCTCAGATGGCAGAACTCGTCTATCGGCCGGTCATCGGCGCCGCTCTCACGATGTTCAAGGCGCTCGACCTGAAGATCGACACCCAGGGTTCGGAGAACATCCCGCGCACGGGCGGGGCGGTGCTCGTCAGCAACCACATCAGCTATCTGGACTTCATCTTCACCGGGCTCGCAGCCCTGCCGCAGAAGCGGCTCGTGCGGTTCATGGCCAAGGAGTCGGTGTTCCGGCACAAGATCTCCGGCCCGCTGATGCGCGGCATGAAGCACATCCCGGTGGACCGCAAGCAGGGTGAGGACGCCTACCAGCACGCGCTCGCCTCGCTGCGCTCCGGTGAGGTGATCGGTGTGTTCCCGGAGGCGACGATCTCGCAGTCGTTCACGCTGAAGAGCTTCAAGTCGGGTGCGGCCAGGCTCGCGCAGGAGGCGGGGGTGCCGCTGATCCCGATGGCGCTGTGGGGCACCCAGCGGGTCTGGACGAAGGGCCGGCCGCGCAACTTCAGGCGCAGCCACATCCCCGTCACCATCCGCGTCGGCGAGCCGGTGGAGGCCCCCGCCGACCAGTTCGCCGGCGCCATCACCCGGCGGCTGCGCGAGCGCTGCCAGGAACTGCTCGAAGCCGCCCAGCGCGCCTATCCGGTACGCCCGAAGGACGCGAGCGACACCTGGTGGGTGCCGGCCCACCTCGGGGGCACGGCGCCGACGCCCGACCAGGTGAAGGCCGCGGAGAAAACGGGCTGAATCGTCACTCCTGTACGAAGCCGCCGGCCGGGGCGTGGACGGTGATCCGCGCCCCGGGGCTGAACTTCTCCAGGAGCTCGGCCAGTTCGGCGCCGGCCGTCACGAGGTCGCAGTGCGGGGCCATGCCCTCCAGCAGGAAGAGCGCGTTGACCGACTCCTCGGTGAGCCGGGTCCGCACTCCCTGGCGCCAGTTCCAGCGGCGGCACGTGACGCCCTCGTCGTCGCACCACACCACTTCGCCCGCGTCCGGGTGCTCGACGGCCGGCTCGCCGCCCGCGACCGTGTGGAACGGCTCCTGCCCCGTCGCCCGCACCAGCCGCATCGCCCCCTTGATGTGATCCGTGTCCTCGCCGCCCACCGGGACGAGGTGGGCGACGCTGATCGCGTTGTACACGTCGACGAGGCGGTTGATGCGCGGCAGCCCGCCGTCGGCCAGCGCCCGCTTGGCGAGCGCCTCCGCCGAATTGCGGGTGCGGTTCGGCTTGGACCCGAAGGCGGTGTAGGCCTCGCGCCAGGCGATGATGTGCGGGTCCTCGTGCGGGGCGCGTCCGCCGAGCCGCTCGGTGAGCCGGCGCGCGGCATCGTCGAGGAGTGCCGAACTCGCCGTGTCGCTGGGCGCGTTGACGAGTCCGGCCGCCTCGACGGCGACATGGGTGAAGCCGGGCGCGAGGGCCGCGACGTCGTCGGACACGGTGAGTGCGAGCGTCATGATCGGTGGTGCCTCACAGTTCGGTCGGATAGATCGGCCACAGCGACGGCCGGTCGGGCGCAGCCTTGAGCGCGCTCATGACCGCCGGATGAGGTACATCATAAAGCACCGGATAGTCCACCTCACTGAACTCCGGACGCGCCTTCCACGCCAGGCGCTCCGGGTCGAGCGAGAACTGGGCGTCGACCCCGGGCTTGTTGCCGCGCGCATCCAGACGCGCCCAGGCGTCCATGCCGGGCAGCCGGACGGCGACCAGGCCATGCACGAGGGGGTTGGAGCCGTCGTCGTCGGCGAGCCGCTGATAGCACAGGGCGGCCGAGATCGCCTCGGCGCGCAGCAGGGCGGCCAGGGCGTGCGATTTGGCGCAGCAGATGCCGGTGCGCTGCGCCAGGACGTCGGAGGCCCGCCAGGTCACCCGCAGATCGCCGGAGTCCTGGGAGTGCGGGATCACGTCCCGTACGTACTCGTAGGCCGCCTCGGCGTATGAGTATGTGTCGGCGGCGCCGGACTTGAGGCGGGCGGCCGTCTCGCGCACGATCGGGTGTCCGTGGTCGATGACCTCGTCCGCCGCGAGGTAGGCGGAGAGTTGGGGATTGCGCTGGATCAGTTCCATGACGCGTGAGCGTACGAATGCGACCGGCCGCGAGTCAATGACTTTACGGCCGATCGCATATGTATTCGCAACCTGTGGAGTTAGCGGGCCAGTTCTTCCTTCAGCGCCGCGAGGAAGCCGTCCACGTCGTCCTCGGTGGTGTCGAAGGAGCACATCCAGCGGACGTCACCGGCCGCCTCGTCCCAGAAGTAGAAGCGGTAGCGCTTCTGGAGCCGCTCGCTGACGTCGTGCGGCAGCCGCGCGAAGACGGCGTTGGCCTGCACCGCGTGGAGGATCTCCACGCCGTCGACCTGGCGCACGCCTTCCGCGAGGCGCTGGGCCATCGCGTTGGCGTGGCGGGCGTTGCGCAGCCACAGGTCCTTGGCGAGCAGCGCCTCCAACTGCACCGAAACGAAGCGCATCTTGGACGCGAGCTGCATGGACATCTTGCGGATGTGCTTCATCTGTCGGACGGCGTCCGGGTTGAGGACGACGATGGCCTCGCCGAACAGCATCCCGTTCTTGGTGCCGCCGAACGACAGGACGTCCACGCCGACCGCGTTGGTGAAGGTCCGCATCGGAACGTCGAGGGAGGCGGCCGCGTTGGATATCCGCGCCCCGTCGAGGTGGACCTTCATGCCGCGCTCGTGGGCGTGGTCGCAGATCGCCCTGATCTCCTCGGGCGTGTAGACCGTGCCGAGCTCGGTGTTCTGGGTGATCGAGACGACCTGCGGCATCGCCCGGTGCTCGTCGTCCCAGCCCCAGGCCTGCCGGTCGATGAGCTCGGGCGTCAGCTTGCCGTCCGGCGTCGCCACCGTGAGCAGCTTGAGCCCGGCCATGCGCTCGGGCGCACCGCCCTCGTCCACGTTGATGTGGGCGGTTTCGGCGCAGACCACGGCGCCCCAGCGGTCGGTCAGCGCCTGGAGCGCGGTGACGTTCGCGCCGGTCCCGTTGAAGACCGGGAAGGCCTCGGCGCTCGCACCGAAGTGGCTGTGGATGACGCGCTGGAGGTGGTCGGTGTAGTCGTCCTCGCCGTACGCGATCTGGTGACCGCCGTTGGCGAGCGCGAGCGCGGCGAGGACCTCGGGGTGCGCGCCCGCGTAGTTGTCGCTGGCGAAGCCGCGCACCGCCGGGTCGTGGTGCTGTCGCGCGTCCGTCCTCACGGCTTGGGGGTCAGCCACAGGCGCTGTCCGTTCACTTCCTGGGCGGGCCGGTCCCACACTCCGGCGATGGCGTCGGCCAGCTCCGTGACGTCGGTGAAGCCCGCGAACTTCGCATTGGGTCGCTCGGCGCGCATCGCGTCGTGCACCAGTGCCTTGATCACCAGGATCGCAGCAGCGGCCTTCGGCCCGCCCTCACCCCCCGCCTTGCGGAACGCGTCGCCCAGCGCGAGCGTCCACGCCTCGGCGGCCGCCTTCGACGCGGCGTACGCGGCGTTCCCCGCCGTCGGCTTGCTGGCACCGGCGGCGCTGACCAGCACATAGCGGCCCCGGTCGGAGCGCAGCAGCGGCTCGTGGAAGGCGAGCGAGGTGTGCTGGACGGTGCGGATCAGGAGCTTCTCCAGAAGTTCCCAGTCGGCGAGGTCGGTCTCGGCGAAGGACGCGGAGCCGCGCCAGCCGCCGACGAGGTGGACCATGCCGTCGACCCGCCCGAAGTCCTTCTGGATGCGGTCGACCCAGTCACGGGTGGCCTGGAGGTCGAGGAGGTCGACGGTGTCGCCGGTGACGGTGGCCCCGCCATGGGCGTACCGCGCGGCGTCGACGGCCTCGGCGAGGCGCGCGGCGTCCGCGTCGGCGCCGACGACGATCGCGCCCGCCTCGGCGAGCCGCAGCAGCGCGGCCCGGCCGGCGGGCCCCGCCGCACCGGCCACGGCGACGACAGCGCCGTTGAGAGGTCCGTTGTTCATTTTCCTCGCCCCTTCCGTACGAGAGCTCACGCGGCAGCCCCTGCCGAGGCGGAAGCGGCGGTGATCCCCTTGGTGGAGGCGATCACGTCCTTCAGCTTCTTGGAGAGCGCCTCATAGAACATGCTGAGCGGAAACTCGTCCGGAAGCACGTCGTCCACGAGCTTGCGGGGCGGCAGCGTCAGGTCCAGGGCGTCGGGGCCCTTGGCCCAGCGCGATCCGGGGTGCGGGGCGAGGTAGCCGGAGACCAGGTCGTACGCCGCGAACCAGTGCACCAGCTTCGGCCGGTCGATGCCGTCGCGGTAGAGCTTCTCGATCTCGGCGCACAGCTGGTTGGTGACCTGCGGGGCGCGGTCCCAGTCGATGTGCAGCTTGTTGTCGGTCCAGCGCACCACGTCGTGCTTGTGGAGGTAGGCGAAGAGGAGCTGGCCGCCGAGCCCGTCGTAGTTGCGGACGCGCTCGCCGGTGACCGGGAAGCGGAACATCCGGTCGAAGAGCACCGCGTACTGGACGTCCCGGCCCTGCGGGAAGCCGTCGGCCTCCAGCTTCACGGCCTCCTTGAAGGCGGTGAGGTCGCAGCGCAGCTCTTCGAGGCCGTACATCCAGAACGGCTGGCGCTGCTTGATCATGAAGGGGTCGAACGGCAGGTCGCCGTGGCTGTGGGTGCGGTCGTGGACCATGTCCCAGAGCACGAAGGCCTGCTCGCAGCGCTTCTGGTCGGCCACCATCTCCCGGATGTCCTCGGGGAGTTCGAGCCCGAGGACGCGCACCGACTCCTCGGTCACGGCGCGGAAGCGGGCCGCCTCGCGGTCGCAGAAGATGCCGCCCCAGGTGAAGCGCTCGGGGGCCTCGCGCACGGCGATGGTCTCCGGGAAGAGGACGGCCGAGTTGGTGTCGTACCCCGAGGTGAAGTCCTCGAAGGTGATGCCGCAGAACAGCGGGTTGTCGTAGCGGGTGGCCTCCAGCTCGGCGAGCCAGTCGGGCCAGACCATGCGCAGCACGACCGCTTCGAGGTTGCGGTCGGGGTTGCCGTTCTGCGTGTACATGGGGAAGACGACCAGACGCTGGAGCCCGTCGGCGCGGTCGGCGGCCGGGTGGAAGGCGAGCAGCGAGTCCAGGAAGTCGGGCACGTCGAAGCCGCTGTCGGCCCACTTGCGCAGGTCGTCGACGAGTGCGCGGTGGTACGCGTCGTCGTGCGGCAGCAGCGGCGAGAGCTCTTCGACGGCGGCGATCACCTGGTCGAGGGTGGCCTCGACCACGGCGCGGGGCAGGGCGCCCTCGGCGTCGAAGTCGATCGAGCCGTCCTTGGACTGCCAGGGCCGGATCTCCTCGACGGCATTCTTGAGCGCGGGCCAGGCAGGGTGCTCGACCACCCGCCGGTCGGTGGCTGCGCCCCCCACGGCCGGGTCCTGCACAAGAATTTCCGTCATGTCACTTCCTCCACAGGAGAACCTCGCGTTAAGACACCGTATCCGCGTTCGGTTCTTCCACTCAAGAGGGATCTCGATAAATTATCCTGCCAGCACCGCGCGACACGGGTCTTCTTCCTGTCCTGACGCGCTCCCGCGACGATGACTTCGGTTCGGCCGGTGATCGTACGGCCCTGCCCACTGAGGATCCGGAACGGATTCAGGGCGCGGCTCCACGGGCGTCCCGAGCGGTCGCCCCTAGGGTGAACACCGATGATTGAGACCATCGTTCTCGACGTGGGCGAAACGCTCGTAAGCGACGACCGCTACTGGGCCTCGTGGGCCGACTGGCTCGGGTTCCCCCGGCACACGGTCTCCGCGCTCCTCGGCGCCGTCGTCGCCCACGGCCGTGACAACGCCGACGCGCTGCGCATGCTCAAGCCCGGCATGGACGTGGGCGCGGCCCACGACGCCCGGGAGGCGGCGGGCCGCGGCGAGCACCTCGACGAGCAGGACCTGTACGACGACGTGCGGCCCGCGCTCGGCGCACTGCGCGACCTCGGCGTCCGGGTCGTGATCGCGGGGAACGGGACCGCCCGCGCCGGCGAGCTGCTGCGCGGCCTGGACCTCCCGGCCGACGTGGTGGCCACGTCCGCCGAGTGGGGTGTCGCCAAGCCCTCGCCGGAGTTCTTCGCCCGCGTCCTCGACACGGCCCTGACCGAGCCGCACCGGACGGTGTACGTGGGCGACCATCCGCACCACGACGTCTTCCCCGCCAGGCAGGCGGGATTGCGCGCGGCCCACTTGCGACGCGGGCCGTGGGGTCACTGGTGGGCGGACGACCCCGAAGTCGTCACGGCGGCGGACTGGCGCATCGACACCCTCACCGACCTCAAGTCGCTCATCGCCGGCTGATCCGCCGCCGCCCGACATCCGGGCGACGGTGGGATCCGCCAACCGCGCCTCTCGGATCACGGAGATTTCCACGTCCCCTGCGGGGGTTGTGCGCGGGCGCCGCGGTTACTTCAATTCGCCATATGACTAGTCGTCAGATCTCCAACGGACGCGATGCGGCAGGGCAGTTGCCGCCGACGGCGTGGGCGGTGCTCGGGCTGCTCTCGTTCCCCGGCGAGCGCACCGGATACGAGCTCAAGAAGTGGGCCGACACCTCGCTGCGGTTCTTCTACTGGTCACCGGCGATCAGCCAGATCTACGCCGAGCTGCGCCGCCTGGAGGCGCTCGGCTACGTCACGTCCCGGCGCTCGGGGCCCGAGGAGCCGCGTACCAAACGGCGTTACGCGATCAGCGGGGCGGGGCGGCGGGCGCTCGCCGAGTGGGCGGACTCCCCCACCGCCGCCGGCCCGCCCGTGCTGAAGCATCCGCTGGTGCTGCGGGTCTGGCTCGGGCACCTGGCCGCGCCGGAGCGGCTGCGCGAACTGGTCCAGGTGCATGTCGCCCGCACCGAGGCCGAGTTGAAGAACGTGCGGGCCGCACTGGCGCACGCCGAGAGCGGTACGGACTGGGCGCATCCGCGGATCGCGCTGCGCTGGAGCGAGTTGCGGGAGCTGGCCGAGCTGGAGCTCGCGCGGGCGATGCTCGCCGACCTGGACCGCCTCGCGCCGCCGCGGGGCGCGGAACCGGACAATGACGACGGCTGGCCCGGCCCCGGATGACGCCCGCGCGGCGGGATCGTCAAGGGCGGAAGGACTCGCCCACGGGCGGGTGACTCGGGGTGGCCCGCGGAGGGGGGCCACAGGTAGGACGGAGGCTTCCGCCCCTCGCCCGCACCCCCGGAGCCGCGCCCGTGAGCACCCGCGCAGTCCTCGTCGCAGCCTTGATCACCGGCTTCATCCTCGGGATCGCGTCAACCCGGGGCGGATGACTCCGATGCCCCGCGCGAGCCGGGGTCCGTTGCGGTGGCGGGCCGTTAGGCTGCGGGACTGCCGCGTGCGCACGGGACTGCACAGCGCGCAATTACCGCCGTCGACGGAAGCGAGGCCTGTCTTGACGTTCCTCACCATCGGTCATCGCGGGGTCATGGGTGTCGAGCCGGAGAACACCCTGCGTTCCTTCGTCCGCGCAGAACGCGCGGGCATGGACGTCATCGAACTGGATCTGCACCTCAGCAAGGACGGCGCGCTCGTCGTCATGCACGACGCCGAGGTCGACCGCACCACGGACGGCAACGGCCCGATCGGCGAGCTGACCCTCGCCGAGCTGCGCGAGCTGGACGCGGGCCAGGGCGAGCGCGTCCCCGTGTTCGAGGAAGTGCTCGACGCGGTGAAGACCCCGGTCCAGGCAGAGATCAAGGACGTCGCCGCGGCACGCGCTCTCGCCGAGGTGATCCTGCGGCGCGATCTGGTGAGCCGCGTCGAGGTCCTGTCGTTCCATGACGCCTCGCTCGCCGAGATCGCCTCGCTGGTGCCCGGCGTGCGCACGGGACTCGTCGACGACGACTGGGGGCCCGATCTCGTCGACCGGGCCAGGGCCGTCGGCGCGAAGAGCCTGGTGCTGAGCATCCACCGGCTCACCCTGGAGACCGTCGAGCAGGCCCGTGCGGCGGGTCTCAAGGTGATCGGCTGGACGGTGAACACCCAGGAGCAGCTGCGGCTCGTCCGCGCCCTTGAGCTGGACGGCGCGACGACCGACTACCCGGAGATCCGCCGCACCGGCCGCTTCACCGCGTAGCGGGCGTTCAGGGCCGGTGTCCGGACACCGGCTGTCAGCCCAACTGCTTGACCAGCAGCTCGAATTCGAGGTCGTCGCGCTGCGGCACACCGAAGAGCTCGTCGCCGTACGGGAAGGGCGTCATCTTTCCCGTACGGCGGTAGCCGCGCCGCTCGTAGAAGGCGATGAGCTCCTCCCGTACCGAGATCACGGTCATGTGCATCTCGGTGACGCCCCACTCGGCCCGGACGGTGCGCTCGGCCTCGGCGATGATCTGCTTGCCGAGTCCCGCGCCCTGGAGTCCGGGAGAGACCGCGAACATCCCGAAGTAGGCCGCGTCGCCCCGGTGTTCCAGCTGGCAACAGGCCACGAGCTCGCCGTCCCGCGCCACGGTGAGCAGCCGGCTGCCGGGTGTCGCGATGACGGCGCGAACGCCTTCGGGGTCGGTGCGCTGCCCCTGGAGGATGTCGGCCTCGGTGGTCCAGCCGGTGCGGCTGGAGTCCCCTCGGTAGGCCGACTCGATGAGCGGCACCAGCGCCTCGACGTCTGCTTCGGTGGCGTCCCGGTAGGTCAGCTCTCCGGTGGCCCGGCTGGTGGTGTCCATCGTGCGGTCTCCCCACGGATCGGTTGCGTCGGCGGCATGGCGAGCCTAACCCGGCCTTAAGAGCCTGTGTCTCAGCCCCGTCCGGATCAGACCGCGGCGTCTGGTGCGTGCGATCGCAAGGCGCCGGAAGGTCCTTGTAGCGGAGCTACTAGGGCGTTTCGGCAACGCGGCATGGGGGTCCCCCCTGGTCTTTAAGACCTTGGGGGAGTGCGTGCCAGACGCCGCGGGCCCGGGCGGGGCTGAGACACAGGCTCTAAGGTGCCTTGCCATGGTGCACGTACTGAGCAGCCGGACCCTGCTGCGTCCCACCGACCCCGAGCGTTCCCGGGCCTTCTACGGCGGGCAGCTCGGCCTTCCCGTCTACCGGGAGTTCGGTACGGGGCCCGAGCGCGGCACGGTGTACTTCCTGGGCGGCGGCTTCCTGGAGGTGTCGGGGCGCTCCGAGCGGCCGCCGGCGCCGGGGCTCGGGCTGTGGCTCCAGGTCGCCGACGCGGACCGGGCGCACGAGGAGCTCCTGGGGCAAGGGGTGGCGATCGTGCGGCCGCCGGTGCGCGAGCCGTGGGGGCTGATCGAGATGTGGATCGCGGATCCGGACGGGGTCCGCATCGCGGTCGTGGAGGTCCCCGCCGACCATCCGCTGCGCTTCCGCCCCTGACGGTACGGCGTCTCGCGACCGGTTCTGACAGGTTCTGACCGGCGGAGCCTCCCACGCGCTCCCCTTGTGTGTCCCTGCGCCCGCGTATGCCGCGCCGTGCGCGGGCATCGACTTGTCGGCAGGGCGAGACGTCGAGCGGGGAGGTACTCCGTGCACGGTCCGGTGGTGCCCGGCTGGCTGCTCGTCGCACTGTGCGCGGCGACGGGCTCGTACTGCCTGCTGCGGATGCGCAGCGGCTCCCCGTCGGCGCGCAACGCGGCGGGCGGTGAGGCGGTGATGGGCTTCGGGATGGCCGCGATGGCCGTTCCGGCCGCGTTCGTATCGCCACCGCCCTGGATCCTGACGGCGTACGCGGTGGTGTTCGGCGGCGCCGCGCTGCGGGCGCTGTGGCTGGCGCGGGGCGGCGCGCACCATCTGCACCATGCGGTGGGCTCACTGGCGATGGTGTATATGGCACTCGCGATGGCGCCGGGCGCCGCGCACGGCGGGCACGCGGGGCACACGGCGGGCGGGGTGCCGCTGCTGACCGGAGTGCTGCTGCTGTACTACGCGGCCTATGTGCTGTCGACGGGGGTGCGACTGCTGCCGGTGGCGGCGGGCGGCGTTCAGGGCGGAGCCGTGGCGTGGGGGGCCCGGCCGGAACTGGCGATGGCCTGCCGGCTGTCGATGGGCATCGCCATGCTGGCCATGCTGGTGACGGTCTGAGCGGCCCGGCCGGCCTCCCGATGGGCGCGGCCGTGGCGTACGTCACTTGCCGCCCCCGGCCATACCTATGACGGCGGGCCCGCTCATAGGCTGAGGCCATGACGGTCTCCCTCGCGTTGCTGGTGCTCGGCCTGGTGTCCGCCGTCGCCGCCCCGCGACTCCTCGCCCGCGCCGACTGGGTCGAGCGCGAGCCGGTGGTGGCGCTGTGGGTGTGGCAGTGCGTGGTGGCCGGGGTGCTGCTCTGCTTCGGACTCGCGATGGTGTTCAGCGCCGCCTCCGCCTGGCAGACCGTGCGCGGGCAGGTGTTCGCGCCCGCGCCCCGGGCCGTCGTCGAGGCGTACGCGCTGGGACCGTACGGCCCCTGGTCGGCGGCGCTGGCGGTGGTGCTCTTCCTCGGTGGCGCCTGGACCGGGGCGATGCTCTCGCGGGAGATCAGGGACAGCTGGGCGCGCCGTCGCCGGCGGCGGGCGGAGCTGCGGCTGCGCTCGCCCCTGCTGCCCGGCGAGGAGCCGTCGGGCGAGCGCCTGGTGGTGCTGGAGGCGGAGCGTCCTGACGCCTGGTGGCTGCCCGGCCAGACTCCCCAACTGGTCATCACCACAGCGGCACTTCAGCGTCTGAAGGGCCGTCAGCTCGATGCGGTGCTCGCCCATGAGGTCGGGCACGCGCGGGCCCGGCACGACTGGCTGCTGCACTGCTCGGGCGCGCTCGCCCGGGGGTTCCCGCAGGTGCCGGTGTTCGCGGCGTTCCGCGACGAGATGCACCGCCTGGTGGAACTGGCCGCCGACGACGTGGCCTCCCGCCGCTTCGGCCGCCTCACGATCGCGCTGGCCCTGGTCGAACTCAACGAGCACCGCGGGGTGTTCGGGCCCTGCCCCGCCCCCGACGGCCAGCTCCCCCAGCGGGTGCACCGGCTCCTCGCGGCGGCGCCGAGGCTGACCGCGGGCCACCGGCTGCGGCTGACCGCGTACGCCGCGCTCGTGCCGGCCGTACCGCTCCTCGTGGCCCTCGTACCGGGGCTCCGCGCCCTGGGCTAGCCGTACCGGGGCGGCGTCCGCTTGGATCCTCCCCATGCAGCCCGCTCTCCCCGAGGCCCGTACCCGCCCGGCCGCACCGCTCCGCATCGGCATCGTCTCCCTCCTGCTCGCCGGAGTGCTCCTGGTTCTGGTGGTGGCCGAGTGGGGTCCGCTGATGTCGCTGGACCGTGCCGTCGCCGACGGGCTGCACCGGACGGCGGTCGCCGGCCCCGGCCTCACCCGGGTCAACCGGATGCTGACCGACCGGGTGTGGGACCCGTGGACGATGCGGGCCCTGCTCGCGGTCGTCGTCGGGGTGCTCCTGTGGCGCGGCGAGCGGCTGCTGCCGCTGTGGGTCGCGGCGACGAGTGCCGTCGGCACGGCCGTGCAGCAGGCGCTGAAGTCGGCCGTCGGGCGGGACCGGCCGCGGTGGCCGGACCCGGTGGACTCCGCGGGGTACGCCGCGTTCCCCTCCGGCCACGCGCTGAGCGTGACGGTCGCCTTCGGGCTCCTGGTGTGGCTGCTCGCGCTGTACGGGGCCGGGCGCCGGGCGCGTACCGCCGTCCTCGCGGCGGGGGTGGTCTCCGCGCTCGGCGTGGGGTTCACCCGGCTGTTCCTGGGGGTTCACTGGCTCTCCGACGTGGTGGGCGGCTGGCTGATCGGTGTGGCGGTCGTCACGCTGAGCGCGGCGGCCCACGGCCGGTGGGCCTTGAACCGGCGCGGGTGAGCGCGCGAGGATCGCGAGCATGACGATCAAGGGCGTTCTCTTCGACTTCTCCGGAACCCTGTTCCGCATCGAACCGGCCGTCGACTGGCTCTCCGCCGTGCTCGACGCCTCCGGCATCACCCTGCCGGACGCCGAACTCACCCGCTGTGCACGGGAGTTGGAGCAGGCCGGGGCACTGCCCGGCGGCGCCAACCCGCAGCGCCTGCCCGAGCATCTGTCACGGCTGTGGGCCATACGCGACCAGAGCACCGAGCTCCACCGGGAGACGTACACCGGTCTCGCCCGGCAGGTGGCGCTGCCCGATCCGCGCCTGTACGACCTTCTCTACGACCGCCACATGTCCCCGGCCGCCTGGCGCCCGTACCCCGACACGAAGGCGGTCCTCACCGAGCTGCGGGAGCGGGGCATCGGGATCGGGGTGGTCAGCAACATCGGCTGGGATCTGCGGCCGGTCTTCCGCGCGCACGGTCTGGACGCCTTCGTGGACGCGTATCTGCTGTCCTTCGAGCACGCGGTGCAGAAGCCGCACGAGCGGCTGTTCAGGCTGGCCTGCGAGGCGCTGGGCCGGGATCCCGGCGAGGTGCTGATGGTCGGTGACGACCGGCGTGCGGACGGCGGCGCCGCGGCGCTCGGCTGCGCGGTGCACTTCGTGGACCATCTGCCGGTGGACGAGCGCCCGGACGGTCTGCGGCCGGTGCTCGCGCTGGCCGGGGCAGGCCGCTGAGCGGCCGATGAGGGGGGCCACCCGTTCGGGGTGATCCCCCGCGTCACCCCGAACGAGCAGCCCGTCCGCAGGTCAGACCCCTGCGAAGGGGTACCGTCCCGCGACGGCCTGAGTATATTGGCTCTGAGCCAGTCAACGCAGGAGTTACAGCATGTCCCCGCGCAGCGCATCGGTCAATGAAGAGTTGCGCAGGCGTTCTCGCGAGCGGCTGCTGCAAGCCACTGTGGAACTGGTGGCGGAACGGGGCTACGAGTCGACGACCCTCGGCGCCATCGCGGACCGGGCCGGTTCGGCCCGCGGTCTGGTGTCGTACTACTTCCCGGGCAAGCGCCAGTTGCTCCAGTCCGCCGTGCACCGCCTCATGCACATGAGCCTGGCGGCGGGGCTGGAGCGCGAGCCGAGGACCGCCGACGGCAAGGAGCGCCTGGCCCGCGCGATCGACGCGATCCTCGGGCTCACCCACGACCAGCCGGTCCTCATGCGGGCGCACATGGCGGGAATCCTCCAGGCCCAGGGCTTCGTGCAGTGCCCCGAGCAGCAGCGGCTCGCGGCCCTGCTGCGGGACACCGTCGAGCGGTACGGCTCGACCGACGTGGACTCCGACTACCCGCTGCTGCGGGCCAACCTGATGGGCGCCGTCTTCGCCGCGCTGCTGCCGGGCGCACCGATGGACACGGGCAAGCTGCGGGCCGAGCTGTTCCAGCGGTACGGACTCGACCGGGAGATGGGCACGCCGCCCGAGCAGGGCCGCTGACCGGCGGCAGCCGTCTGTCCCGCGGTGCGCGACGGTGCCATCCTGAAGGTCCGCTGCGGTCTTCTGCGGTTCGCTGTCCTGAGGAGCACCCGCCATGCTGCGCATCGCCGTCGTCGGATCCGGGCCGAGCGGGGTCTACACCGCCCAGAGCCTGGTGGAGCAGAGCGCGGTCGCCGGGGTGCGGGTGGACGTCCTGGACCGGCTGCCGTGCCCGTACGGTCTGGTCCGCTACGGGGTCGCCCCGGACCACGAGAAGATCAAGTCGCTGCAGAACAATCTCCGCACGGTCCTGGAGGACGGCCGGATCCGCTTCCTCGGGCATGTCGAGGTGGGTCCGGACGGCGTCCCGCCGGAGCTGCTGCTGCGGCTGTACCACGCGGTGGTGTACTGCGTCGGCGCCAAGACCGACCGGCACCTCGGCATCCCGGGCGAGGAGCTGCCGGGCAGTTTCTCCGCCACCGAGTTCGTCTCCTGGTACAGCGCGCACCCCGATGCCGACCCCAACGGCTTTGTCCTCGCCGCCCGTTCGGCCGTGGTGATCGGCGCGGGCAACGTGGCCGTCGACGTCGCGCGGATGCTGGCCCGCGGCGCCGATGAGCTGCGGCCGACCGATGTGCCGCAGTCCGCGCTCGGCGCGCTCGCCGCCAGCCGGGTGCGCGAGGTGCACATGGCGGCCCGGCGCGGCCCCTCGCAGGCCAGGTTCACCACCAAGGAGCTGCGCGAGCTGGGCACGCTGCCGGGCGCCGATGTGACGGTGGCCGAGGACGAGCTGGCCCTGGACCCGGACTTCACCGACCCGTCCGCGCTGCCGGGGCCCGTGCGACGCAATGTGGAGGTGCTGCGGAGCTGGGCCGGGCGCCCGCGGCGGCCCGCCGCCCGCCTGCTGCATCTGCGGTTCTACCTGCGGCCCGTGGAAATCCTGGAGCGGGACGGCCGGGTGGGCTCGGTGCGCTTCGAGCGGACCGCGCCGGACGGCTCGGGCGGGGTGCTCGGGACCGGGGCGTACGAGGAGATCGAGGCGCAGCTGGTGCTGCGGGCGGTCGGCTACCGCGGGGTGCCGCCCCAGGGGCTGCCGTTCGACCCGGCGACCGGGACGGTGCCGCACGCGGCGGGCCGGGTGCTGCGCGACGGGACGCCGTCGCCGGGCGAGTACGTGGCGGGCTGGATCAAACGCGGCCCGACGGGCGTGATCGGCACCAACCGCCCCTGCGCGAAGGAGACGGCCGCCTCCCTGCTCCAGGACGCCCCGCACCTCGCCGCGCGCCCGGTCCCGGCCGAACCGCTCGACGCCATGCGGGAGTTGGGGCTCGACCCGGTGACATGGCAGGGCTGGCTGGCGATCGAACGCGCCGAGGCGGAGCTGGGCCGTTCGCTGGGGCGCCGCTCGGTGAAGATCCCCGACTGGGCGGGGCTGCTGACGGCGGCGCTGCACCAGGGCTGACGCGCGGCGAACGGCGCCGGGCTCGCGGCGCGGCGCCGCGTCCGGGGCGGGGTCAGGCGTCGTCGCCGAGCCGCTCCGCCTCGCGGCCGGCGGCGGCGAGGATGCTGTCGAGCAGGCCGGGGAAGAGCGCGTCCAGGTCGGCGCGGCGCAGGCCGTTCATCTTCGCGGTGCCCCGGTAGACCTGCTGGATCACGCCGCTCTCGCGCAGCACGCGGAAGTGGTGGGTGGTCGTGGACTTGGTGACGGGCAGCACGAAGTGCGAGCAGGAGAGCTCCCCCTCGGCCGTCGCGAGTGCCCGCACCACCCGCATCCGCATCGGGTCGGACAGCGCGTGCAGCACGCCCTCCAGGCGGATCTCTGCGCGCGCCGGATGGGCGAGTTCACGGGTGCTCGTTGCGGTGGTCACGTCACCCATTGTACGAGACCCGTCGTAGTTTGACATCTCCCGTACTACGACGAGTATCGTACGAAGCGAACCCGGCGCCGTCCGCGCCCCGGGCCGTCCCGACTGGAGTCTGCCGTGTCTGCTGCGAGTGCCCTCTTCGAGCCCTACACCCTGCGGTCCCTGACCTTCCCGAACCGGGTCTGGATGGCGCCCATGTGCCAGTACAGCGCGGACGGCTCCGGGCCCGCCGCGGGCGTCCCCACCGACTGGCACTTCGCGCACTACGCGGCCCGCGCGACCGGCGGCACCGGACTGATCCTCGTCGAGGCCACGGCCGTCAGCGCCGAGGGCCGGATCTCCCCCGGAGACCTGGGCATCTGGAACGACACCCAGGTCGAGGCGTTCCGCCGGATCACCCGGTTCCTGGAGAGCCAGGGCACGGTCCCGGGCATCCAGCTCGCCCACGCCGGCCGCAAGGCCTCCACCGACCGGCCCTGGCTGGGCGGTGCGCCGCTGAAGCCGGAGAGCGAGGAGGGCTGGCAGCCGGTCGGCCCGAGCCCGGTGGCCTGGGACGGGAACCACTCCGTACCGACCGAGCTGACGGTCGATCAAATCCAGGAGATCGCGGGCCGGTTCGCCGAAGCGGCCCGCCGGGCGCTGGACGCCGGTTTCAAGGTGGCCGAGATCCACGGTGCGCACGGCTATCTGATCGGCCAGTTCCTCTCGCCGCACTCCAACAAGCGCACCGACGAGTACGGCGGCTCGTTCGAGAACCGCACCCGCCTCGCGCTCGAAGTCACCGACGCCGTACGGGCGGTGTGGCCCGAGGAGCTGCCGCTGTTCTTCCGCATCTCGGCCACCGACTGGCTGGACGAGGGCGGCTGGACCGCCGACGACACGGTCCGCCTGGCCGCCCTGCTCAAGGAGCACGGCGTGGACCTCCTGGACGTCTCGACCGGCGGCAACGCCTCGGGCGTACGCATCCCGACCGGGCCGGGCTACCAGGTGCCGTTCGCCTCGCGGGTGAGGAACGAGAGCCGGCTGCCCGTCGCGGCGGTCGGCCTGATCACCGAGGCCGAACAGGCCGAGAAGATCCTCGCCAACGGCGAGGCCGACGCGATCCTGCTGGGCCGCGAGCTCCTGCGCAACCCGTCGTGGGCCCGCCACGCGGCCCGCGAACTGGGCGGCGACGTGCACGTACCGGCCCAGTACCACCGCTCGGTCTGACCTCCACCCGACCCCCCAGGGGCCCGCTCACTCCGGTGAACGGGCCCCTCGCCGAGCCCCTCCCTGGCGCGCGGGCCGGTCTCGGGCGGCGCACAGATCTGACGGAACCCGTACGGGTCGTGACCGCGCTGCGTGAGGGGGCGCTCGGGCAGAGTTATCGGGAAACCGGACGCCCTGGAGCCGGGCGCACGTCGGCCCAGAGGCTCCTGCCGTTTCTCCTCGACTTCGTAGCCAAACCGCTCTGAACTGCCGCTTTCCCGCTTCAGAGGCCGTTGTCAGTGGCCGGGTGCACACTGGCCCCTATCCGGAACAACGGCGTTTTGGAGGGACAGGCATGACCGAGGTACTGCTCACTGTGGGTACGCGCAAGGGGCTCTTTCTCGGCCGCAGACGCGGCGGGGCATGGGAGTTCGACGGACCGCACTTCAACGCCCAGGCGGTGTATTCCATCGCCATCGACACCCGGCACGGTCCGCGGCCCCGGCTGCTCGTCGGCGGGGACAGCGCGCACTGGGGCCCTTCGGTGTTCCACTCCGACGACCTGGGCCGGACCTGGACCGAGCCGAAGCAACCGGCCGTGAAATTCCCCGAGTTCACGGGTGCCTCGCTGGAGCGGGTGTGGCAGCTGCGCCCGGCCGGGCCCGAGGCGCCGGGCGTGGTCTACGCGGGGACGGAGCCGGCGGCGCTGTTCCGCTCCGAGGACGGCGGGGAGAGCTTCGAGCTCGTACGGCCTCTGTGGGAGCATCCGACCCGCTCCCAGTGGGTCCCCGGCGGCGGGGGCGAGGGACTGCACACCATCGTCACGGACCCGCGGGACGCCCAGGCGCTGACGGTCGCGGTGTCCACGGCGGGGGTGTTCCGCACCCGGGACGGCGGGGCGAGCTGGGCCCCCGCCAACAAGGGCGTCTCGGCGGTGTTCCTGCCGGACCCGAACCCGGAGTTCGGCCAGTGCGTCCACAAGATCGCCCAGGACCCGGCCGACCCGGACCGCCTGTATCTGCAGAACCACTGGGGGGTGTACCGCAGCGACGACGCCGGGGACCAGTGGACGGACATCGGCGCGGGGCTGCCGTCCACCTTCGGCTTCGCGGCCGCCACCCACCCGCGCCGCTCCAACACCGCCTACGTCTTCCCGATCACCGCCGACTCCGACCGGGTCCCGGCGGACAACAAGTGCCGCGTCTTCCGCACCGAGGACGCGGGCAAGAACTGGGACGCGCTCTCGACGGGCCTGCCGCAGGACCCGCACTACGGCACGGTCCTGCGCGACGCCCTCTGCACGGACGACGCCGACCCGGCCGGGGTCTACTTCGGCAACCGCAACGGCGAGCTGTACGCGAGCGCCGACGACGGCGACACCTGGCGGCTGCTCGCCTCGCACCTGCCGGACGTGCTCTGCGTACGGGCGGCGGTGATCGGTTGACGGCCCGATGGCCCGGCGGGCGGCGGTTTCCCCACTGCCGTGCCGACGGCGGAGCTGCCCTAGGGCAGGCGCCAGTCGACCGGCTGGGCGCTCTGCCGTGCCAGGAGTTCGTTCGTACGGCTGAAGGGGCGCGAGCCGAAGAAGCCGCGATCGGCCGACATCGGCGAGGGGTGGGCGGACTCGATCGCCGGGAGGTCGCCGAGCAGCGGCCGCAGGTTGCGGGCGTCCCTGCCCCACAGCACCGACACCAGCGGCTTACCGCGCGCGACGAGCGCCCGGATCGCCTGCTCCGTGACCTCTTCCCACCCCTTGCCCCGGTGGGCGGCGGGTTTGCGCGGGGCCGTCGTCAGCGCCCTGTTCAGCAGCAGCACGCCCTGCTCGGTCCACGGCGTCAGATCCCCGTTGGACGGCCGCGGCAGGCCCAGATCGGAGTTCAGCTCGCGGAAGATGTTCTCCAGGCTGCCCGGCAGCGAACGCACCTCGGGCGAGACCGCGAAGCTCAGCCCGATGGCCATCCCCGGCGTGGGGTAGGGGTCCTGGCCGACGATCAGGACGCGGACATCGTCGAAGGGCTGCTGGAAGGCCCGCAGAACGTTCGCCCCGGCCGGGAGATAGGTCCGTCCGGCGGCGATCTCGGCCCGGAGGAAGTCCCCCATGGCCGCGATGCGTTCGGCCGCGGGTTCCAGAGCCTTCGCCCAGCCCGCTTCGACAAGTTCATGCAAGGGTCGTGGTGCCACGACGCGTCACTCTACTGGCCCAGGCCGGGGCTCCGCACAAGCAGGGAGACCGCCGCCCCGGCTCGGCGCTACGCTTCGCCCGCGAGGAGGGGATTGCGCTGCGTCCAGTGACCTTCAGCCGTACGAGCGAGCTCCCGCGGCGGCGGGGCGCCCGGCCGGTCGACCGGCGGCTGCCGTGACGGGCGGCGCCCAGGAGTGGGTGCTCGGGGTCGACTCGGGCGGATCGGGAGTGCGGTTCGCGCTGCGCCGGACCGAACCGGGTGCGCGGGCCGAGGTGATCGTCTCGAAGGAGCCGGTGCGGACCGGTCCCGCCGGGATCGACGCCGGGCATTTCCTTGAGCAACTGCTGCCCGCTGCCGAGGAGTTGAGGCTACGCACCGGGGCGGGCCGGATCGTCGCGGCGGCGGTCGGCGCGGCCGGGATGGTGACGCTCGGGGACGCGCTGCGGGCCGAACTGCCGGGGGCCCTCGCCCGCTCGCTCGGGGTGCGCAGGCTCGCCCTGGCCGCCGACGCGGTCACCGCGTACGCGGGTGCCCTGGGCCAGCGGCCCGGCGCGGTGGTCGCCGCCGGGACGGGGATGATCGCGCTCGGCACGGATCTGAGCGGCTGGCGGCGGGCCGACGGCTGGGGGCATCTGCTCGGGGACTGCGGCAGCGGCGCCTGGATCGGCCGGGCCGGTCTCGAAGCGGCCCTGCGCGCCCATGACGGACGGCGCGGCGGCTCGGCGGCGCTGCTCGCCCGGGTCGAGGCGGTGTTCGGTGCGCCCGGCGGACTGCCGGGACTGCTCTATCCGCGGACCGACCGGCCCGCCGTGCTGGCCTCGTTCGCGCCCGAGGTCGCCCACTGCGCGGCTGCGGACCCGGTCGCGGCCGGCATTCTGCGCGATGCGGCCCGGCACATCGCCGAGACCGCCGCGGCGGTCTGCCCGGACGCCGGCCAGAAGAGCCAAGTGGCGCTGACCGGCGGCCTGTTCAGACTGGGAGACCCCCTTCTCATGCCGCTGCGGGAGGAGTTCCGCCGGCAACTCCCGCTGGCGCGCACGGTCGAGGCGGCCGGGGACCCGCTCGATGGTTCGCTGCTCATCGCGGCCGCCCTCGCCGACGGCGATCTGCGGCTCCCGAGCGACCCCCGCATGCTGTGGATCTCGACCGCGTGAGCGCCGAGACAGATCAGGGCAGTTGATGTTTATGCCACTCTCCGGGAAAATGCGGACAGATACCGCTCAGCTACCCCCTCCCCGAACGGCGGCCCACGCAAAACCAGTAGCATGCGGCGCCATGAGCACCCCCACTGGGCCAGCATCCGGCCTGCCCGTACGAATGCCGCGACCCCGCCAGTCCGGCCGGCACCGCCGCCCGGAACCGGTGGTTGCTCCGGAGGGCGCGCCCGCGCTCGTTCTCGCCGTTCCCGGCGCTCCCGGCCCGGCTGTGCGCAGCCTCGCCGAAGAGGTCATCAGCATCGCCCGTTCCGAGCTGCCCGGTCTCGATGCCCGCATCGGCTACCTGGACAGCGAGGACGCCGAGTCCGTCGAGTACCCCACGCTCGACGTCGTGCTCGCCCGCACCGCCGCCGAGCGCGCCGCGCGCGTCGAGCAGGCGCGCGCGGCGGGCCGCGAGGCCGCCGACCCGCAGGGCCCGGCCGCCGTGGTCGTGCCGCTGCTCGCGGGCCCCGACAGCGCCCTGATCCGCCGGATACGGCAGGCCGTCATGGACAGCCGCGCCGCCGCAGAGCTGACCGACGTGCTCGGCCCGCACCCGCTGCTCGCCGAGGGCCTGCACGTGCGGCTCTCCGAGGCCGGTCTGGCCCGCGCCGACCGCGCCCGGCTGTTCACGGTCGCCACCGCCGCCGACGGGATCATCCTGGCGACGGTCGGCGGCGAGGAGGCCGTCCAGGCCGCCGGGATCACCGGCATGCTGCTCGCCGCCCGGCTCGCCGTGCCGGTCATGGCCGCCGCCCTCGACCAGGAGGGCGCGATCGCGGCGATGGCCGCGCAGCTGCGCGGCTCGGGTTCGGTGCAGCTCGCGGTCGCCCCGTACCTGATCGGTCCCGAGGTCGCGGAGGGTCTGCTGGACGCCGCCGCGAAGGAGGCCGAGTGCGCGGTCGCCCAGGCGCTGGGCGCCTACCCGGCGATCGGCAAGCTGGTGCTCTCGAAGTACGCGGCCGCGCTGGGCATCGCCCCGCAGCCGCAGGGTTCGCCGGTCCACTGACCGTACGTACGACGTGAGGGGGCCCGTACCGGATGTCCGGTACGGGCCCCCTCACGTCGTGGACGGAGTGCGGCCCCAGGCTGTCAGCAGAAGACCACGCACGAGGCGGCGGGTGCCTCGATCGAGCCGGTGCGGGACGGGACGCCGGTGGCGGCATCGAGGTCGAACCAGGTCACGTCGCCGGAGCGCTCGTTGGAGGCGTACAGACGGCGTCCCGACGGGTCCAGGGTGAGGTCGCGCGGCCAGTGCCCGCCGCAGTCCACCGTGGCGACCAGGGCCGCCTTCTCGCCCGTCGGGTCGAGCGCGAGGACCGCGATCGAATCGTGGCCCCGGTTCGCCGACCACAGGAAGCGGCCGTCGTGCGCCACGACGACCCCGGACGGGTAGATCTCGCCGCTCACGCCGTCCTCGACGACCGGTGTCTCGCCGAGCGGTTCGAGGGTGCCGGTCGCCGCGTCCCAGCGGCACACGGTGAGTGTCGGCACCAGTTCGTTGAGGACGTACGCGTACCGGCCGCCGGGATGGAAAGCGAGGTGGCGGGGGCCGCTGCCGGGCCGCAGCGCCGTCTCGGAGCGGAGCCTGAGGACGCCGGTGTCCGGGGCGAGTTCGCAGACGCGTACGGAGTCGGTGCCGAGGTCGACGCTGACGGTCCAGCGCCCGCTCGGGTCCGCGAGCACCTGGTGGGCGTGCGGGCCTTGTTGGCGGTCGGGGTTCGGGCCCGAACCCCGGTGCTCCAGGACGCACGCGGCCGGGCCGAGGCGGCCGTCGGCGCGGACCGGGAGGGCGGTGACGCTGCCCGAGTCGTAGTTGGCGGTGAGGAGGTGGCCGGCGGCGAGCGAGAGATGGGTGGGGCCCGCGCCGCCGACCGGGACGGGCGCGCCCAACGGCCGGGGCAGCGCCCCGCTGATGTCGAACGCCGCCGCGGTCCCCGCTGCGTTCTCCCCGACGGCGTACAGGACGGTTCCGTCAGGGGAGGGAGCCAGGAACGACGGGTTGGGGACGGCGGCCGAGGCGCCGAGCGGGGTGAGCGCCCCCGTCTCCTGGTCCACGGCGGCCGCGGTGACCCCGCGCCCGCCCGCCGTGGTGAACGACCCGATGAATGCCCGCGCGGCGCCCTTGCTGCCCACCGTGCTTCCCCTCTCCCCTGAACCGAGCTGCCCTTGATCCGAACTGCTCGGCCGACCGTAGCAGTCGGTCTAGACCAACGGCTGGTCGTGGCGCGGCTCCTCACCCCGCGAACGGGCGAGTCGGCGTGGCGAGCGAGGGCGCCGGGGTGCCCGGGGCGTACGGCCTCCACGCGCCGACAGGCCGCGGCGAGCCGGGCGCGTGCGAGGCCGGACGACCCCAACGGTGGTTGTGTGCCGCCTACTTGAGGCCGAGCTTGGCCACTGCGGTCGTCCAGTCGGTCGCGATGGCGGTCTGCGCCGCGGCCAGTTGGACCTTGCCGGAGCAGACCGCGCTGGACAGTTTGGCCTCGACTCCGTCCTTGGGGTTGTTGGGGCCGCCGCCGGGCTTGTGGTCCGGCGACGGCGGCTCGACCCAGATGTTGCGCGGGTCGTCGGGGTCGCCGCCGAGGACGAGGGAGATCAGGTGGTCGTACTCGGCGTCGCCCAACGGCCCGGTATAGCCGTACGACTTGGCGTTCGCGGTCTTCTCCGGTCCGGTGACGGAGACCGGCGGGCGGATCGTGGCCGTGTACCCGGACTGGCAGACCGTCGACTTCAACGTCGTCTGCGTCACCTTCGGGTTGAGCGCC
Organism: Streptomyces sp. NPDC094147; assembly: GCF_044764265.1. Classification (NCBI taxonomy): domain Bacteria; kingdom Bacillati; phylum Actinomycetota; class Actinomycetes; order Kitasatosporales; family Streptomycetaceae; genus Streptomyces; species Streptomyces sp. NPDC094147. The sequence continues at coordinate 215,365 of NZ_JBIWHT010000006.1, read as the reverse complement.
CCGGGAGTGCATTTCGGGTCGGGCAGCGGCTGCTTGTCCGCCGTGTAGCGGTAATGGCAGCTGCCCGGCGCCGGCTGCGCCTGCACGGTGTACTTCGCCTGCGCCCCCGGCCCGTACTGCAACGCGCCCGGGGCGCCGGGCGCCGGCGGGTTGCTGCTCTCGCTCGGAGCAGGCGGGCTCGGATGCTTTCCGCTGTCGGCGGACTTGCCGCTCGAACAGCCTGTGACGGTTGCGGCCAACACCAGCGAGACAGCGACGACGGTGATCCGGCGGACATCCATGGCGAACCCCCCAGGAGGACTGCGACACGATAAAATTACCGCGCGATCCTCAACTGCCATGCGGCCAGGGGCCGTAGTCCGCTCGATCGAAGGACACGTCACCGGCAGCGGCGCCGCAGCAGCCCCACTCGCCACATCCGGGGCTGCCCGAGCCCACGCTCGACCCCCTGGGTCAGTCTTCCTCGGGCGCCCCGGGGCGCAGCAGCGGGTGCAGGATGCCGGGGAACACCCGGGCCCGGACGACCGGTTCAGCGGCTCCGCCCTGGATGACCGTCTCGGCGATGCCCCACGGACGGCCGGGGAGGGTGACGGCGATCGTGTACGAGGACGCGCAGCCGGTGCAGTCGTACCGGTCCGCCCAGACCTCTACCTCGGTGAGGCTGCCGGGGGCGCGTGCCACGTGCCGGTGCAGGGCGTGGCAGCGGTCGCACTTCTCGCCGGGCTCGCACGTCCCGCCGCAGGGACACGGCAGGTCCGGCGAGTCCGCGGGCCGCCAGCGCTGCGTGCGGACCGCGTCACCGGTGGCGCCCATGTCCTTCATCGCCTTCAGGTTGCGGGCGGCGACGTTGTACGACTCGCCGGTCGCGGTCATCCGGTCCCGGATCACGTCCTTGCGTCCGCGGTTCGTCGTCATCTTGTTCCTCCTGGGTTCACGCAGCCCGTCAGGAGGCCCATGAGATCGGTTCTCCCTACGGTACCTGCCGCCCCGCACGGCCCGTGACGTCCCGGCTTCCGACGGACCGCTGATCACCGCAGGCACGAACGGGCAGGACACTTCGCGAGAGCCCCTCACAGAGCGTTGCGGATCTCACACCATTCAGGCGGGAGCGACGGGGCTCCGCAGGGGTGCGGCGAGTGCCTTCAGGGCCTGTTCCAGGTCGTGCAGATGGGCCAGGGCGACCTCGCCGTCGACATGCCGCGGTTCGGCGACGGGCACCTCGGTCTCGTCGTGCGGTGCACCCGGCGTGGTGAGTGCCAGCACCGCCGCCTCCACGCGCCAGCACGCGGCAGCGAGCCTGGCATCGTGCGAGGCGTCGGGATCCGCCGCGACCGACGCCAGACCGCGTACTTCCCGGGCGCACTGGTCGAGCAGCCGCAGCACCAGGCGGGCCCGCGCCTTGCGGGCGCGCAGCGGGCTGAGCGGGTGGACGAGCGGAGCGAGCGACAGGCGCACCCGGCCGAGCAGCAGCTCCAGTTCGGCGGCGCGGGGCGCCGGGTCGGCCCCCTCGTCCCCGGCGAGCCGGCCTGCGGCCTCGGCGGTGCACCGTCGTACGCAGTGCAGGGCCCGCTGGATCCAGGCGTCGGTGGTGGCATGCGTACTGACCGGCAGGACCAGGGCCACCCCGACGACCGCGCCCAGCGCGCCCACCGCGGTCTCCTGGACGCGGAGCACCAGCAGGCCCGGGTGCAGCACACCGAGCAGCCCGTACAGCAGCCCGGCCATGACCGTCACGAAGAACATCATCCAGCTGTAGCTGGGGGCCGCGGTGTAGAAGATCCCGAAGACGCACACCGCGACCAGGGCCGCGGTGGGGGCCGGCGCGCCGTGCAGCGGGATCGCGATCAGCAGTCCGGCGGCGATGCCGGTGACCGTGCCGAAGACCCTGCGGAAGCCCCGTACCAGGGTCTCGCCGCGCGAGGCGGTGTTGACGAAGATCCACCAGGCGGCGCCGACGGCCCAGTACCAGCGGTCCTCGGACAGCGCCTCGCCCACGCCGAGGGCGATCGCGCAGGCCACCGTCGCCTGGAAGGCCTGCCGGGTGGTGGGGCGGGCGAGGCCGCGTCCGGAGAGCGGGGCGGGGGCCGCGGGCGGCGGGGTGCGCCGCTCGATGCACCACAGGCCGAACCTGACACCGGCCGAGGCCGCGATCGCGAGTGCGACGGCTGTGTACAGCTCGGGCAGCTGAGCGGGGACCGCGTGCAGGAACTGGGTCGCGAAGAACATCATGAAGCCGAAGATCCCGAGCGCCTGGCCGCGCGGGCCCCAGCGCCGGGCGTACACGCCCGCGAACACGACCGCGAGCCAGGCCGCGTCGCGCGGCAGCGGGGTGCCGTGCAGCGCGGTGGCGAGCGCGAGCACCGGGAAGCCGACGGCGGGCAGCAGCGCGGTGGTGACGGCCTGGCGGCGGGCGGTGGCGTCGCCGACGGTGAACAGCGCGAGCAGCGCGGCGAGGCCCGCGGTGATCGAGCCGGCCAGGGGGAGTCCGCAGAGTTCGGCGGCGGTGACCGCCAGGCTCACGCCGAGAACGGCCCGTACCGATACGCGCAGTCGCAACAGCCCCGGGTCCGGAGCCACAAACATCCTCTTCACGGCGGTCGCCGCGCCCCCTTCGTCGCACATTGGCTCAGGCATGACGAAGGCGCCGCGGGCCCGGACCGGCATCGTCACCGTCTCGCGCACTGCGCAGCGCCATCTGTCATCAGAGGAAAACATCCGGAGTGACACTGGCTCAAACGGACTCCGTGTCGCTGCGCCATTGGTACAGTCGAAGCCTCATCGGCAGGGCCAGAAGGGAGCCATCGGGACGTGACGGTGGACACACTCGACACCCGGATCCTGCGGTTGCTGATCGAGCAGCCGCGCACCAGCGTCCGCGAGTACGCGCGCGTGCTGGGCATCGCCCGCGGCACGCTCCAGGCCCGGCTCGACCGGATGGAGCGGGAGGGTGTGATCACCGGCACCGGTCCGGTCCTCTCCCCCGCGGCGCTCGGACACCCGGTGCTCGCCTTCGTCCACATCGAGGTGACCCAGGGGCACCTGGACGAGGTCGGCGACGGCCTCGCGGCGGTCCCCGAGATCATCGAGGCGTTCTCGATCACCGGCGGCGGCGATCTGCTGACCCGGGTCGCGGCGCGCGACAACGCCCACCTCGAAGACGTCATCCAGCGGCTCATCCAGCTCCCTGGCGTCGTGCGCACCCGTACCGAGGTGGCGCTGCGCGAGCGGGTGCCGCACCGGCTGCTGCCGCTGGTCGAGTCGGTGGGGCGCTCCGCCGCGAAGTGAGCGCCGGGCAAGGGGCGTCACGAGGTGCGCCCGGGTCTTGGCATGCTGGTGCACATGCGCACATCACGTACCACTTCGGTCATCTTCGATCTCGACGGCACACTCGTGGACAGCGAGCCGAACTACTACGAGGCGGCGCGCCAGGTGCTCGCGGGCTACGGCCTGCCGGGGTTCACCTGGGAGCAGCACGCCCGCTTCATCGGCATCGGGACCCGCGAGACGCTGGAGATCCTGGCCCGGGAGTACGCGCTGACCGGCCCCGTCGACGAGATGCTCGCCGCGCAGAACGCGACGTATCTGGAACTGGCCGCCGCCCGCACCGAAGTCTTCCCCGAGATGCGGAAGTTCGTGGAGCGGCTGCACGCGCAGGGCGTACGGATGGCGGTGGCGTCGGGTTCCTCGCGGGCCGCGATCGATGCGGTGCTCGCGGGCACGGGCCTCGATTCCTTCATCACGCTCGCCGTATCGGCCGAGGAGGTAGAGCGGGGCAAGCCCGAGCCCGATGTCTTCCTGGAGGCCGCGCACCGGCTCGGCGCCGCGCCCGCCGACTGTGTGGTGCTTGAGGACGCCCCGCCCGGCGCGGCGGCGGCACACGCCGCCGGTATGCGCTGCATCGCCGTCCCCTACCTTCCGCAGTCCGCCGACGACCCGCAGTTCGCGACGGCGGGGCTGCTGTTCCGGGGCGGCCGGCGGGAGTTCAGCGCGGAGACGGCGTACGAGTGGGCGGTCGGCGCCTGACCACGGGCCTGCGGCCCGGCCCAACTTCCTTGCCACGCAAGTGATTGACGGTAGGTCTGGACCAATCTACGGTGTGGGGCGCCACCCCCCACACCTCTCCAGGTCTCTCCCCCACGGTCCGGGAGCCGCCGCACCGCGCCGGTGGCGCTCCCGGAGGCAAGGAGCACAGCATGATCGGTCGTTCGTTGCGTCTGCTGACAGCCGGCCTGGTGCTGGCCTTCGCCGTGCAGGTCCCGGTCGCGGCGGCGCCCGCCGCGTCGGCGGCCGACACCTGCGCGGTCAAGCCGAGACCCTCGGGCAAGGTGCTCCAGGGGTACTGGGAGAACTGGGACGGCGCCGCCAACGGCGTTCATCCGCCGCTGGGTTGGATACCGATCACCGAAAGCCGCATCGGAGCCCACGGCTACAACGTCATCAACGCGGCCTTCCCGGTCATCCTCTCCGACGGCACCGCGCTGTGGCAGGACGGCATGGACGCGACGGTGAAGGTTCCCACTCCGGCCGAGATGTGCCAGGCCAAGGCGTCCGGCCAGACGATCCTCCTGTCCATCGGCGGGGCCGCGGCAGGCATCGACCTCAGTTCGAGCGCCGTCGCCGACCGGTTCGTCGCGACCGTGGTGCCGATCCTGAAGCAGTACAACTTCGACGGGATCGACATCGACATCGAGACCGGCCTCGTCGGCAGCGGGGACATCAACACCCTGTCCGCTTCGCAGGCCAACCTCGTCCGCATCATCGACGGCGTGCTCGCGCAGATGCCGTCCGGCTTCGGCCTGACGATGGCACCGGAGACGGCGTACGTCACCGGCGGCAGCGTGACGTACGGCTCGATCTGGGGCGCGTACCTGCCGATCGTGAAGAAGTACGCGGACAACGGCCGGCTGTGGTGGCTCAACATGCAGTACTACAACGGCAACATGTACGGCTGCTCCGGCGATTCGTACTCCGCCGGAACCGTCGCCGGGTTCACCGCGCAGACGGACTGCCTCAACCAGGGGCTCGTCGTCCAGGGAACCACGATCAGGGTGCCCTACGACCAGCAGGTCCCGGGTCTTCCGGCCCAACCGGGCGCCGGGGGCGGCTACATGGAGCCGGGCCAGGTGGCCCAGGCCTGGAACGCGTACGGCGGCGGGCTCAAGGGCCTGATGACCTGGTCGGTCAACTGGGACGGCTCGAAGGACTGGACGTTCGGCTCCAACGTCCAGTCCCTGCAAGGGCGTTGACGATCCCCCGCCGCACGCCGCCGTCACGCCTGCCCGGACTGGAGCGCGGCGACCACCGCGGCGAGTTCCTCGACGGTCGGGGCGTCGAAGTACGCGTCCAGGGGGACGTCGACGCCGAGCCGGTCCAGGAGCCGGGCCGAGATCTGGGTCATGGTGATCGAGTGGCCGCCGAGGTCGAAGAAATCCTCGCGGTCGCCCACTTCGGGCAGCCGCAGGACCTCGCACCACACCTGGCGTACCGCCTCCAGCGGAGTTCCGGACCCCGAGGAGTCCGAGGCCGGCGCATCGGGCGGGGCCGGCAGGGCTCCCCGGTCCAGCTTGCCGTTCGGGGTGAGCGGCAGGGCGTCGAGCGCGAGGAGTACGTCCGGGACCATGTACGCGGGGAGCGCTGCCGCCAGCGCCCGCCGGACGATGCCCGGGTCCGCGTCGCCGACGTGGTAGCCGACGAGCCTGCCCTCTCGTACGGCCGCGGCGGCGCGGTCCACGCCGGGGAGGGCGAGCAGCCGTGATTCGATCTCGCCGAGTTCGATCCGGTAGCCCCTGAGCTTGATCTGGTCGTCGTTCCTGCCCAGGAATTCGAGCCGTCCGTCGCCGCGGTGGCGCGCCCGGTCGCCGGTGCGGTAGACGCGGCTGCCGGGCGGCCCGAACGGGTCGGGCAGGAACCGTTCCCGGTCCAGGTCCGGTCTGCCGAGGTAGCCGCGGGCGAGCCCCGCCCCCGCGATGTACAGGTCTCCGGGCACCCCGACGGGCACGGGCCTGAGGCGCTCGTCCAGCACATGGGTGCGCGTGTTGGCCAGCGGTCGGCCGATCGTCACGCGCTCGGGTTCGGGCCCGATCTCGTCCGAGGTCGACCAGATGGTGGTCTCCGTCGGCCCGTACGCGTTGATGAGCCTGCCGACTCTGGGGCGCAGTCGCCGCGCGAGGGCCGGCGGGAGCGCCTCGCCGCCCGCCAGCGCGGTGACCCCGGGTGCGTCGAAGCCCGCGTCCAGGAGCATCGACCAGCCGGTCGGGGTCGCCTGGACGTGGGTGATGCCGTGGCGGGCGACGAGTTCGCCGAGCGCTTTTCCGTCGCGCGTCCGGCTCTCGCCCGCCACGACGACCGTGCCGCCGGTGATGAGCGGAAGGAACAGTTCGAGGGCGGAGATGTCGAAGGACACCGAGGTGAGCGCCAGCCAGGTGTCGGTGGGCCCGGCGTCCAGCAGATCGCGGAAGGACAGGAGCAGGTTGGTCAGCGAGCGGTGCTCGATCTGCACGCCCTTGGGGCGGCCGGTGGAGCCTGAGGTGTAGATGACGTACGCGAGATCGTCCGGCCTCGGCTGCCCGGCGGGGTGTCCGGTGCCGGGCCCCGGCGCTGCCCGCTGCGCCAGCTCCGAGTCGTCCAGTTCCAGGACGGCCTTCGAGTCCGCCGCGATGAACTCCAGCCGCTCCGCCGGGTATTCGCCATCCAGCGGAATGTAGGCCGCGCCGGACTTGAGCACCCCGAGCAGGCCCACGACCAGCCGTTCCGACCGTCGCGCCCGTACGGTCACCAGGTCGCCCGGCCCGATGCCCTTGGTGCGGAGGCGGTGTGCGAGGGCTTCGGCCTCGGTGTCGAGTTCGGCGTACGTGAGGTGGTGGCCGGCGTGGCTGACGGCCACGGCGTCGGGGGTGCGGGCCGCGTTTTCGGCGACCAGTTCGGGGACCGTTGCCGCCGGGTACTCCACGGCGGTGTCGTTCCACCCGGCGAGGAGGCGCTCTCGCTCCTCCCGGTCGAGCAGCGGCAGTTCGGCCAGCGCGGTGTCCGGTGCGGCCACCACCTGTCCGAGCAGGTTCAGCCAGTGCCGGGCGATGCTGTCGGGAGCCCCGGCGAGGATCTCCTGCCGCGGGCACTGAACCAACACACTCAACTCATGGGCGCTGTCGGCGAGTTCGATGCGCAGAGCGTTGCGCGCGGTGTGGTTGGAGGTCGACCAGTCGGCCGTGGTGGTCAGGCCGGGGAAGTCGGGCACGGCGCTCGGGACGCGGTAGGACATCGAGACCTGGGCCAGCGCGACGCCCGGTTTCACCCCGGCGCCGACGCGGCCGAGCGGCACATCGCGCACCGGGTACAGCTCCCGCAGCCCGGCCCGCACCGCGCGGGCGAACGCGCCGAACGGCAGCGCGCCGGCCGGCTCCGAGCGGTAGGGCAGCTCATTGACGTACACGCCGATACGGTCCTGCTGCCGCGGGGTCCGGGTGCCGAGGTCGATGGCGGTGACCGGTGCGCGGTTGCCGTAGCGGAACAGGAGGGCGTGCAGGGACGCCACGATCAGCTCGAACCGGGTCACTCCGATCCGCCGTGCCACCGGACCGAGTCGGTCGCGTACTTCCGCGGGGACCCGGAACCGCACCGAGTCCCCCTCGGCCACCCCGTGGGCGGGCCGCTCCAGGCCGGGGAGCACCACGTCGTCGTCCGCGAGCGGGTGATCGGCCCAATAGGCCCGTGCCTGCGGCAGCTTGGCGGCTATCCGCTCCTCCTCGGCGCCGGGCGGTTCGGCGGGGGCGAGTTCCGGGAGTCCGGGATCGGTTCCTGAGACCTCCGACCGGTAGAGCGCCGCGAGGTCGGCCAGGAGCAGTCCCATCGACTGCCCGTCGAAAACCAGATGGTGGGCCACCACGAGCAGCCGGTGTTCCCGCGGCCCCGCGCTCAGCAGCACCAGCCTGCACAGCGGCCCGCGGACCAGGTCGAAGGGCGCCGTGAGGTGGCGTCGCTCGGCGCCCGGGGCGTCCTCCTCGACCCGCAGCTCGGGCAGCCGCGCGGCCGGGACCAGGAAGGGCAGCCCCGCCCGGTCCTCGACCGCGCGGCTCAGCGCCTCGTGCCTGCGGACCGCCGCGGCGCAGGCGCGCGTCAGCGCCGCGATGTCCAGGTCGCCTTCGAAGCGCACGGAGAACGGGAGGTGGTGCACCGCCCCGCAGTCGGCGAGCCGCTCGTTGAACCAGATGCCGCTCTGCGCGGCGGAGGCAGGGCGCGGCCGGGGCGGGGCCTGGCGCGAGGGGGCGGGCTCGGCAGGGGCATCGGACATCGAACACGTCCTGTCACCGTCGTGGCGGTCTCGTGGCGGAGGAACACCCCCGGGTACCGCGGTCGGGGGCGGCCGGGCGGCCCCCATCCGACCGGCTGACTCAATCTGCCTGATGCCGACCGGAATACGCAATACCTTGATCAATCTCCTTAACTTCTTGGTGCATCCACCGGACTTGGCGGTGTCGCCCGCGGAATGCCAGGCATGACGACCCAGTTCGGCGCGGATCCGAACAACTGACCATTGACAGGTTCAGCGGCGTTGATCAATCATCGCGGTGCGGACCAGAACCGGCCGACGGTGCGAGAGCGGCCCTCGATCGCATGCCCTTCGGCGGCGGGAACAACTCCCTCTGCTCCTCAGCTCCGGGCGACGGCTTTCCGACCGGCCGATCGCCCTGACCGAAATTCAGTCGCCCCGCGAACCCCTTGAAGTCGCCCCCGCGAACCCCTTGGACAAGCCTCCCGCAGAGGGGAAGAACCAGCTTTGCCCGCTCATCGCACGACCCCCCATTCCATCCCCGAGCAGCCGTCTTCGGTACCCGCACAGAACGCGGCCGTACCGAAGGCGGACCGCGCCGCACCGCTGGTCCCGTCCTTCGCTCAGCAGAGGCTGTGGTTCCTGGCGCAGCTGCGGGGCGCGAGCGAGGCGTACCACATGCCGCTGGCACTGCACCTCCAAGGCTCCCTGGATTGCGAGGTGTTGAGCCGCTCGCTGGACGCGCTCATCGCGCGGCACGAGGTGCTGCGTACCCGGCTGGTCGCGGTGGCGGGCGAGGCATTCCAGCGCATCGATCCGCCCGGCGCGGGCTTCGCCCTGCCGTTCCACGACCTGTCCGGCCTGCCCGATGCGGTGTCGCAACTCGCCGCCCTGCAAAGGGAGGAAGCCACCGAGCCGTTCGACCTGGCCCGGGGCCCCCTGATCCGCGGGCGCCTCGTCGTGCTGGCTCCGGACCGCCACGTACTGCTTCTGACGATGCATCACATTGTTTCGGACGGCTGGTCCATGGGGGTTCTGACCAGGGAACTCGGGGCGCTCTACGCCGCGTTCCAACAGGACGGGCCCGACCCGCTGCCGCCGCTCCTCGTGCAGTACGCGGACTACGCCGCCTGGCAGCGGCAGCTGCTGGCCGACGGCGCGCTGGCCGCCCAGAGTGCCTACTGGCAGGAAACCTTGGCGGGCGCCCCCGCGCTGCTCGAACTCCCCACCGACCGGCCGCGCCCCGCAGAGCAGGATTACCGCGGCGGCCAGGTGCGGCTCGCCTTCGACGAGGAGCTGACCGCCGCTCTCCATGCCTTCAGCCGCCGCCATCGCAGCACTCTCTTCATGACCGTGCTGACCGGCTGGGCCCTGACCCTTTCCCGGCTTTCCGGCCGGCACGACCTGGTGATCGGCACCCCGGTCGCCAACAGGCGCCGTACCGAACTCGAAGAACTCATCGGCTTCTTCGTCAACACGCTCGCGCTGCGCATCGACCTTTCCGGCGCCCCCTCGGTGGCCGAGCTGCTGAAGCGCGTGCGCGGGGTGGCACTGTCGGCCCTCAAGCACCAGGATCTGCCCTTCGAGCAGGTGGTGGAACTCGCCAATCCGTCCCGCACCCTCGCCCATACTCCCCTGTTCCAGGTGATGTTCGCCTGGCAGAACAACGAAGAGGGCGAGTTGACGCTGCCGGATATCGAGGTGACCGGGCTGGATTCACCGTCCGCCGTCGCCAAATTCGATCTGGCGCTGTCCCTGGGGGAAGAGAACGGGCGCATTGCGGGCAGTCTGGATTACGCGGACGCCCTGTTCGACCGCGAAACAGCCGAGCGTTATGGCCGCTATTTGAAGCGCGTTCTTGAGCAGATGGTCGAGGAACCCGACCGGGAAGCGGCCTCGCTTTCGCTGCTCGACGAGCGGGAGCGCCGGCAGGTCCTGGTGGACTGGAACGACACCGCCCGGCCGGTCTCAGACACGTCGCTGGTCGAGCGCTTCGAGGCCCAAGTGCGGCTGCGCCCCGACCAGTTGGCGCTGGTCTGCGCCGAGGAGCGGCTCGACTACGCGACGCTCGACCGCCGCGCCAACCGGCTCGCCCACGCCCTGCTCTCGCGCGGTGTGCACACCGATCAGCCGGTCGGTCTGCACACCGGGCGCTCGGCCGAGCTGGTGGTGGGCGTCCTCGGGATCCTCAAGGCCGGCGCAGCCTACCTGCCGCTCGACGCGGGGCTGCCCGCGGAACGCCTGGCCGGCATGGTGGCGGACGCCGCACCGGCCCTGGTCCTGAGCGACGCCGCGACGCCACCCGCCGGCTGGCACTCGCTGGCGGCGGTCGAAGCCGAGGGCCTCCGCACCGACGCGCCCGGCATCGCCGCCGCCCCTGGCGATCTGGCGTACGTCATCTACACCTCGGGCTCGACCGGCAGGCCCAAGGGCGTCGCGGTGACCCACGGCAACGTTGTCAACCTGTTCGACCACTGGCTGGACCGGATCGGCGCCGCGCCGGGGGAAGCGGCGTCCATGTGGTCGAGCATCGGCTTCGACGCCTCGGTCCACGAGATCCTGCTGCCGCTGACCACCGGGGCCGCGCTGCACCTCGTACCGGAGGAGCTGCGCGGTGATCCCGAAGCACTGGTGGACTGGCTGCGCACGCACCGCATCGCCCAGGCCTTCCTGCCGCCCGCCTTCATCAAGTGGATCGACGAGGACCCACGGGCCCGACTCGCCGGACTGGCCCTGCGCCAGCTGCTGACCGGCGTCGAATCGCTGCCCGAAGCGGCCCTGCACCGCATGACGCGACTGCTGCCGGGCCTGCGCGTCCTGTACGGGTACGGTCCGACCGAGACCACGCTCTACAGCACCGCCTACTTCGACCCTCAGCCGCTGGCGCGGCAGTGCCCGATCGGCCGGCCGATCGCCAACACCCGCGTCCACCTCCTGGACGAGCGGCTCGAACCCGTCCCGATCGGCGTGCCCGGCGAGCTCTACATCGCCGGCGCGGGAGTGGCGCGCGGCTATCTCGGCCGGCCGGACCTGACCGCCGAGCGCTTCCTGGCGGACCCGTTCGTCCCCGGTGAGCGCATGTACCGCACGGGCGACCTCGCGCGCCGGCTGCCCGACGGCGCCATCGAGTACATCGGCCGCCGCGACCACCAGGTCAAGCTGCGCGGCTTCCGCATCGAGCTGGGCGAGGTCGAGGCCGCGCTGCTCGACGAGCCCGGGGTGTACGAGGCCGCGGTCTTCGCCGACCGGACCGCGACGGGTGAACAGCGACTGGTAGCCGCGGTGGGCCGCAGCGGGCCCGAACCCGACGCGGGGCACGGCGAGACCGACCTCGCCGGGAGTGGCAGCGAGACCGAACCGGCCTCGGACCGCGCCGGGACCGAGCCTCAGTCGCTCGCCCAGTGGCGCGCCGCGCTGTCGCGGCGGCTTCCGGACTACATGATTCCGGCGCTCTTCATCGAGCTGCCGCGACTTCCGCAGACCCCGAACGGCAAGGTCGACCGCACGGCGCTGCTTGAGCTCGCCCGGACCGGCGGGCCCGCCCAGGTCAACCAGGCAAGCCCGCGCGACCACATCGAGCTGACGCTGTATCAGATATGGCAACGCCTGCTGCTCCAGCCCGAGATCGGCATCCGCGACAGCTTCTTCGACATCGGTGGCAGCTCGATCTCCGCGATCAAGCTCGCCCACGCGATCCGCGAGGCGTTCGGCGAGACCCTGCCGGTGCGCGACATCATCCAGCATCCGACCATCGAGGCGCTGGGCGGGCGGCTGCGCGAGGGCGCCGGGGGCCCGCCGCCGAGCAATCTGATCGAGTTCCGCGCCGGAGACGGCGCCGGGCGCGTGGTCTGCGTCCACCCGGCGGGCGGCACCGCCTTCTGCTATCTGTCGCTGGCCAAGGCGCTGCCCGATTCCGTCGGTGTGTACGGGATCCAGTCGCCCGGGGTCAATCCCGGTGAACCCTTCCTGCCCACGGTCGAGGCGATGGCCGAGGAGTATCTGCGGCTCATCGAGCCGCTCCTGGACGGGCCGCTGGTCCTGACCGGGCTGTCCTACGGCGGCCTGGTCGCCCACGAGATGGGCCGCCGTCTCGCACTGGCCGGCGCCGGTCCGAGCGTCGTCCTGCTGGACACCCAGGCCACCGACGATCCGGTGGAACAGGCGCTGGTGGAGCCGGTGGAGATGGCCGAGTTCCGGGACAAGCTCGTGAAGTTCAACGGGATGTATCCCGGCATCGAGGACCGCCAGATCGACCAGTACTTCCACATCTACAACCACAACCGCCTGACCGCCCGCGACCACCGCCCGGCGCACTCCAAGGCCCGGCTGGTCCTGGTCCAGGCGGTGGGCGGTGCCCCCGAATCCGCGGGCCGGGTCCGCGCGTTCTGGCAGAGCCGCGCGGATGGCGGGCTGCTGGTGGAACCGCTGGACTGCGACCACTGGGAGGTGCTGGAGAACCCGGCGCTCCCCCGGGTCGCCGCCCTGCTCGACTCCGAACTGACCCGACTGCGCACGGCGGGCCAACTCCCGTCCGGTGCGGGCACGTTCGGCCCCGATCGCGCCCAGGAGGCATGATGCAAGCCAGCCCGAACCCCCGGGGCGGGGCCGATACGGCGGCCGGGTCCGTGGACGCTCAGGCCGGCGGGCCGACCGGGGGCGACGCCCGGTCCGCCGCCCCCGGCCTCGCCCGGCGCGTACTGGCGCAGGCACGCCGTACGCCGGATGCCGTCGCCGTCGTGGACGGCGGCCGGTCCCTCGACTACGCGGAGCTCGACACCGCGAGCGCGGTCGTCGCCCACGGTCTGAGCCGCGGCGGGATCCGGCCCGGCGACGCGGTGGCCGTCTGCCTGCCGCGCTCCTGGCAACTGGTCTGCGTCATGCTCGGCATCCTGCGGCTCGGCGCGACGGTGGTGCCGCTGGACGTCCAGAGCCCTCCCGAGCGGCGCCGCCACATCCTGGCCGATTCGGCGAGCGTGGCCGTGGTGCACGGTGAATCCGCGCCCGCCGAACTGCCGGACAACATACGGCAGTTGAGCGCCTTCACCCTGCTGAGCGGTCGACCCGCGCGCCTGCCGCGGGAAGCGGCGCCAGCGGCGGTCTCCTTCCTCTTCTACACCTCGGGCACCACGGGACGCCCCAAGGGCGTCGAGGTGCGCGATGCCGGGATTCTGCGCCTTGCCCGCCCCGGGTACATCGAGCTCGGCGAGGCCGCGCGCTACTCCTGTCTGTCCAACCCGGCCTTCGACGCGCTGAGTTTCGAGGTCTGGGTGCCGCTGCTGACCGGCGGCTGCTGTGTGATCCTCGGCGACGAGACCGTACAGACGCCCCATCTCCTCGCGGCGGCGCTGGAGAGCGAGCGCATCGACACGGCGTTCATCACCGTCGCGCTGTTCAACGCGGTGGTCGACAGGATGCCGCACTGCTTCGCGGAGGTCGGCCAGGTCCTGGTGGGCGGCGAGCAGCTCAACGCCCGGCTGATCCGGCGCTGGTACCGCGCCAACGCCGACAGCACCACCCGGCTCTACAACGTGTACGGACCCACCGAGTCCACCACCTTCGCGCTCTGCCACCCCATCCCGCGTGAGTTCGACGGCGACGTGGTGCCGATCGGGCGGGCGCTGCCCGGCACCGTCGCCCTGCCGGTGGTGGACGGGTCCCGCCCGGCCGAGCCCGGCGAGGTGGCCGAACTCCTGCTCAGCGACGAGGGGTTGGCGGTCGGCTACCGGAACCTGCCCGAGGAGACCGGCCGCCGCTTCGTCCGGCTGCCCTGGCTCGACGGCGGCCGCGTCCTCCACTACCGCACCGGCGACCTGGTCCGCGGCGACCGCGAGGGCCGGATCAGCTATGTGGGCCGGGCCGACCGGCAGGTCAAGGTGCGCGGCTTCCGCATCGAACCCGGCGAGCTGGAGCGGCAGATCGTCACCCACCCCGCGGTCCGGCAGGCCTATGTCTGCACCCGCCGCGACCCCGACCACGGAGCCGACGAGCTCCTCGCCTACCTGGTCCTAGGCGCCGACCTGTCGTACGAGGAGTTCGCCCGGCATCTCGCCGACGGCCTCCCCGCCTACATGCGGCCGCACCGGATCCATCTGGTGGACGAGCTGCCGCTCAACGCCAACGGCAAGGTCGACCAAGCCGCCCTGCTCGCCTCCGATTCCCCGCCCTGGCGGTCCGATGCCGAGGCCGTGCCCACAACCGGCCATCAGCAGGCGGTACTTGACCTGGCGTCGCAGATCCTGGGCGTCCCCGGGCTGCGGCTCGGCGACGGCTGGATCGCGCATGGCGGCGACTCCCTCAAGGCCCTGCGGTTGCGCTTCGAGATCCGGCGCCGCTGGGGCTGCGAGATACCCCAATCCCTGGTTCTTCAGGGGGACTTCACGCAACTCGCCGCAGCGATCACGCCGGGTCGCACCCACGAGTCGCCCTACCCCGTGCCCGCCGCTCCCGCGGGTGCGTGCTCGGCCCCGGCCACCGCCGAGCAGCAGCGGCTCTGGCTCCTGCACCAGCGGGAGCCGGGATCCACCGCGTACAACGTCCCTCTCGCCTTCCGTCTCGACGGCGCGGTCGACATCGCCGCGCTGCGGCACGCGCTCCGGCGGCTCGTGGCACGCCACCCGGCGCTGCGCACCGCCTTCGAGCCCGCGCCCGAGGGCCTGACGCAGCGGGTCGCGGAACCGTACGACCCATGGCTCGACCCCACTTCTGCAACCTCCGACTGGCGCGCCTTCGCCCACGGGTTCTTCTCCACGCCGTTCGATCTGTCGGACCCTCGGCTTCTGCGGTCGTGCGTACTGCCGCGGCCCGACGGGGCTGTGCTGCTGCTCCATCTGCACCACATAGCGGTCGACGGCTGGTCGCTCAACGTGCTCTTCCGCGAGTTGTCGGCCGACTACGAGGCCGGCTACGAGGCCGCGCCGGACGGAGAGGCGGTCCGGGAGGAGTCCGCGGCGGTCCACACTCCGCTCGACTTCGCCACCTGGCAGTCCGACTGGTTCGCGAGCTCCGCCTACCGGTCCCAACGCGCCGAGCTGGCCCAGCACTTCAGTGCGCTGACCGAGCGAGACGAATCGCCGCTGGAACCCGTCCGTCCCCCAGGCGCGGGACGGTTGCTGCTCGCCTCGCTCGATCCGGGCCGCCGCGCCACCCTGGACCGGCTGACCGCCGAACTGGGCCTCACCCGCTTCCAGGTGCTGCTGAGCGTCTTCACCTGGAGCCTGTACGGGGTGACCGGCCGGACCCGCCCGCGCATCGCGGGGCCGGTGGCCAACCGGCCGGTGCAGGAATTCGAGTCCAGTGTGGGCATGTTCGCCAACACCGTTCTGCTGCCCCTGAGTTCGGCGCCGCGCGAAGCCCTGCGAGCGCAGCTCGGGCGGCAGGCCGCCGACGTCCAGGCGGTGCTCGACCGGCAGGACGTGGCGCTCGCGGATGCGCTCGCCGACGCGGGCGCACGCTCCGACGGGCCGCCGTTCGACTTCATGTTCGTCCTGGAGAACACGGACTTCGGCGCGCTGTCGCTGCCGGGCTGCGACACCCGGCCGCAGTGGCTGGCCCCCGCCGACGCGAAGTGCCCGCTGACGCTGTCCGTGGTCGAGCACGAGAGCGGCTTCGACTGCCTGTGGGAGTACGCCGACGACCACTTCGACGGTGAGGAAGTGCGGGCGCTGGCCGATCTGTTCGGACGCGGTCTCGACAGCCTGGCCGAGAGCGGCGACCTCACGCTGGCGGAGTTGGTGGCCCCGTACCGGCGCGGCCTGCCGGATCCCGGGATCGGCGCGTCGACTCCCCTTTCCTTCACCACCGTTGCCGACGGCTTCGCACGCCAGGCCCGCCGCACACCCGACGCCATCGCGCTCGTCGCGTCCGGCCGCGGTGTGACCTACGCCCAACTCGACACCCACGCTGCGGCGTTGGCGGCCGAGCTGCGATCCCGCTTTCCGCATCCGCAACAGTCCGGCAGCGTCGCGCTCCACTTCGAGCCCTCGATCGAGCATGTGGTGGCACTGCTCGCACTGGCGCGGCTCAACCTCACCATCGTGCCGCTCGACCCGGCCTACCCGCCGACTCTGCTGCGCCAAATCCTGGACCAGGCAAGGCCGTTGTGCCTGCTGGTCGCACCGGGTGGCGAGGCCGCCGTCGACGCGATCGCCCCGGACGGGCTGGTACGTCATCCCGTCACGCTGTCGGCCTCCGCGGCCCCCGCGCTGCCGCCGCACGACGGCCTCCGGCCGCTGTACACCCTGTTCACCTCCGGCTCCACGGGCACGCCCAAGGGCGTCCAGGTGCCCGACCGCACGCTGTGCAACCTGCTGCAATGGCAGAGCCAGGAGGGCGGCCTCGCGGGCGGCGCGGTCACCCAGCAGTTCTCCATGCTGTCCTTCGACGTGTCGTTCCAGGAGATCTTCGGCACGCTGTGCGGCGGCGGCACCCTGCACCTGGTGCGGCCGGGCCTGCGGCAGGACGCGCCCGCGCTGCTCGACCGGCTCGAAGCGGCCGGTGCCGAGCGGATCTTCATGCCGTACGTCGCCCTGCACCTCCTGGCCGAGCACGGGGTACGGCTCGGCCGCTACCCGTCGAAGCTCCGCGAAGTGGTCACCGCGGGCGAGCAGTTGCTGTGCACCGACGCCATCCGGCGGTGGTTCGCCGGGATGCCCGGTGTGCGCCTGTTCAACCACTACGGCCCGACCGAGACCCATGTGGTCAGCAGCCTGTGCCTCGAAGGCGACCCGGCGAAGTGGCCGGCCCGTCCTGCGATCGGCGGTCCCATAGCCCAGGCCCGGCTGCTTGTCGTCGACGAGGACGACGAGCCCGTCCCGCCCGGCTGTCCGGGCCGCCTCCTCATCGGCGGAGTGATGGCCACGCCCTGCTACCTGGGGGATGCGGCACTCAATGAGGCCCGCTTCGTGGAGCTGGCCGGGCTCGGCCGCTTCTACCGCAGCGGCGACCGGGCCCGCTTCGACCGTCAGGGTCTGCTCCACTACCTCGGCCGCGACGACCAGCAGATCAAACTCAGCGGCCACCGGCTGGAGTTGGGCCAGGTCGAATTGGCACTGCTGCGGCATCCGGACATCGTCAACGCGGTCGTGGTGCGCGACGGCGAACGCCTGGTGGCCTGTCTGCAATGCCGCGGGGATTCGCCCTCGCCGCAAGACCTGGCCGGCCATCTGGCACCGCTCCTTCCCCCGTACGTACGGATCGACCGCTTCCGTCGGCTCGAAGCGCTGCCGCTGACGCCCAGCGGCAAGCTGGATCGCCGTACGGTCCTGTCCGCTCCCGGCGAGGAGCTGCGCCCGCGTACCGCCGCCGCACCCGTTGTGTCGGCGCGCGAGGCCAGGTTCAGCGAGCTGTTCGAGGAGGTGACAGGGCGGCGGGTCGGGCCCGAGCAGCGGTTCTTCGACGCGGGCGCGTCCAGCCTCGACCTGATGCGCTTCCATCTGCGCTGCACCGCCGAGCCCGGCCCGCAGTTCACCATCCCCGACCTGTTCGAGCACGTCACCGTCCGCAGGCTGGCCCGTTTCCTCGACGGCCGCCCGACCGAGGCCGCACCCGGCGCGGAAGTTCCGGCGGCCGCTGACGAGCCGGCCGTGGACGAACCGGTCGCCGTCATCGGCATGGCGGTCCGGCTCCCCGGAGCGGAAAACCTCGCGGCCTTCTGGGAGTTGGTGACGTCCGGCGGTCGCGGCATCGAGCACTTCGAGGCGGCCGAGGGCCTGGTGGGTGCCCGGAGTCAGATGGCGGGTCTGCTCGACTTCGACCCGGAGCACTTCGGCATCAGCAGGCAGGAGGCCCGCCTGATGGATCCGCAGCAGCGCCATCTGCTGATGAGTTCGGTCCAGGCGCTCGCCCACGCGGGCATCGCCGACCCTGCCGGGCAGCGCATCGGCATGGTCGCGGGCTGCGGCGAGAACACGTACTTCCAGTCCCTGCTCCGCGAGGCCGACCCCGAGCAATTGCCCGACGGCTTCCAGCTGGCCCTGCACCACGACAAGGACTTCCTCACCACCAAGGTGGCGTACCACCTCGATCTGTCGGGTCCCGCCTTCACCGTGCAGGCGGCCTGCGCCAGTTCGCTGGTGGCGGTGCACGTCGCCGCCGGCCTGCTGCGCCAGGGCGAGGCCGACGTGATGCTGGCGGGCGGCGTGCTGGTCGACACCCTGCTGAGCGAGGGCTACGCGTACCGGCCGCAGCACATCTTCTCCCCCGACGGACACTGCCGCCCCTTCAGCGACGACGCCGACGGCACCATCGGGGCCAGCGGGGTCGGCGTCGTGGTGCTGAAGCCGCTGCGGCTCGCGCGGCGGGACGGCGACACGGTGTACGCGGTGATCACCGGCTCGGCGGTCAACAACGACGGCTCCGGAAAGCTCAGTTACAGCGCTCCCTCGCTCGCCGGGCAGCGTGAGGTGATCCGTTCCGCGCTCCGTCGCAGCGGTCGCGGCGGCGCCGACATCGGCTATGTGGAGGCGCACGGCACCGGGACCCGCCTCGGCGATCCCGTCGAGGTCGGGGCGCTGCGCCAGGCATTCGGCCCGGACCTGCCGGACGCGCCCGGGGACCACCGCTGCGCCCTGTCGTCGGTGAAGAGCCAGATCGGCCATCTGGGCGCGGCCGCGGGCGTGGTGGGCCTGGTGCGGGCCGCCCTCTCGGTCCACCACGGCGTGATCCCGCCGACCGCCGACTTCCGCCGGCTCAACCCGCAGATCGGCTCCGACCCGGCGCCCTTCCACATCCCCACCCAGGCGCACCCCTGGCCCGCAGGCCGACCGCGCGTGGCGGCGGTGAGCAGCTTCGGCATCGGTGGCACCAACGCCCATCTGGTCCTTGAGCAAGACGCTCAACCGCCTGCGGAACATGGTGAGTTGAGCGAGTGGCGTAACGACGAACCGCCCTGTCTCCTCCTCTCCAGCCGCAGCGCGGCGGGGCTGCGCATCGACGCCGGGCGCATCGCCGACTACCTGGAAGCCAGTCCCGCAACGTACGACCAGGTGGTACGCCATCTGCGAGCGGGGCGGCCCGCCCATCGCCATCGGGCTGCGGCGGTGTGCGCGGATGCGGCGGCCGCGGTGGCGTGGCTGCGTACGGTCGCAGGTGCCGTGGCGACGCCGAGCGGGGAGACTCGCCCGGCCGAAGACCTGACGGCCGCCGGACCGGTCGCCGCCTGGCTCGCCGGGGAAGCCGTCGAACGGCCCGCCGGGCCCGCGCAGGCGCCCTGGGACTTTCCGCCGCCCGCCTTCGACCTGGCCACCTACGATTTCGAACGCGCCGCCGCCGTAACCGCCGATCCGGGTTCCCGGGAGTGGCCGCAGCGGCTGCCCGAGGAGGAGTGGCTGTACCAGCCGCACTGGGTGCGGCTGAGCCGCGCCGTCACCGGCGGCACGGTCCGCACTCCGGGGGTGCTGGTGGTGGTGACGGCCGGGCCCCTGCCGCGCGCGGCGCTGCTTCCCTTCGAGGCGGCGTACGACCGGGTGGTTCGGGTGCACGCCGCCGGTGCGTTCGCGCGGCTTGCGGACGACCGCTTCGAGGTCGACCCGGCCGATCCCGTATCGCTGCGGCAGCTGCTCGACGCGCTGCCCGACGGCGACGGGACCGGAATCGACTGGCTGCACGCGCTGCCGCTGGCGGTCGACGGCGAGGTGGGTGCGGACGCGCTGGACCGCGCCCGCTGGGCCTGTCTCGACACTCCCGCCGCGCTGCTCCAGGCCGTGACGGGCTCGTCCCGCGCGGCACGCCTGCGGCTCTGGTGGCTCTCGCACCGGGCCCAGCCCGTCGAAGGAGCCGTCCAGCGACCGGAGTTGGGGCTGCTCGCCGGGGTCTGCGAGGTGGGTCCCCAGGAGTGCGGGGTGAGCGGGCGCTGGCTCGATCTGCCGAGCGGCGATCCGGCCGACTGGGCGGCGCTGCTTCCGGGTCTCCTCGCCTGGGACGACACCGCGCTGCCGCGGCGGCTCGCGCTGCGGCAGGGCTACTGGTGGCGGCAGGCCCTCCTGCCCGTGACCGCGCCCGCCCTGGCGACGCCCCCGGCGGCGGAGGGAGAAGGAGAGGTCCACCTCGTCCTCGGCGGCACCGGAGGCATCGGCGCGGCCATCGCGGCCTGGCTCCTCGCGCGGTCCGACTGCCGGGTGATCCTGCTGGCCCGGCGGCCGCGGCTGCCCGCCGATCTCGCGCCGTGGGCGGACCGCGTCGAGCTGATGGCGGCCGACCTCGCCGAGGACGACACGGATGCGATCCTCGCCCGGCTCGACCGGCTCGCCCCCCGGATCGACGGCGTGGTGCACGCGGCCGGCGTACCGGGCGGCGGTCTGATCGGCAGGCGGGACGCCGCCGCGATGGGGGTCCCCCCTGGTCGAGCGGAGCCGAGACCTTGGGGGAGGGACGCCGCCGCGATGGGGGTCCCCCCTGGTCGAGCGAAGCCGAGACCTCGGGGGAGGGAGGCCACCGCGGCCAAGCTGGGCGGCGCCCTCCTGGTCGAGCGGCTGATCGCGCTGCACCGGCCGGGTTTCGCGGCGTACTGCTCATCGATGTCCGCGCTGTTCGGCGGCGTCGGCCAGTTCGACTACGCCGCCGCCAACGGCCTCCTCGACGGGTTCGCGCACTACCGGGCCGGGACCGCCGAGAGCACGGTGCGGATCGGCATCGACTGGGACATCTGGAACGAGGCCGGCATGGCGCGCGACGCCCTGACGACGGACCGCCGGCACCAGGCGCACCTCGCCGTCGGCCTGACGGTGAAGGAGGGGCAGCGGCTGTTCGCGCGTGCCCTGCGGCTGCAACTGCCCCAACTGCTGCTCTCCACCACGGACATCGAGCAGGCCCGCACCTTCTACGAGCCGTCGACGGCCGCGGAGCAGGAGACCCGCACCGAAACAGCGGCGCCCATCGGCGAGTTGCTCACCGACTGGCTCTGCGGCTGGCTGGGCGTGGACGAGCTCGATCCTTCGGTCTCGCTCTACGACTACGGCGCCGACTCCCTCACCATGCTCGATCTGATCAGCAAGGTGAAGCGGCACTGCGGCATCGACCTCGAACTGTCCCAACTCACCCACGAGGCGAGCCTGTCCGAGGTGCTGGCACTGCTGGAGCGGGCGGCACCGGTGGACGACGACGTCCCGCTGGAGGTCTGGCAGACCGGCACCGGCCGCGAGGTGCTGTGCCTGGTCCACCCGGTCGGCGGCGACATCCAGGCCTACCGGGCGCTGGTCTCCGCGCTGGACGAGCGCTTCACCGTCTGCCTGATCGCCGACCCGGCGCTGCGCAGACCCGAGCTGCCGGCCTGGTCCCTCGCCGACCGGGCGCGGCGCTATCACGCGGCGCTCCAGGCCCGGTTCCCGGGCGGCATCTGGCGCCGACGGCTGGTCGGCTGGTCCTTCGGCGCCTGGGTGGCGCACGCGATGGCGGCCGAGGCGGAGGCGGCCGGGCGGCCCGTCGAAGGGCTCTGTCTGCTGGACCCGCCGCCGCCCGACGCCGGACCCCGCTTCGAGGCGTACGACGGCACCGAGCTGGAGTCGGTCTTCGCGCACGAGCTGGGCCAGGGCGGTGCGGAGCCCCGGGCGAGCGAGGGGGCGCGGTCGTACGCCGAGCGGCTGGCGCGCTGCTGCCGGGCCAACCTGGCGAGCATGGCGCGGCACGAACTGCCGTCCCTGCCGGGCACTCCGGCCCGCCTGTGGCTCGCGAGCAGACCGGTGCCCGGACTGCCGGACCTGGGTTCGACGGAGCACCAACTGGACCTGTGGCACGGACAGTTGGCGAACCTCACCGACTGGGAGTGTCTCGACACCACCCACTACGACCTGGTGCGGCCGCCGCAGGTGAGCGTGATCGCGCACGCGATCAACACCGAACCGCCGACCCCTCAGCCGTCCGTCCTTCCGTCCGACCAGCCGAGGCCGACGCCATGAACCCCTACCAATCGCTGCCCGCCCGCTCGTTCTGGCGCACCGCCGTGGCCGAACCGGACATGCTGGACATCGACGGACTGTGGACCCCCAAGTTCCCCATCGGGCAGGACGATGTGGTCCTGACCGCCGGGTCCTGCTTCGCCCAGCACATCGGCCGTGCGCTGGTGGAGCGCGGGATGAACTGGCGCGAGGCCGAACCCGCCCCGCCGGGACTCACCGAGGCCGAACGGCAGGCCCGGCACTACGGAACGTTCTCGTTCCGCACCGGCAACATCTACACCGCCGCGATGCTCCGCCAGTGGCTGACCTGGGCGCACGACGAGTCCGCGGCGCCCGAGGAGGTCTGGCACGAGGACGGCCGGTACTTCGACCCGTACCGTCCCGGCGTCGAGCCCGAGGGGTACGCCTCGGCCGGAGAGGTACGGTCGGCGCGCCGCGCGACGCTGGCCGCGATCCGCGGCGCCGTAGCCGGGGCGAGCTGCCTGGTCTTCACGCTCGGCCTGACCGAGGCGTGGCGGGACCGCACGCACGGCACGGTCCATCCGGTCTGCCCCGGCACCGTGCGCGGCACGTTCGACGCCGACCGGCACGTCTTCCACAACCACACCTTCGCCGAGGTCCACCACGATCTGTCCGCGGCGATCGAGCTGGCCCGCGCCGCCAACCCGGAGCTGCGCGTCCTGCTCACCGTCTCGCCGGTGCCGCTCACCGCGACCGCCACCGGCGGCCACGCGCTGACCGCCACGACGTACTCGAAGTCCGTACTGCGGGCGGTGGCCGGGCAGTTGGCCCAGGAGCACGCGCACGTCGACTACTTCCCGGCGTACGAGATCGTCACCGGCTTCCCCTTCAAGGCGGCCTTCTTCGAGCCGAACCTGCGCTCGGTGACGCCGCGGGGCGTCGCCTTCGTCATGGGCCGGTTCTTCGACGCGCTCGCCGACCGCCCGGCCGCCCCGGGCCGGGCCCGCCGGGCCCGGCCCCGAGCAGGAGAGGACCTCTGGTGCGATGACGCCGTACTCGACTACTACAACCCCCGCTAGGTTCCTGCTCCTCGGCGACTCCCACGCGGGCCCGATCGGCCGGGCCGCCAAGGCCGCCGGCATCCCGTTCCAGGGCGGGCCCATCGGCGCCGGGCGCGAGTTCAACGCGGAGTTCTTCGATGTGCGCGAGGGCGATGTCGTCTTCCGCAAGGCGGAGGCGGAGGCCCACTACCGGGGATTCCTGAAGGAGTTGGGCGCGGCGGGGCTCGGCGGTGTCGGTGTGCCGCTGGTGTGCACGTTCGGCTTCAGCGCGCACTTCCTCGCCACCACCGAGAACTGGCGGATCTACCGGGTCCCCGGCGGCGGCTTCGCGCCGGGATTCCTGACGAGCGGCCTGTTCGACGCGGTCGTGCGCGCCACGGTCCGCGACGCGCTCGCCTTCTACGGCCATGCGCGCGCCCTCGGTCTGCGGGTGCTGGCCGTGATGCCACCACAGCGCGTGCCCGGTCTGTCCGACCCGGCCGTGTTCATGGCGGCGCAGGAGAGCGTGCGCGGCGCGCTGGCCGAGCTCGGCGTGGAGATCGTGGACCTGCGGCCCCGCGTCACCGACGAACAGGGCGCGCAGCGACCGGAGTTCTGCGAGAGCGACGACACGATCCACGGCAACCTCGCCTTCGGCCGGCTCATCCTGGCCGAGCTGCTCGCGCGAGGACTGTGACCGACCAGGCCCCACCATCCGGCGACCGCCGTACGGGACGCCGGGGAACCACCCGCATCAGGAGGCAGTAATGGAGCAGTTCGCGCTGGACGCCATCGAGCGCATCACCACCAGGCCGCAGGAGGTGTACGACACCCTTGTCGTCGACCCGCTGACACCGGTGATCGGCGCCGAGGTGTCCGGCCTGGACCTGTCCAAGGAGCTGACGGAGGATCAACTGGCGGAGCTCAAGCGGGCGTTCCTGGACCGTCACGTCCTGGTGTTCCGCGATCAGTCGCTGTCGGACAGCGACCACAAGCGGCTCGCCGGATACTTCGGCGAGCTGCACCCGGTGACACTGCCCGCCGAGGGTTCCGACCCGTACGTCCTCGAAATCAGCACCACCAAGGACTCGCGCGCGGTCGCGGGCAACGGCTGGCACGCCGACGGCACCGCCGACGCCGAGCCCTCCCTCGGCTCGATGCTCTACATCACCCGCACTCCCGAGTCGGGCAGCGGCGGGGACACCCTGTTCGCCAATATGCACCTGGCGTACGAGATGCTGTCGCCCGCCATGAAGTCCCTGCTTGACGGGCTCACGGCGGTGCACGACGGGCTGCTGCCCTGGCAGGGCGAGACACCGCCCGCCGGCTACGTCGTCCCCAGGACCGAGCACCCTGTGGTGGTGCGCCACCCCGACACGGGACGCAGGCTGCTGTTCGTCAACGGCGCCTACACCTCGCACATCACGCAGCTGTCGCGCGGCGAGAGCAGGGCGGTGCTCGACATGCTGTACGACCAGACCGCCCGCACCCCGTTCCTGAACTGCCGCGTCCGGTGGACCCCGAACACCCTGGTGTTCTGGGACAACCGCTGCGTACAGCACCATGCGACCTGGGACTACTACCCGCACTCGCGCTACGGGCGGCGCGTGGCCATCAACGGGCAGCGGCCCCAGGCCTGACACGGCGGGCGTTCAGACGCGGGTCAGGCTGTCGGCGAGCCCTTCGGCGAGCCGGACCCAGGCCGCCGCCTCTTCCCCGCCGGAGCCCGCGTGCGCGAGGACGTAGGCGTGGGCGCGGGCGTACGGGTAGGTCTCGGCGTAGGCCCGCTCGTCCGCCTCGGCGTAGGCGAGCGCGGTGGCCCGCGCGTTCGCGAGGGAGTTGGCGACCGCGTAGGAACGGGCGTTGGCGGTGGTGTTGAGCTCGGCGTAGGTGGCGGCGAACTCCGTCGCCTCGGATTCGCCGTAGTCATTGGCCACCGCGTAGGCGTGCGCGTTGGCGGAGGCGGTGGCATGGGCCTCGCCGTAGGGGTAGGCGAGGCGGTACACGTCGCGCAGGGCCGGTTCGAGGGCGGCGGACCAGGAGGCGGCCGCGATCCGCTCGCCCGTGAGGGCGCGGGCGTGCAGCTCCCCGACCGCCTCCAGCGGCCCGGCGTCCTCGCTCTCCTCCAGGAGCAGCGGCAGGACCGTGCGGGCGTGCCAGTCGTGCACCACGAGGAACGGCACCCGGCCGCCCAGCCGGGCCAGTTCTGCGTGGGCGCGGCGCACCCCGTCCGATTCCGCCGCGCCCTGGCTGATGGCGAGGGCCAACTGCGCTGGCCACGGCGGTATGTCCTCGCCGGACGCGCTCGTTCGGGGCTCGGTACCGGCCGGGGAACCGCTCATGGGCCTCACTCCTGTCTGGGCTGATCCGCCCCCGGCCGGTCGCCGGGGAAGGCGGATGCCAAGACCGTATCCCGGTGGATCAACCGCCGCGGCGGGGTCGCTCAGGAGCCCGTGAACAGCTGCTTGAGCTTGAGGCCCAGTTCGTACATGCCGTACGCGAACGGCACACCGACCCACAGCCAGGCGACGGCGAACAGCGCCCTTCGGCGGACCGTCATGACAGCGCTCCCTTCTCCGGGGCGGGCAGCGCCGACTCGCCCTCGACGGCCGGGGGTTCATGGTGCCGCGGGTGGACGGGGCGGACCAGCTCGTTGGCCGCGAAGCCCACCGCGAGGAGCCCGATCATGATGAAGAAGGACGTGGTGTAGAGGTCCGGGCCGGTGCGTCCGGCGGACTTCTGCGCGTCGGCGATGGCGTTGACGATCAGCGGGCCGAGGACGCCGGCGACCGACCAGGCCGTGAGCAGCCGGCCGTGGATCGCGCCGACCTGATGGGTGCCGAAGAGGTCCTTGAGATAGGCGGGGACGGTGGCGAAGCCGCCGCCGTAGAAGGAGAGGATGACGGCGGCGCACCCGATGAACAGCGGCTTGGAGGCGTTGCCGGTCAGCGCGATGAGCAGGTACATCAGCGCGCCGATGCCGAGGTAGCCGCGGTAGACGTTCTTGCGGCCGATGACGTCGGAGGCCGAGGACCACAGGATGCGGCCGAGCATGTTGGCGAGCGAGAGCAGACCGACGAAGCCGGCGGCCGCGGCCGCCGCGACCGGGGACGCCGTGCCGGCGAAGAAGTCCCCGATCATCGGCGCGGCCTTCTCCAGGATGCCGATGCCCGCGGTCACGTTCATGCAGAGCACCACCCACAGGCACCAGAACTGCGGGGTGCGCACGGCGTTGCGGGCGGAGACCTGACCGGTGGTGGCCGCCGCCGCGTCCCTCGGCCGGGAGGGCGGCCGCCGGCCGTCCGGGGGCAGCCGCACCAGGAGCACGCCGAACGTCATGAAGACCGCGTAACCGACCCCCATGACCAGGAAGGTCCGCGCGATGCCCGCGGGGTCCTTGCCGAAGGAGGAGAGGAGCTGGGTGGACAGGGGCGCGGCGATCAGCGCGCCGCCGCCGAAGCCCATGATGGCGATGCCGGTGGCCATGCCGGGCCGGTCGGGGAACCACTTGATGAGGGTGGAGACCGGCGAGATGTAGCCGATGCCGAGTCCGATGCCGCCGATGAAGCCGTAGCCGAGGACCACGAGCCAGTACTGGCGGGTGGCGGCGCCGAGCGCGGCCACCAGGAAGCCGGAGGAGAAGCAGACCGCCGAGACGGCCATCGCCCACCGGGGCCCGTTGCGCTCCACCAGGGTGCCGCCGAAGGCCGCCGAGAGGCCGAGCATGACGATGGCCAGTTGGAAGGGCAGTGCGGACGCGGTGCCCGACAGGCCGAGCGAGGACTCCAGGGGCGGTTTGAAGACGCTCCAGGCGTACGCCTGGCCGATGGCGAGGTGGATGGAGAGCGCGGCGGGCGGCACGAGCCAGCGGCTCCACCCCCGTGGGGACGGCGTGCGCGAGCGGGCGAGCATGTCGCGGACCGTACAGCACAGGGACAACTCCCGGAAGAGTACGGGGAGTTGGTGGCACGGGCCGGGCAACTCCCCGTCCCCCAGGCAAGCGGAGCCGCACCTTCCGAAAATCTGCACACCGCATGCGCAGACCCGTCACGGGGGGCCACGGCCGGGTTTCAGGTCTGGACCGAGTCAGGGGGCTTTGGTGCGGGAGTGTCCGACTTGGCGCACATCCGCTTCCCGGCAAAAGGAATTCATCGCGTGAAGCTCGTGAAGAAACTGCCCCCGAATCATGAACACACCTGCACGCGGCGGTAATTCGAGGCAGTACGGAACCCCTGTTCAAAGCCCGTTCGATTCGCAGTGACCGCAGTCGGCGTGCTTTGATCCTCGCCACTGCGGGAAACCCCGCCAACGGGTTCCCCGATAAGAAATGTCCCCATGAAAGGCAGTCCCCACCATGAACAACGCTCCCCAGGTTGAGACCCTTGAGATCTCCGACGCCGACCTGGACAACGTGTCCGGCGGCCTCGTCGGCACCGCGCTCGGCAACGTGAACGACACCGCCGACTCCATCCTGCCGGTCTCCGGCATCGTCGGCTCGGTCACGGGTCTCGTCGGCTCGGCCACCGGTGTGAACACCGGCGTCGTCACGGGCCTCGCCACCGGTCTCATCGCCGGTCTCTGATATCACGCGTGAGCCCCGGAACCCGCTCGGTTCCGGGGCTCATTGCGGATGGTTAAAGGTTAAGGAAAGAGTTCCGTGCAGTTTCGCCAACAGGCCCTTTCCAAACTGCAGTCACCGGAGGAACTCGACCTGCCGGTGCGTTTCGCACGCCCGCAGGGCCGGCTCGTTCTGCTGATCACGGTGGCCGTGATGGCCGCCGCCACGTTCTGGGCCATGACGGGCTCCGTCTCCGCCACGCTGGACGCGCCCGGCATCCTCACCCACGCGCAGGGCAGCTACGCCCTGCAGAGCCCGGTCGCGGGCCAGATCACCGGGGTGTTCGCCCGGGAGGGCCAGACCCTGCCGGCCGACGCGCCCCTCCTCAAGGTCCGTACCGCCCAGGGCGACCGGACGGTCCGCACGATCGACGCGGGCCGTCTGACGAGTCTCGCCGCCACGATCGGCTCGGTGGTCGCCACCGGCGCGAACGTGGCGAGCGTGGAGCGCACCGGCGGCGCCGACGACCCCCTGATCGTGATGCTGTACCTGCCCGGCGACAGCGGCGCGAGCGTCCCGGTGGGCGCCCCCGTCGACCTCGCCGTGCAGTCCGTGCCCGCCGAGCAGTACGGAGTGCTGCGCGGCACCGTGGCCGCGGTCGGCCGCACGCCCGAGACGCTTCAGCAGATCACCGCCTTCCTCGGCGACGGACAGCTCGCCGAGCAGTTCTCGCAGCACGGCAGGCCGTTGGGGGTCCTGGTGCGCCTGGAGCCCACGTCCGCCAATCGGTCCGGCTACCGGTGGTCGTCGGCCGCCGGCCCGCCGTTCGCCGTCGACTCCATGACCCCGGCCACCGGCACCGTCCATCTGGCCGACCGGCGTCCCATCGATTGGCTGCTCCCGTGACCGCACCGCACGCATCGTCCGCCGCCCAGCAGTTTCCGCCCACCGGCCACGGCCGCCGCCGACCGCCCAACTCCACTGGCGGCAACCGCCGTTCACGTGCCCGGCAGGCGCCGAGGACCAAGGCGGCGAAGAGCGTACGCACCCCCACGATCCTCCAGATGGAGGCACTGGAGTGCGGCGCGGCCTCGCTGGCCATGGTGCTCGGTCACCACGGACGCCATGTGCCCCTGGAGGAGCTGCGCATCGCGTGCGGCGTCTCGCGCGACGGCTCGCGGGCCAGCAACGTCCTCAAAGCCGCCCGCGGTTACGGGCTCACGGCCAAGGGCATGCAGATGGAACCGGCCGCGCTCGCCGAGGTGCAGGCGCCCGCCATCCTGTTCTGGGAGTTCAACCACTACGTCGTGTACGACGGCATGGGGCGCCGCCTCGGCCGGCGGGGCGTGCACATCAACGACCCCGACAAGGGCCGCCGTTTCGTGCCCGCCGAGGACTTCGACACGAGCTTCACCGGCGTCGTCCTGGTCCTGGAGCCCGGTCCCGCCTTCCAGCGCGGCGGCCGGAAGCCGGGCGTCCTGGGCGCACTGCCCGCGCGGCTGCGCGGCACCACCGGCACGATGCTGGCCTCACTGCTCGCCAGCCTGCTGCTCGTGGCGGTCGGCGCGGCGCTGCCCGCGCTGAGCCGTACGTACATCGACCATTTCCTGATAGGTCATCAGACCTCGCTGCTCGGCGTGCTGTTCGCGGCGATGGGCACCATGGTGGCGCTCACCGCGGTGCTGACCTGGCTGCAGCAGGCGAACCTCCTGCGCGGGCGCATCATCTCGTCCACACTCAGCAGCGCCCGGTTCTTCCGGCATCTGCTGAGGCTGCCGGTCACCTTCTTCGCGCAGCGCAGCCCCGCCGATCTCGTCCAGCGGCTCCAGTCCAACGACGCCGTCGCCGAGACGCTGGCCCGCGACCTCACCGCGGCGGGCGTGGACGGCATCGTCGTACTGCTCTACGCGTTCCTGCTCTGGACGTACGACCCGCAGCTCACGGTCATCGGGGTGGGCATCGCGCTGCTCAACGTCGTCGCGATGCGCATCGTCGTGCGCCTGCGGGCCACCCGCACCCAGAAGCTGCGGGCCGACAGCGCGCGGCTCACCAACACCTCGTACACCGGGCTCCAGCTGATCGAGACGATGAAGGCCACCGGTGGCGAGAACGGGTACTTCCGCCGCTGGGCGGGCCAGCACGCGACCACGCTGGAGGAGCAGCAGCGGCTGGGGGTGCCGAGCGCCTGGCTCGGCGTCGTCGCCCCCCTGCTCGCCACCCTCAACAGTGCGCTGATCCTGTGGATCGGCGGACTGCGCGCGGTGGAGGGGCACATTTCGATCGGGCTGCTCGTCGCGTTCCAGGCGCTGGTGACCCGCTTCACGGCGCCGGTCACCCGGCTCAACGGGGTGGCGGGCCGGATCCAGGACTTCGCGGCGGATGTGGCCCGGCTGAAAGACGTCGAGAACTTCCCCGTGGACTCGCTGCACTCGCGCCCCGAACCGGCCGCCAGCACGCGCCGCCTCAAGGGCCATGTGACCCTTGAGGACATCACCTTCGGCTACAGCCCGCTCGACAAACCCTTGCTCACCGGGTTCTCACTGACCGTCGGTCCGGGACAGCAGGTGGCGCTCGTCGGCGGCTCCGGCAGCGGCAAGTCGACGGTTTCCAGGCTCATTTCGGGCCTCTACGCCCCGTGGGAGGGCACGATCCGCATCGACGGACAGCGCCTTGAGGACATTCCGCGCGGTGCGCTCGCGGCCTCGGTCTCCTTCGTGGACCAGGACGTCTTCCTCTTCGAGGGGACGGTGCGGGACAACGTGGCGCTGTGGGATCCCTCGATCACCGACGACGCCGTGGTGGCCGCCCTCCAGGACGCGGCCCTGTACGAGGTCGTCGCGCGCCGGCCGGGCGGCATCCACAGCCGGGTCGAGCAGGACGGGCGCAACTTCTCCGGCGGGCAGCGCCAGCGCCTCGAAATCGCCCGCGCGCTGGTGCGCCGGCCCAGCATCCTGGTCCTGGACGAGGTCACCAGCGCCCTGGACGCCGAGACCGAGCACCTCATCATCGACAATCTGCGCCGCCGCGGCTGCGCCTGCGTCGTCATCGCGCACCGTCTCAGCACGGTCCGCGACAGCGACGAGATCCTGGTCCTCGACCACGGAACCGTCGTGGAACGCGGGCGGCACGAGGACCTGGTGGCCGCCGCGGGCGCGTACGCCGACCTGGTCAGGGAGCACTGAGGTGACCTCCGTACACCACTTCGCGGACCCGGGCGCGGCCGGGCACGACGCGGTCATCGGCGCGCTCGGGGGCCTGGGCCACCAGGTCGACTGCACCGGTCTGCGCAGCCTTTCGCTGGAGGGGCCGCAGGTGCTGTGGCTCGTCGTGGCCGGTGCGCTCGACCTGTTCGCGGTCGACGCGGTGGAGCAGGGCCACTGGCACTTCCTCGGCCGCCTCGAACCGGGCACCCTGCTGCTCGGCCCCGTCGACGGCCCGCGGCACACCCTCGTCGGCCGCCCCCTGCGGGAGTGCGTGCTGCGCCGGATCGAGCTGCGGGAGCTGTACCGGTATCCGGATTCCGGTGGCTACGAGGTCCCGTACCACAGCCAGTACGACACCGGGGACGCGGCGCTGAGCCTGCTGGAGCACGCGTTCTCGCTCGGTGTCGGACGCGGCCAACGCGTGCTGTTCGAGGCGCCGTTGGACGGCCGCACCACCCCTGACGAGGCGGTCGCCGACGACGACGTGCTGTGGCTTCCGGTCTCGCCGGGCAGTGTGCAGTACGGGGCCGCGTTCAGTGCGGAGGCGGCCGGTGATCTGCTCGTCGACGGTGAACTGTGGCAGGGCATGGTCAACCGGCAGTACCGGCTGCTGTCCGCCCTCGACCGCTGGATCGAGCGTCTGGAGCGGGCGCACGAGGACCGTACGGCGGCCGGCATCAAGGCGGGCGAGGCCGTCCGCGACGAGGCCGACCGGGCGCTGCTCACCTCCATCGGCCGCCCGCGCAAGTCCTCTTCGCGGGCGGCGGGTTCCGGTGACGACGAGACGTACGCGGCCTGCCGGCTGGTCGCGGCCGCGGCCGGGATCACGCTCACGGAGCCCGCGCGGAGCGGCGCGGTGAGCGACCGGATCGATCCGGTCGAGCGGATCGCGGTCGGCTCCCGGATCCGGACCCGGCCGGTGCGGCTCGACGGGCGCTGGTGGCGCCAGGACGCGGGCCCGCTGGTGGGGCACCGCACCGCGAGCGGCACTCCGGTCGCGCTGCTGTGGCGCCGCGGCGGGTACGAGGCGGTGCACCCGGTGTCGGGCCGGCGCAGCCGCGTCGACGGGAGCAACGCGGCGGAGTTCGAGCAGCGCGCCGTCATGTTCTACCGGCCGCTGCCGGAGCGGCCGCTCGGCAAGTGGGGCCTGCTGCGCTTCAGTCTGCGCGGCACCCGGGCCGATGTGCGCAATCTGGTGCTGGCCGGACTGGTGACGGTGGCGCTCGGCGCGCTGGTGCCGATCGCGACCGGGCAGGTGCTCGGCGTCTATGTGCCCCGGGCCGAGAACAGCCTCATCGTGCAGGTGTCGCTCGCCGTGATCGTCTCCGGGGTCGTGTCGGCCGCGTTCACGCTGCTCCAGAACCTCACCATCCTGCGGATGGAGGGACGCATCGAGAGCACCCTCCAACCCGCCGTGTGGGACCGGCTGTTGAGGCTGCCGACGAAGTTCTTCACCGAGCGTTCCACCGGCGAGCTGGCGAGTGCGGCGATGGGCGTCAGCGCGATCCGCCGGGTCCTTTCGGGCATCGGCCCGGTCGCCGTGCAGTCGGGCACGGTCGGCGTGATGAACCTCGTCCTGCTGTTGTGCTTCAGCGTGCCGCTGGCGCTGACGGCGCTGGCGATGCTGGCCGTCATCGCCGCGGTGTTCCTCACCATGGGGATGTGGGAGCTGCGCTGGCAGCGCCGTCTGGTGGAGCTCGGCAACAAGCTCAACAACCAGGCGTTCCAGACCCTGCGCGGGCTGCCCAAGCTGCGGGTCGCCGCGGCGGAGAGCTTCGCGTACGGGGCCTGGGCGCGGGAGTTCGCCCGCAGCCGGGAGCTGCAGAAGCGGGCGGGCCGGATCAAGAACCTGACGACGGTCCTCAACGCCGTCTATCTGCCGCTGTGTTCACTCGTCATGTTCGTGCTGCTCGCGGGACCGGCCCGCGGGTCCCTGTCGGCCGGCGCGTTCCTGACGTTCAACACCGCGGTGACGATGCTGCTGACCGCGGTCACCCAGCTCACCGGGGCGTTCATCTCGGCGGCCGCCGTGCTGCCCATGTTCGAGCAGATCAAGCCGGTGCTCGACGAGGCGCCCGAGGTGCGCGGGGCCAGCACGCAGCCCGGCGAGCTGTCCGGCGGGATCGAGGCCAAGGGCCTCTCGTTCCGCTACACCGACGACGGCCCGCTGGTCCTGGACGAGGTGTCCCTGAAGGTGCGGCCCGGGGAGTTCGTGGCGGTCGTCGGGCCCAGCGGCTGCGGCAAGTCGACCCTGCTGAGGCTGCTCATCGGCTTCGACACCCCGGTCACGGGCAGCGTGCTCTACGACGGCCAGGACCTGGCGGCCCTCGACCGGGCGGCCGTGCGCCGCCAGTGCGGGGTCGTGCTGCAGAACGCGCAGCCGCTCAGCGGGTCGATCCTGGACTGCATCTGCGGAGCGGAGGTGTTCACTCAGGAGGAGGCGTGGGAGGCCGCCGCGATGGCGGGCCTCGCCGAGGACATCAAGCGGATGCCGATGGGGCTGCACACCATGGTCTCCGGCGGCGGTGCCATCTCGGGCGGCCAGCGCCAGCGCCTCATGATCGCCCAGGCGCTGGTCCGGCGCCCGCGCGTGCTGTTCTTCGACGAGGCCACCAGCGCCCTCGACAACGAGACCCAGCGCATCGTGATCGAGAGCACCCGCGCCCTGAACGCCACCCGCGTGGTGATCGCCCACCGGCTCTCCACGGTCCTGGACGCCGACCGCGTGATCGTCATGTCGCAGGGCCGCATCGTCCAGCAGGGCCCGCCCGCCGAGCTCCTCGCCGACCCGTCCGGCCGCCTCCACGAGCTGGTGCGCAGGCAGCTGGCCTGAGGCGGGTCCGCGCGCCGAATTCGTCCCGTACGACCACCGTCGCCGGGGCCCGCGCGGTGGCATGGTGGAGGGTGAGCATCACTGCACCGGTCCTGGAGAACGCCATGATCAAGAGGAATGTGCCGCCCGTCCCCGGGCCTCCCATTCACGCCGCGCGAGCCCGTGCGCGCTCGGGCCGCACCGGCATGGGGACGGAGTGACGGCCGTGCACAGCCGCTTCGCACCCGACCGGCAGCTGACCGCCCGCATGCTGCTCACGGTGTTCCTGCTCGGACTGCTGTACGTGGCGTTCGTCGCCGCGCTCCTGGTCCTGCTCAGGTCGACGGTCGTGGTCGTCGTGGTGGCCGCGGCGGTGCTGTTCTCGCAGTACTGGTTCTCCGACCGGATCGCCCTGTACGCGATGCACGGCCGCGTGGTGACCCGCGAGCAACACCCCCAGCTGCACGGCATCATCGACCGCCTGTGCGCCACCGCCGACATGCCAAGGCCCCAGGTCGCCGTCGCCGACATCGACCTGCCCAACGCGTTCGCGACCGGGCGCAACGCCGACCACGCCGTGCTCTGCGTCACCACCGGGCTGCTGCGCCGGCTGGAGCCCGACGAGCTGGAGGGGGTGCTCGCCCACGAGCTCTCGCACGTCGCGCACCGCGACGTCGCGGTGATCACGGTGGCCTCGTTCCTGGGCGTCATCGCGGGGCTCATCGTCCGCTTCGCTTTCTACTCCCAGCTGTACGGCGGGCGCGGCCGGCGCGACCAGAACACCGTCGTCGTGCTGATGGCCGTCATGGCGGTGTCCGCGCTCGTGTACTCCCTCAGCTTCGTCCTGATCCGGGCGCTGTCCCGCTACCGGGAACTCGCCGCCGACCGGGCCGGGGCGCTGCTCACCGGGCACCCCTCCGCCCTCGCCTCGGCGCTGACCAAACTGGACGGCGACATCGCCCGGATCCCCAGCAAGGACCTGCGGACGGCCAGCGCGTTCAACGCCTTCTACTTCGTCCCCGCCCTCGGCGAGGGAAGCCGTGTCGGGCGGCTCTTCGCCACCCACCCGAGCCTGGAACAGCGCCTGGACCGGCTGGCGAAGATCTCCGCCGAGCTGGGACGTCCCGCCTGACCGCGGCCGCCATCGCCCCCTGACCGAGGACGGAGCACACATGGGATTCCTGGACATCCTGCTGGGCCGCACCAAGCCCGCCCCGCCCGACCTCGACCGGCTGTTCGGCCTGCCGTCGGCGGCGGTCACCGTGCAGGCGGCCGCCGGGTTCACACCGACCGGGCAGGGCTCGGTGTGCTTCACCACGGTCGAGGGAACGGCGTTCGCCGGCATCCGCCAGGACGTCACGGACCTGCTGAACGCGGACACCGAACGGGTCGGCGCCTCGGTGGAGTTCAGCCGCGACGAGTACGGATACTCGTGGCTGCTCTCCCGCCGGGAGCCCGACGACCTGGCCGCTCTCGTCGGCGATCTGCACGCCGTGAACACCGCCCTGGAAGGATCCGGCTTCGGCCCCCAACTCCTGTGCTCCCTGGTCGGGTTCGGCAACGAGGAGGGGCAGCGCTTCGCCCTGGTGTACCTCTACAAGCGGGGCACCTTCTACCCCTTCGCGCCGCTGCCGGGCGAGAAGCGCGACAACGCGCTCGAACTGCGCGTCAGGGCGGTCGTCGCGGACGACCTCCGCATCGAACCGGACCTGTCCCGCTGGTTCCCGGTATGGGGCGCGCCCGGCCTGTGAGCGGTGCCGTCGCCCTGACGGCCTGGGCGACAGAGCTTCTTCCGCCCCCTGTTGAACATCCGCCTCCTCTTTCCCGTACTGAAGGACGTCCCTGTCGCGCCCCCTCACCCCGAAAGGGACGCACATGCCTTCTGCGTGGAGCGCACGCCGTGCGCGCGGGCGGAGCGCGGCCTGCTGGGCCGCCGCCCTGGTGACCGCGACCATGGCCGCGGGCTCCGTCGCGGCGGGCGCGGCCGCGGCGCCGGAGTCCCGGTATCCGCAGGAGCCGGCGCTCGTGCTCCGGCTGCCCGGCCAGGGACCGGTGCCGTCCGTGACCGCAGCGGACGACTGCGCCCGGGGCGGCGTGGACGTCACCGCGAGCAACGGGGGCGACGCGCCGTTCGGCTTCGCCCTGGCGGGCGTCTCGGTGACGGTCGGGCCGGGCCGCTCCAGGACCGTCACCGTGCCGGTCGCCGAGCACCAGAACTACCGCTTCACCGTCGTGGGGCCCGGCGGATTCCGCCAGGACATGACGGGCGTACTGACCTGCGCGACCCCTTCCCCATCGCCCGCGACCGGCACGGACCGGGCAGCCGGCACGCAGCCCGTCCCCGTGACGCCCCGCGGCTCCCCCGCACATCCGGGCGACCGCCGCCTGGCGATCGCCGGGGTCACCGACCTCGACTCACTGGTCACCGGGACGGTCCTGGTGCTGCTCGGCGCAATGCTCTTCGCCGTCCGCCGACTCCGCCTCTCCTAAGTCCCTCGTACGACACACTCCAGGAGGCACCTCCTTGATGCGCCGCATCGTCTTCTCCAGCACCGGTCTGGTCCTGCTCGCCCTGATCGCGACGGTGGCCGCGCTCTCCTACCCGGTCTGGTCCTACGCCGACCGTTCGGGCACCGGCCTCGCCAATCTCAACTCCGGTACGGTGCCCACCCGTTGGGGCCCGCTGTCGGCGGCCGACCGCGACTTCATCACCCGGGTCAGACTCGCGGGGCTGTGGGAGCTGCCCGCGGGACAGCAGGCGATGGAGCGCGCCCCCACCGAGGCCGTCAAGACGGCGGGCGAGCATCTCGTCCAGGGCCACACGTTCCTCGACGCCCGGGTGCGGGAGGTGGCGGCCCAGCTCGGCATGGAGCTGCCGAGTCAGCCCAACGCGCTGCAACAGGGCTGGCTGCGCACGCTGACGGCCGACACGGGCACGGCGTACGAGCGCGACTTCGCCAACCTCCTGCGCTCCTCGCACGGCCAGGTGTTCGCCCTGATCGCGCAGATCCGGGCGAACACCCGTAATTCCCTGGTCCGTTCGCTGGCCGACGACACGAACACGACCGTCCTGGACCACATGAAGGTCCTGGAGGGGACCGGCTTCGTCGACTTCGACGCCCTGGCCCGGGGCGCCGCGGCCTCCGCGACCGCGAGCCCTACCGGCCCGCCCCCGCCCAATGCGGGCTCAACTCCCCCATCGGCGGCTCCCGTTCAGCCGAGCGGCTCCTACCAGCCGTAACGGGGGGGGAAGACCGCGGGGGTCAGAATTCGGCCTGGGCCCGGACATCGGCCCGGCCGACGGATTCCAGACCGTACATCGTGCAGTACAGGTGGCGGATGTACTCGATGTCGGGGTCGTGCGTGCGGGCCTCCTTGGCGGGATAGAGCACCGTCAGTTCGTAGGAGATCTCGCGGTTGATGCTCCCCTGCTTGTCGCGCCACTGGCCGCGGCCCTGCTGGATGGTGAGCCCGGACGGGAAGCGGGGAGTGACCACGTCGGCGATGAACTTCATGAACTCGACGTCGGTGATGGGCGGTTTGCCGCCGTGGCGGCCGGTGCCGAAGTAGAGGTGGGTGGCCAGATAGGGGCTGCCGTGGCCGGTGGCGGTGTCCGGTGCCGCCGCCGACGGGGCTGCTGACGTGCCGTAGGCGACGTCCGTCACCGGCCCTCCGGTGGCGAAGAGGAGCACGACCGCCACGAGGGCGGCGGCCGCGGGCGTCGACACGCGTATGTGGAGCATGTTGTCCCTGTCTGTTGACTTCCGGTGGGGGTGGTTCCTAGCGGGAGGGGCGGTCCGGGCCACTGGGGTGCGTGGTCAGGGACTCCCGCAGGAAGGCTGCCGCGTCCCGCAGGTTCGCCGGTGCGTCGGCACGGCCGAGCAACTGGGCGGCGGTCCTGGCGAGGGTCTCGGTGGTCCGTACGGAGCCGATGCCCCCGGCGCGCGGGACGAGGCCGGCGATGAGGTCCTCCGCCTCGCTCCAGGCCCCGGCCCCGGTGAGGGCCGCCAGGAGTTCCGCGGTGAACAGGTGCCGGTAGGAGGGGCCGGGGGCGGTCGCGGCCTCGTACAGGAGGGGAATGGCCCGGTCCCAGTCGCGCAGTCTGGCCAGCACCCACCCTTGGTGGCCGGTCAGTTCGGCCTGGTCGATCCACCAGGACCAGGGCGGGTCGTGGCGCGAGGCGCCGTCCAGGAACCGGCTCCGGGCCCGGTCGACGAGCTCCGCGGCCTCGCGGCGGCCGCCCAGCAGTGCGGTGGCGTGCGCACGGCGGACCAGCACGAGGCTGCCGACCAGCGTGGGCAGCGGGCGGGGCCCGGCCACCCGGGCGGCGGTGTCCAGGGCGGCCCTGGGGTGGCCGGTGTGGGTGAGCAGCATGCTGTGGTTCAGCAGCACCAGGCGGGTGATGCCGCGGTCGCCGCAGAGTTCCGCGAGGGCGAGCGCCCGGGTGTTCATGCGGTCGGCCGCCTGATGCCGGCCCGCGTCGAAGAGGATCCAGCCGATCACTTCGCAGAGTTCGGCGAGGGCCGCGAGCAGGTCGCTGTCCGCGCCGGGCGGACCGGCCGGGCCGGCCAGCAGTTCGGGGATGCGCCGCAGCGTGTCGTAGGCGGCGGGCACCGCGGCCCGCGCACCGTGCACGGCGTCGAGGTTCACGAGGCGGTCAACTGCCCCCAGCGCCAGGGGAGTCAGCGGGCCGCGGTCGCCGCCGCACAGCGCGGTGTGCGGCCCGGTCGCCTTCGTCATGAGGGGATGCGGTCGGCCGCGTGCACCGCCCGGCCCTGGGTGAGCGCGGTGAAGGAGGACGCGACCCGGGTCAGCCACTCCACCTCGTCGCGGAAGTCCTCGTACGGCGGCCGCTCGGGAATGTCGGACGCGTCGGCCTGTTCGGCCCGCTCCTCGGCCGGACGGTCGAGGACGGCCCGCACCTGGAGCGCCTCGCCCAGCGGCGAGGTGGGGTCCTCGGGGAGGTCGAGGGAGCGGGCCACCCGGGAGAAGTCTGCGAGGGAGAGCGAGGTGCGGAGCATGAGCTGTCCGTCGCGTATCTCGATGACCCTTCGGTAGAGGCTGTAGTGCGGATCGCGCGGCGGGACGAGGTCGCGTGCCCAGGACCTGGGCGGGTCGAGCGCGATGTCCGGCGACGCCTGGTACAGCGCCCACCACAGGGGGCGCAGTCGGCGGTAGGAGCGGTAGCTGCGCAGCCAGCCCAGGGCGCGGGTGATGTGGATTCCCCAGGACGGGATGGTCCAGCCGGTGATCTGCAGGAGCGCTCCGATGCTGCCGCACGACCACTGGATCGGGTCGAGGGCCGAGCCGTCGAAGTGCAGCCGGGTGCCGGCGATCTGGATGCTGCGGGTGACGCAGTAGACCATGATCAGGCTCGCGCCGACGGTCACGGTGCGCATTCCGACCTTGAGCCACTGCCGGTTGGCCATCTTGGTGAAGCGCAGCGACAGCCGGACGGTCTCGAACTGCCCCACCCCGCAGATCACCAGGTAGAAGGACATGTACAGCGCGTACCGGCCGTCCTGAATGCTGAGCAGGATGGTCGAGGTGGCCGTCTTCGAGCTCGCGACCGGGCTGACGGCGATGGATGCCACCACCAGGACGCAGAGCGCGGCGCCGAAGAACATCACCCGGCGCCCGGCTCTGCGGCGGGCCTCTTCGGGCGGGGACGACCAGTAGACGAGGACGACCTGCTGGGCGGCGGTGAGCACCACGACGGCGACCTGGACGATCAGCGAGGTGATGTTGGGCCGGCCGAACAGGTCGGAGATGTGCACCCGGAGCACGTCCAGGTCGACCAGGAAGCTGATCCCGGAGCAGAGGAAGTAGACGCACAGCGCCCACAGGGCGACGTCGTGCTTTCTGCGCAGCAGATCGGGGAGCCGGTAGCCGAAGGCGGCGAGACCGCCGAGCGCGCAGGTCCAGGAGAGGATTCCGTTGACGGTATTCATGCCTGGTCCGGGTTGCCGACGCCGTTCTCGATGCGAGCGACGATTTCCGCGGCCTCTTCCGGGACTCCCCAGGCGGGTTCCAGCCAGCGCTTGGTGGCACGGGCCAGGATCAGCGAGGCCATCGTCTCGGCCTCCTGCTCCTCGTCGTCGCTGTAGCGGGAACGCATCAACATGCTCTGCACGACGGCCGGTTCGACCTCGGTGAACAACTGACTCGTATCACTGCGGTCGAATTCCACGGAACCGCGGTGCGCGAAGGCGATATGAGCCAGTTCATGGGCAATGATGTGTTCCTTGTGCGACGGCGAGGCCGCCTTCTCGTAAGCGATGATGTCGAAGTCATCGAGTTTCAGCCACAGCCCGAAGAGATGGCGTTCCGGGAAAGGCATCGGAATCAGATGGATCGGGCGCTGGTTCTGGGTGCTGAGATAGCGGTGGAGTTCGTCGATGCCGCAGCCGTGCTCCATGCCCCAGTCCGCGAGCAGCGCCTCACAGGTCTGGCGGACCTTTTTGAGACGGCGCCTGAGCCGACGGTCCTCCGGCGACGGTAACGCAGAGCCAGACACCTTCATCCTTAGCCTTCCACGCCTTCCACGCTGGAGAAGCAGGCCGTTGCGAAGCCGATTCAACTGTCCCCGGGATTCGGGCTCCCGGCCCCCGGGCGGACAACGCGGCCATAATGCCACACCCTCAACTCGCCGACGATTGAAGCGAGTTTCTCCCGGATCAGCCGAGGAAACTCAGCCGGACCTGCCGATTCGGATTGTCCCTGTTCGTGTCCACCAGGCATACGGACTGCCAGGTCCCCAGCGCCAGTTGGCCCCCGATGACGGGCAGCGTCGCGTGGGGCGGGACGATCGCGGGCAGGACGTGGTCCCGCCCGTGTCCCGGGCTGCCGTGCCGGTGCTGCCAGCGGTCGTCGGCGGGGAGCAGCGTGTGCAGGGCGGCAAGGAGGTCGTCGTCGCTGCCCGCGCCCGTCTCCAGGACGGCGATGCCGGCCGTGGCGTGGGGCACGAAGACGTTGAGCAGACCGTCGCGGCCTGCGGCGCTCTGCCGCAGGAACTCCGCGCAGTCGCCGGTCAGATCGGTCACCGTCTCGGCGGAACCGGTCTCGATGTGCAGGATGCGGGTGGTGAAGGCGTCGGACATGCTGCCCATCTTCCCGCCCGTGCGCCCGGTACGCGCCCCGGCCGCGCCGGGTACCGCCCGACGGGCAAGATCGCACGTCCGAGGGTCGAGACGCCATTGACCCCGTCCGGAACGGGTCGCTACCTTCGCGCCATGTTGCGTACAGCCCTGCTCACCACGCGCGGTCACATCGACCTGCTGCGGGTGGCCTCCGCCGCGTGTTGCCGCGGCTGCTGACGCCCTTTCAGCACCTTTCCACGCTTCCCCCTCGTTCCTGAGCCACGCCGCCGCGCACTGACGCGCAGGGCCGGCCGGTCGTGCCCGCTCCCCCGCTCCGCGCAGGCGCGCTCCCGTGCGTACCTGCGCCCTGAGGGGGCTACCGCCGCTGCCTAGGGCCGCCTCTGCTGAACCCCTCCCCTTTATCACCCGACTCTCGCCCGACCATGGAGTCCCCATGACCGTCGACCATGCTCCGCCGGATATATCC
The DNA here is from genome assembly GCF_044764265.1 of Streptomyces sp. NPDC094147. Classification (NCBI taxonomy): domain Bacteria; kingdom Bacillati; phylum Actinomycetota; class Actinomycetes; order Kitasatosporales; family Streptomycetaceae; genus Streptomyces; species Streptomyces sp. NPDC094147. The sequence continues at coordinate 174,070 of NZ_JBIWHT010000006.1, read as the reverse complement.
GCAGAATCCGGCCAGTCCACCGCGGCCGCACCCGCCAGCCCCGGCCCCGGCCCCGAACCGGCGAATCACAAACCCGTTGATCTCGAACCGGTCGAACTCGAACCGGTCGTCCCGCTCGCCTCCCGGCGCGGCCGGCTGCGCTCGGTGCCGCGCTGGCTGCGGCGTACCGTCGGGCCGCTCACCCTGCTCCTGCTGTGGCAAGTCCTCAGCTCCAGTGGGGTGTTGAGCCCCGACACGCTCGCCTCGCCCGGCACCGTCGCGCACGCCGGGGCCGGTCTCATCAAGGACGGCACGCTGCCCTCGGCGATGGGCATCTCGCTCCAGCGGGTGGCCGTGGGCCTGCTCGTCGGCGGCGCGGCCGGGATCGCGCTGGCCCTGGTCTCCGGGCTCTCGCGGCTCGGCGAGGACCTGGTCGACGCCACCGTGCAGATGCTGCGCACCGTGCCCTGGGTCGGTCTGATCCCGCTGTTCATCATCTGGCTGGGCATCGGCGAGGCACCGAAGGTGGCCCTCATCGCGCTCGGTGTCGCCTTCCACCTGTATCTGAACGTGTACGCCGGGATCCGGGGCGTCGACGAGCAACTCGTGGAGGCCGGACAGGCGTTGGGGCTGGGCCGCTGGGGTCTGGTGCGCCATGTCGTGCTGCCGGGCGCGCTGCCCGGCGCCATGACCGGGCTGCGCTACTCGCTCGCCACCGCCTGGCTGGCCCTGGTGTTCGGCGAGTCGATCAACGCGGACGCCGGCATCGGCTTCCTGATGAACCAGGCCCGCGAGTTCTTCCGCACCGACGTGATCGTCGTCTGCCTGGTCGTGTACGCCGCCCTCGGCCTGCTCGCCGATGCCGTCGTCCGCACTCTCGAAAGGCTGCTGCTGCAATGGCGACCGACCTTCAAGGGCCAGTGAGCACCACCACGGCCACCGCCGACGCCGTACGTGTCGAGGGGCTCACCCGCGCCTTCGACGGGCGGCCCGTCATCGACCGGCTCGATCTGACCCTGCGGGCGGGCGAGTTCACGGCGCTGCTCGGGCGCAGCGGCTGCGGCAAGTCGACGCTGCTGCGGGTGCTCGCCGGGCTGGACCGGGAGATCGAGGGCACGGTGCTCGTACCCAAGCGGCGGGCCGTCGCCTTCCAGGCACCCCGGCTGATGCCGTGGAAGCGGGTATGGCGCAACGTACTCCTCGGGCTGCCCGGCAAGCCCCAACGTACGGTCGCCGAGGGCGCGTTGGAGGAAGTGGGGCTCGGGCACCGGTCCGGGGCCTGGCCCAAGACGCTGTCCGGCGGCGAGGCCCAGCGCGCCTCGCTCGCCCGTGCACTGGTGCGCGAGCCCGATCTGCTGCTGCTCGACGAACCGTTCGGCGCGCTGGACGCGCTGACCAGGATCAAGGCACAGCAGCTGGTCGCCGAGCTGTGGCAGCGGCGCGGCTGCGCGGTGCTGCTCGTCACGCACGACGTGGACGAGGCGCTGCTGCTCGCCGACCGGGTGCTGGTCATGCGGGACGGCGCCATCGCGTACGACACGGCCATCGCCCTCGACCGGCCCCGCACGCCCGCCGCGCCCGGGTTCGCGGCGCTGCGCTCCCGGCTCCTCGGCGAGCTGGGCGTGGACCAGCCCGCCACCGCCTCCCCCGTCTGACCCCTGCGAAGAAAGCACGTACTCATGCGACGCCACACCCTGCCGGTTCTGCTCCTGCCGCTCGCTCTGCTGCTGTCCGCCTGCGGCGGCACCTCCGCGGCGGACACCAAGACCAACTCCGCCGGAGGTTCCGGCGAGGTCACGCTCAACGTCGGTGACCAGAAGGGCGGTTCCGAGGCCGTGCTGCGGGCGGCCGGTGAACTCGACCACCTCGACTACAAGATCAAGTGGTCCACCTTCACCTCCGGGCCGCCCCTGCTGGAAGCGGTCAACGCCAAGGCCGTCGACATCGGCGGGGTCGGCAACACACCGCCGGTGTTCGCGGCGGGCGCCCATTCGAAGATCAAGGTGGTGGCGGCCAGCCACGGCTCGTCGGCGGGCGAGGCGATCCTCGTCCCGGCGGGCTCCCCGCTCAAGCAGCCGCAGGACCTCAAGGGCAAGTCGATCGCCGTCGCCCAAGGCAGCTCCGCGCACTACCAGTTGGTGGCCTCGCTGAAGAAGGCCGGGCTGAGCCTCGGCGACGTCAAGCTCAACTACCTCCAGCCGGCCGACGCGCTGGCCGCGTTCAGCCGCGGCAAGGTCGACGCCTGGGCGGTGTGGGACCCGTACACCTCGCAGGTCCTGCGCTCGGCGAAGGCGCGCGTCCTGACCACCGGCGAGGGGGTCACCAACGGCCTGGGGTTCCAGGTGGCCGCGCCGAGTGCCCTGGCCGACCGGGCGAAGGCGAAGGCCATCGGGGACTACCTCCAGCGGCTGAACCGCGCCCAGGACTGGGTCTTCAAACACCCGGAGGCCTGGGCCAAGGTCTGGTCGCAGGAGACCGGGCTGCCGTACGACGTGGCGCTCGACTCGGTGCGGCGCAGCAACGGCACGCGCGTCGCGGTCGCCGTGGACGGGGCCGCGATCGCCTCGGAGCAGCAGGTCGCCGACACCTTCGCTGATCTGTCGCTGATCCCGGGCCGCTTCTCCTTCAAGGAGTACGTCGACACCCGCTTCAACGGCTCGCTCCCCGCCTCCACCACCGCACCCCGCTCCTACGGAAAGGCGTCCTCCTGATGACCGTCCATCTGCACTGGTTCCTGCCCACCGGCGGTGACGGCCGCACGCTGGTCGACCGGCACGCCTACACCGACGGCGGCGTCAAGCGCTCGCGGATCGCCCCGGTGAGCGGGGTGCGCGCGCCCGACATCGAGTATCTGGCCCAAATCGCCAAGGCGGCCGAGCAGTTGGGCTTCGAGGCGGTCCTGACGCCCACGGGTACCTGGTGCGAGGACGCCTGGCTGACGACGGCCGCGCTCGCCCAGCACACCGAGCGCCTGAAGTTCCTGGTCGCCTTCCGCCCCGGGGTCATCTCCCCCGTCCTCGCCGCGCAGATGGCGGCCACGTACCAGCGCATCACGCGCGGCCGGCTGCTGCTGAACGTGGTGACGGGCGGCGACTCCACGGAGCAGCGGCGCTTCGGCGACCACCTGGACCACGACCGGCGCTATGCGCGGACCTCGGAGTTCCTGTCGGTCGTACGCGGTGTGTGGCGGGGGCAGCCGTACGACTTCGACGGCGATCACTATCGGGTGGAGGGCGGGCTGACCGCACTGCCGCCGGACCCGCTGCCGGAGGTCTTCTTCGGCGGCTCGTCGGCGGCGGCCGGGCCGGTGGCGGCCGAGCATGCCGATGTGTATCTGACCTGGGGCGAGCCGCCCGCGCAGGTGAAGGAGAAGATCGACTGGATCCGGGGGCTGGCGGAGGAGCGCGGACGCACGGTCAGGTTCGGCATCCGGCTGCACACCATTTCGCGGGACTCCGCGCGCGAGGCGTGGGCGACGGCGGACCGGCTGCTCGGCGATCTCGACACCGAGACGGTGGCCGCCGCCCAACAGGCCCTCGGCAAGAGCGAGTCGGTGGGCCAGCAGCGGATGCTCGCCCTGCACGGCGGGACGCGGGACGGCCTGGAGATCTCGCCCAACCTGTGGGCGGGCATCGGTCTCGTACGGGGCGGCGCGGGCACGGCGCTGGTCGGCAGCCATGCGGAGGTCGCCGACCGGATCGAGGAGTACCACGGCCTCGGGATCGAGCACTTCGTGCTGTCCGGCTATCCGCATCTGGAGGAGGCGTACTGGTTCGGCGAGGGCGTGACGCCCGAGCTGGCCGCGCGCGGACTGCTGCCGAGGATTCCGGCCTCGCCGCTGCTCGGCGTGCCCGCCGCCAACGGGCGCCCGGCCTCCGCGCCGGGCGGGGCTCCGCTCCTGGTGAGCGGCGGTCGCTGAACCCGCCCGCGGCCCCGCGGGAAGATCCCCGTACCGCCCGTGGTTGGTAGAACCGTGAACGACTTCGCGGTACGAGACGTGGACGTGGTGGTCATAGGCGCCGGGCAGGCGGGTCTGTCCAGCGCCTATCACCTGCGCCGGGCGGGGCTGGTCCCGGACCGCGACTTCGTGGTGCTCGACCACGCACCGCGACCGGGCGGGGCCTGGCAGTTCCGCTGGCCGTCACTCACGTACGGCAAGGTGCACGGGATGCATGCGCTGCCGGGCATGGAACTGACCGGCGCGGCCGCCGACCGCCCCTCCTCGGAGGTCATCGGCGCGTACTTCACCGCGTACGAGGACGCCTTCGGTCTGCGGGTGCACCGGCCCGTCGACGTGCGCGCCGTGCGGGAGGGCGAGGGCGGGCGGCTGCTGGTCGAGACCTCGCAGGGCGGCTGTGCCACCCGCGCGCTGATCAATGCCACCGGCACCTGGGACCGCCCGTTCTGGCCGCGCTATCCGGGCCAGGAGACGTTCCGGGGGCGGCAGTTGCACACGGCGGACTATCCGGGGCCGGACGAGTTCGCGGGGCTGCGGGTGGTCGTGGTCGGCGGCGGGGCCTCGGGCACCCAGCATCTGATGGAGATCGCCGAGGTCGCGGCGGAGACGACGTGGGTGACGCGGCGGCCGCCGGTGTTCCGGGAAGGCCCCTTCGACCAGGAGGCCGGCCGCGAGGCCGTGGCGATGGTAGAGGAGCGGGTGCGGCTCGGGCTGCCGCCCAGGAGTGTGGTCTCGGTGACGGGGCTGCCGCTGAACGATGCCGTCCGGGCGGCGCGCGCGAAGGGCGTCCTGGACCGGCTGCCGATGTTCGACCGGATCACCCCGCAGGGGGTGGCCTGGGACGACGGCCGGTCGGTCGAGGCCGATGTCATCGTCTGGGCGACCGGTTTCCGGCCGGTCATCGACCACCTCGCCCCGCTGCGGCTGCGCGAGCCGGGCGGCGGCATCCGGCTCGACGGAACCAGGGCGGTCCGGGACGAGCGTGTCCATCTGGTCGGATACGGCCCGTCGGCGTCGACCATCGGCGCCAACCGGGCCGGGCGGGCCGCGGTGCGGGACATCAAGCGGCTCCTCGAACGCGAGCCGGCCGGGGTGTGACCGGCGGGCTCGCCCGGGGGGGGGTGACCAGCAGGGTCGGCTCGGGAGGAACGGGGTCGGCCGGAGTGGGGCCCGGAGTGGGGTGGGCGGGGTCAGCCGGTCGTTCCCGTCTTGCGCTGGTTCTCGTTGAACTCCCTTACGTTCAGCTGCTGTTCGGCGTAGCTGTCGGTGAAGCGGGTGTCGCCGGGCGCCACCGTCACGAAGTACAGCCAGTTGCCCGCTGTCGGGTCGATCGCGGCGTCCACCGCCCGCTGCCCCGGGTTGCCGATGGGGGTGGGCGGCAATCCCTTGTGCTCATAGGTGTTGTAGGGGCTGTCGGTCTTGGTGTCGCTGGTCGTGGTCGTGAGCGTCGAGCGGTTGAGTGCGTAGTTCAGCGTCGAGTCCATCTGCAACGGCATTCCGCGGGCGAGGCGGTTGTGGATGACGCGCGAGACCTTGCCCATGTCGGCCATGGAGCCGGCCTCGGCCTGCACGATCCCGGCGATGACCACCATCTGATAGACCGTCAGCCCGGCGCGCCGGGCGCCCGCCGCGATCCGGTCCTGACCGAAGCGCTTGTTGGCGGTGTCCACCATGTACTGGAGCAGGTCGCCCGGGGTCGTGTCGTCCTTTACCGGGTACGTCGCCGGGAACAGATAGCCCTCGGGGTTGCCCTTGGCGTCCGGCGGCAGCTTGAGCTCCGCCGTCGCGGCGGCCCGCTTGGTGGTTCCGGGCGGCAGATCGAGGCGCTTGTCGACGGCCGCGTACACCTGACTCGCCCGCCACCCCTCGGGGACTACGAGGGTCCTGACCGGAGCGCCGGTCTCCCGCAGCACCAGGACGAGCACCACGCCCGCCACGACCAGCAGCAGCGCGAGGAGCAGCAGGCTCAGCCGGCCGCGGCGGGTCAGCCGGGACCGCCGACGGTACGGGGACTCACTCATGGCGGCACGCTACCCCGACAAATAACATAAACCAGACATTCGACGACCTCCGACACGGGCGGGGACCAGTCGAGACGAACACACGAACACGGGATCGGTTGTTCGCCGGAACGCGTGATCGTCACGCCATTCGTTGCTCAACTCCCTTGTGGCGAAGGATGCTTGAGGGGCGCAAGCGACGGGCTGCAGACCGGGGTTGCGCAGTCCCACAGCGGCATCCCATCGATGCCCCCTGCACAAGGAGAAGGCACCACCATGAACCTCATCACCGACCTGCTCGCCGGCGTCCTCCACTTCATCGGCTGGCTCGTCTGACGATCGTCACGCCCGGCGCCGTCGCTCCCCGTCCCACGGGAGCGGCGGCGTCGCCGTGTCCGGACCCGGGGCCGTGTCGTCGGCCCTGCCGGTCATGAGGGGGCCGGGGCCAGCTCGGCGTCCCTGCGCACCAGGGCCGCGTATCTGCCGTCCTGGTCGAGCAGTTCGTCGTGGGTGCCGCGCTCGGCGATCAGCCCTTGGTCGAGGACGACGATCTGGTCCGCGTCGCGCACCGTGGAGAGGCGGTGGGCGATGGTGATGGTGGTGCGCCCCTCGGAGAGCGCGTCGATGGCCTGCTGGACCGCGTGTTCGGTACGGGTGTCGAGCGCGCTGGTCGCCTCGTCGAGGATGAGCACGGGCGGGTCGCGCAGGATCGTACGGGCGATGGCGAGCCGCTGCTTCTCGCCGCCGGAGAACCGGTAGCCGCGCTCGCCGACCAGGGTGTCGTAGCCGTCGGGCAGCGAGGCGATGTGGTGGTGGATCTGGGCGGCGCGGGCGGCCGCTTCCAGCTCCTCGTCGGTGGCTTCCGGCTTGGCGAACCGGAGGTTCTCGGCGACCGAGGCGTGGAAGAGGTACGTCTCCTGGGAGACCACGCCGACCGAGCGGGCCAGGGTGTCGAAGTCCAGGTCGCGCACGTCCACGCCGTCGAGCGTGACACGGCCGCCGGTGACGTCGTACAGCCGGGGCACCAGATAGCTGAGCGTGGACTTGCCGGAGCCGGTCGGGCCGACGACGGCGAGGCTGCCGCCGGCCGGGACGGCGAGGTCGATGCCGGACAGGGTGGGCTGCGGCTGCTTCTCGTCGTACCGGAAGTCGACCCCTTCGAAGCGGACCGCGCCGCGCGCCTTGGTCAGGCGGACCGGCTCGTCGGGTTCGGTGATGTCGACCGGCAGGTCGAGGTATTCGAAGATCCGCTGGAACAGGGCGAGCGAGGTCTGCATCTCGACGCCCGTGGACAGCAGGCTCACGGCGGGCCGGAACAGGCCCTGCTGGAGCGAGACGAAGGCGACCAGGGTGCCGATGGAGACCGAGGGGCCGCCCGCCTGGAGGGCCAGACCGGCCGCCCAGTAGATGACCGCGGGCATGGCGGCCATGACGATGCCGATGGTGGACATCCGCCAGCGCCCGGCCATGTTGGACCGCACTTCCAGGTCGACGAGACGCTCGGACTCGGCGGCGAAGGACTTGGTCAGCGAGTCGGCGCGGCCCATGGTGCGGCCGAGCAGGATGCCGCTGACCGACAGCGATTCGGTGACCTCGGCGGCCATCGCGGCCATCTGCTTCTGGCGCTGGGTGGTGATCTTCTTGCGTTCGCGGCCGACCCTGCGGCTGATCCACACGAACACCGGCAGCAGGAGCAGGGAGACGATGGTCAGGCGCCAGTCGAGCGCGAGCATCGCGACGACCGAGGCGACGACGGCCGTGAGGTTGGAGACCAGCGAGGTCGCGGTGGAGGTGACGGTCGCCTGCATGCCGCCGATGTCGTTGGCTATGCGGGACTGGACCTCGCCGGTGCGGGTCCTGGTGAAGAAGGCGAGCGGCATCCGCTGGAGCTGGGCGTAGACCGCGGTGCGCAGATCGTGCATGACCCGCTGGCCGACGGTGGTGCTGATCAGTGTCTGGAGCACGCCGAAGACGCTGGTGACGACCGCCGTGGCGATCATGCCGAGCGCCAGCAGGCTCAGCAGGCCGGTGCGGCCCCGCGGGATGGCCACGTCGAGGATCTCGCGCAGCAGGAACGGCGTGGCGACCGAGACGAGCGAGGACGCGGCGACGAGCAGCCCGACCAGGGCGAGCCTGCCCCGATAGGGGCGGAAGAGGCCGAGGATGCGGCGGACCTGGGCCGGCTCCTGGGGCTCGGTGCCGCGGGGCGGTGGGGTCCAGGTGGAGTGCGTGGAGTGTTCGGGGCGCATGGGCTCCTTCGACAGGGTGTGAGGGCCGCCCGCCGGGAGCGGGAGGACGACGATTTCGGGAGCATAGCTCACTGTTACCTATACTCACAATGTACGGGGTCCTGTTATTGTTCCCGGTATGCAGCCTCACCTTTCCCGGGCCCCCGACGCCGACGGTCTGCTGGCCGAGCAGTTGCTGCGGCTGACCCGCCGACTGCACCGGATCCAGAAGCAGTACCTGGAGCCGGTCGGTATCACGCCCGCGCAGTTCCGGCTGCTGCGCACGGTCGCCCACTGCGCGGAGCCGCCGCGCATGGCCGATCTGGCCGCTCGCCTCGAAGTCGTTCCGCGCGCGGTGACCACCCTGGTCGACGCGCTGGAGGAGAGCGGCGACGTCCGCCGGGTGCCGGATCCGGCCAGCCGCCGGGTGATCCGGATCGAGCTCACCGACGCGGGCCGCGCCACCCTGCGTTCGCTGCGCAGCGCGCGCCGGGGCGCCGCGGAGGAGATCCTGGCTCCCTTGACCGCCGACCAGCGCGAGGTGCTCGGCGGACTGCTGAACACGCTGGTGGACGGCCCCCCGGAGCGCCGCTGCTGAAGAGCCCGACGGCCCCGGGGAGGCCGTGGTCCGTGGTGCCCCATCTCACGTACGACAGCTGGGAGTTGCACCGCGAGCCGAGGATCGTGGACTCGGGGGTCTGGGCCGCCGAGGAGTTGCTGCCCCGGCTGACGGTGCTGCGCACGGCGCGGTCGGCCGTCCTCCATCCCACCTGCTCCATGCGGCACTTGGGCGACGAGGCGCAGTTGCGGGCCGCCGCCGAGGCCTGCGCCGACGAGGTGGTGGTCCCCGACGACGCGGGCTGCTGCGCCTTCGCGGGCGACCGCGGCATGCTGCACAAGGAGCTGACCACCTCGGCGACCGCCCGCGAGGCCGCCGAGGTCACCTCCCGCCCGTACGAGGCCCATCCGTCGGCCAACCGCATGTGCGAGGTGGGCGTGGACCGGGGACCTGCCGCCGCTGCCACTCCGTGATCCTGGAGCCGGAGCGGTCGACCCGCCCGTCGAGCACGTCTTGGCTCCGCCTGCGGAACCGTTCCGCCCCCGCCGTGCCCGCCGGGGGGTTTGTGCTGTCCGGGCCCCGACACGAGCGCCCGTACGCCCGATGAAACACGGCCGGGAGTCCATGGGCCGGTATCAAGTGTCCGATGGGCGCCCTTGTGCACCACCTGTCCCACCCTCCAAGGTCCTTACCGAGGTTCGGCAAAGGTCGCGCAAACGTCAGCCCATGGATTTCCGGTCGATCACCTGGAGGCTCGATGAACGACGCAGCACCGGAGCACCCCGAGGTCAGCCGCCGCTCGGTCCTGTGGACCGCGGGGGCCGCGAGCGCCGGGCTCGGGCTCGGCACGTTCGCCGCCCAGCCCGCGGCAGCCGACGAGCCGCCGGCCCCGTCCCGCGAGTCGCAGGACACGCAGGAGGCGCAGCGCCACGGCAGAACCATGATCGGGGTGCCCTTCGAGCGGCGCTCGACGGTACGGGTCGCGCTGATCGGCCTCGGCAATCGCGGCGGCAGCATGATCGACCTGTATCTGGCGGTTCCCTGCGTCCGGGTGGTGGCCCTGTGCGATCCGGTGAAGGCGAAGACCGAGCGGGCCGCCGCCAAGGTCACGGCGGCCGGTCAGCCCGCGCCGGCCGTCTACGTCCACGGCGACCACGACTACGAGCAGTTGCTCCGGCGCGGCGACATCGACTTCGTGCATGTGGCGACGCCCTGGGACTCCCACTTCGAGATCGCCAGGTCGGCGCTCCTGAACGGCGTCCACGTCGGCGTGGAGTGTCCCATCGCCCTCGAACTCGACCAGTTGTGGGAGCTGGTGAACCTGTCCGAACGGACCCGCAGGCACTGCATGCAGCTGGAGAACTGCTGCTACGGCCGCAACGAGATGCGGGTGCTGCGGATGGCACACGCGGGCAAGTTCGGGGATCTGCTGCACGGCGCGGGCGCGTACAACCACGATCTGCGCGGCCTGATGTTCGATCCGGCGTACTACGAGGGCCCGTGGCGCAGGCTCTGGCACACCCGGCTGCGGGGCGATCTGTACCCCAACCACGGCTTCGGTCCGGTCGCCAACTACATGGACCTCAACCGGGGCGACCGCGCGGTGAGCATCGTCAGCGTCGGCTCGCCATCGCTCGGCCTGTCCCGGTACCGGGCCGCCAACGTGCCTGCGGGCGACCCGAGTTGGAGGGAGACGTACATCGAGAGCGATCGCACGATCAGCCTCGTGCAGACCGCGAAGGGGCGGGTGATCCGCCTGGAGCACGATGTGTCGACGCCGCATCCGTACAGCCGGATCAACAGTCTGGGCGGCACCAAGGGGCTCTTCGAGGACTACCCGGAGCGGATCTACATCGAGCCGGACCACAAGAACGACGAGTGGGGTGACTTCGCGCGGTACGCCGAGTGGGACCACTGGCTGTGGAAGGAGCACGCCACTCCGCCGGGCGGGCACGGCGGGATGGACTACATGCTGGTGTTCCGGCTCATGCAGTGCGTGCGCCTGGGTCTGGTGCCCGACTTCGACGTGTACGACGCGGCGACCTGGACCTCGCCCGTCCCGCTGAGCAATCTGTCGATCAAGGCGAAGGGCGCGCCGCAGCAGATCCCGGACTTCACACGCGGGGAGTGGAACAAGGCCCGCCCCGGCATGGACTCCGAGCGGCCCGCCGAGGCGTGACAGCCCGGTGGAGGTCGCCCTCCCGCATCGGCCGCACCAGCGCAGAACCCATACCGGGAGCGTAGCGACGCCACCGGTGACGCGGCATCCGGATTTCGGGTGCCCCCGGCCGGGGGCACCCGTGCGGTGCGGCCCGTCAGCAGCGTCGGGTGTCCTCGGTCAAGGTTCCCTGGGCTGTCTTCAGGCTGCGGTCCCAGCAGCTGTCCGAGGTGTACAGGCGGTAGCGCTCGGCGGAGGTGCCGACCGCGTGGCGCTGGTCGCGCGGCACGTTCATGGTCCAGGAGGCGTCGCCCTGGTAGGTGTCGTCCAGGTGCGACCAGGCGGTGGGGTGCGCGCCGTGCAGGGTGAGGGCGTCCGCGCGGTCGCCGAGGGTGATGGCGGTGCGCAGCCGGTTGTCCGTGCCGATGGTCGTGGTGCCGTCCATCGTGTACGTGCGGTCGTCGCGGGCGGTCACCGCGGGGCCCCGGCCGTCCGTCGTGACGCTCTGGTCGTCGTGCCAACTCCCCTTCAGCGCATCGGTGTTCTCGCCTTCGGTCCAGCGGTGGACCGAGTCGCCGGTCACCGAGCGGGCCACCGTCGTCGTGACGCGGCCGTGCGAGGTGTTCAGGTATCCGGCCGTGGTGAGCCGGTGGCTACTCTTCGCGTCGAGCCGCAGTTCCGGTGAACCCGGCCGGTACGTGGTCGAGTTGACCGGCGCGGTCTCCTCGTGGCGGGTCAGCGCGCCGGAGACCACCTGGCTCGCCTTGTCCTGCCAGATGAGCAGGTTCGTCGGCGTCGACCAGCCCGCCTGCCCGGCGGGGACCCCGGCGACGGACACCTCGACCTGGTGCGGCCTGCCGTCGTTGAGCAGCGCGGCGTACGGCGTCAGGTCGTACTCGACCGGCTTGACGTCGAAGGCGCGGGGTGCCGGGATGACGTACCAGAGGAAGGGGTTGGACCAGCCGCCGGTCCATACGGTCGGGAACGGGGCCGCGATTCCGGCGAGTTGGCCGTCGACCTTGATCTGCACCTCGCGGTTCGGCCCGGCCGGCGCCTTGCAGGAGTACGGGGCGGGTTCGGGCACCGCGAGGTACCAGAACTCCTCGCAGCCGCCGCCGGATCCGGTGGCGTACACCTCGGCGACGATGCGTTCGGAGTTCCGCGGCGCGGTCACCTGGGCGCCGGTGAGCGGCAGCACCTTGTCGGGGACGGCGGCCGGGCGGGTGCGGCCCTCGGCGGCGTAGAAGGTGAGCGTCACCTTGACGTCGATCACGCCGGTGTACGTGTCGTCCACGACGTTGCCGATGAGCATCTCGACGGGCTGTGTGGAGCGGAAGGTGTCGCTGTAGCGCGTGACGTCCTTCTCGACGTGCCACGCTATGCCGTCCACCGAGGGCTCGGGCGTCGAGGTGCGCAGCACCTCCGTCCCGCCGACGTGGAGGTAGCCGAGGCGGTCGTACTGGCGCCCCTTGACCTTGCCGTCCAGGCGCAGCACCACCTTGCTCCAGCGGTCGCCGCAGCCCTGGGGAGGCGCGTAACCCCCCTTGTACGGCGTGAAGTCGCGGAACTGCGCCTGGGCGAGGGTGACTTGGCAGGACTTGGTGTGCGGGGTCGCCACCGGCGGCGCCGCGGTCAGCGGGTCGTGCCAGCCGGTGCCGAACTCGGTGGGCGGTGTGCCGGCGGCCGCGGCCGGACCCGCGCCGAGCACCAGTCCGGCGGCCAGGGTGAGGCCACCGAGCATGGACATGATCCTTCGTCGTCTCATGGGACAGGAGTGAAGCGCGAGCGGAGCCCGGACGCCAGACCTCGTACGCGGACCTTGGCGCGTTGTGGGTCCCGTCGCGGGAAAACCAATTGCTTTCGGCACGTCCGGAAGGCGAACCTTGCACCCCTTGAACCACTCGAACCGAGGATTTCTGGACGCCATGCAGATTCGCGATCTTCCCTACTCGGATCCAGGCGAACCGGATGTCCGTTCAGGCCCCCGGTTCCTGTACTGGCTGGGCCGAAACCAGCTCGCCGGTCAGCTCAAGTCCCTCGCCTGGGGGCTGCTCCACCAGTGCGGCATCGCCGGACTGCCGCTCACCGTCGGCCTCGCCGTGCAGGCGGCCGTCGACCGCTCGGGCACCCGGCTCGCCCTCGCGGGCGCGCTCAATGTGCTGCTCGGCGTGGCCATCGCGCTCGGCGACACCATGCTGCACCGCACCGCGGTCACCAACTGGATCACCGCGGCCGCCCGGGTGCAGCAGCTGCTCGCGCGCAAGACGGCCGAACTGGGCTCGGTGCTGACGCGCCGGGTCGCGGCGGGCGAGGTCGTGGCGGTCTCCACCGGCGACGTCGAGAAGATCGGTTGGTTCGTGGAGGCGCTCTCGCGGTTCGCCGCGGCCGCCGCCGCACTCGTGATCATCTGCGTCGGTCTGGTGCTCTACCAGCCCGCGCTCGGCATCATCGTCGCGCTCGGCGTGCCCGTACTGGCCCTCGCCGTCCTGCCGTTGCTGCCGCGCGCCACCAAGCGCGCCGACATCCAGCGCGAAAAGGCGGGCCGGGCCACGGAGTTGGCGTCCGACACGGTCGCCGGGCTGCGGGTGCTGCGCGGCATCGGCGGCGAGGAGCTGTTCCTCGGCCGCTACCGCGAGGCCTCCCAGGAGGTCCGCCGGGCCGCCGTGCGCAGCGCCCGCATGTGGTCGCTGATCTCGGCCGTCCAGGTGCTGCTGCCGGGCGTCCTGCTCATCACGGTCGTCCTGTACGGCGCGCACCTGGCGCTGGCCGGGCGGATCGCGGTGGGTGAACTGGTCACCGTGTACAGCGCGGTGACGCTGATGCTGTACCCGCTGCGGCACTTCGAGGAGATCGCGATGGCGTACTCCTTCTCCCGGCCCTCCGCGAAGCGGGCGGCCCGGGTGCTGGCGATCCAGCGGGTCACCGACCCGGCCGGGACGGACACGGGGGTGCCGTCCCGGCCGCCGACACCGCGGCTGTCGGGCGATCTGTACGACCCGGCGACCGGTCTCCTCGCACCCGAGGGCCGGCTCACGGCCGTGGTGTGCGGCGACCCGGACGCGGCCGGGCGGCTCGCGGAGCGGCTCGGCGGCCACGCCGAGGAGACCGGCGCCCTGCCGTCCGTCCTGCTCGGCGGGGTCGCGCTCGACGGGCTCGCGCTCGACGGCGCCCGGACCGCCGTCCTCGTCCAGGACAAAGATCCGGTGCTGCTGTCCGGCACGCTGCGGGAACTGCTCGCCGTGCCGTCGTCCGGGCAGGTCGAGGCCGCCGACGCGCTCGCGGCCGCCCAGTGCGGCGATGTGCTGGAGGCGCTGGCGCAGGCGTCGGTGGACGACGACGGGGATCCGATGCGGACCCGGATCACCGAGCGCGGCCGGTCGCTCTCCGGCGGGCAGCGCCAACGCCTCGCGCTGGCACGGTCGTTGGTGACCGACCCGGAGGTGCTCGTGCTCGACGAGCCGACCTCCGCGGTCGACTCGCACACCGAGGCGCGGGTCGCGGACGGCGTCAAGCGGCTGCGGGCCGGGCGGACGACGGTCGTGTTCACCTCGTCGCCGCTCCTGCTCGACCTGGCCGAGCGCGTCGTGTTCGTGCACGACGGCGAGGTCGCCTCGGTCGGGGTGCACCGCGAACTGCTGCACTCCGACGCCCGCTACCGCGCGGTCGTCACCCGCGAGAGCGACGAAGAAGCACAGTCGAAGAGGCTTGAGAGCCTGGAGAAAGTGGAGGAGTCGGCATGATAGGCGTGGCAGCACCGGAGTACGACCCGGCGGCCCCGCAGTCGGCCACCACGCTGCCGGTCGGCAGCCCGGCGACGGTGCGCTCGTACGTGCGCGGGCTGCTGCGGCGCCACCGCCGGGCGTTCGGGGTCCTGGTCGGGGTCAACGCCGTCGCGGTGGTCGCCTCGATGGTCGGCCCCTACCTCCTCGGCGGCATCGTCGAGGACCTGTCGTCGGGGGTGCGCGACCTCCAACTGGGGCGCACCGCCGCCCTGTTCGCGGTCGCGCTCGTCGTCCAGACGGTGTTCGTCCGGATGGTGCGGCTGCGCGGCGGGATGCTCGGCGAGGAGATGCTGGCGGATCTGCGCGAGGACTTCCTCGTGCGGTCGGTCGGGCTGCCGCCGGGCGTGCTCGAACGGGCCGGTACGGGTGACCTGCTGTCCCGTATCACCACGGACATCGACCGGCTCGCCAACGCGATGCGCGAGGCCGTGCCGCAGCTCGCGATCGGGGTGGTGTGGGCGGCGCTGCTGCTCGGCGCGCTGGGGGTCACGGCGCCGCCGCTGGCGCTGGCGGTGCTGATCGCGCTGCCGGTGCTCGTGGTGGGCTGCCGCTGGTACTTCCGGCGGGCGCCCTCGGCGTACCGCTCGGAGGCCGCCGGATACGCGGCGGTCGCCTCCGCGCTGACCGAGACGGTCGACGCGGGCCGCACGGTCGAGGCGCACCGCCTCGGTGCGCGCCGGGTCGCCCTGTCCGACCAGCGGGTCAAGGAGTGGACCGCGTGGGAGCGCTACACACTCTGGCTGCGGTCGGTGCTCTTCCCCGTGGTCAGCGTCACGCACATGACGATCATGCTGTCCGTGCTGATGATCGGCGGGGTCTTCGTCCTGCACGACTGGATCACGGTCGGCCAGCTCACCACGGGCGCGCTCTTCGCCCAGATGCTGGTCGAGCCGGTCGGGCTCATCCTGCGCTGGTACGACGAGCTCCAGGTGGCCCAGGTGTCGCTCGGGCGGCTGGTCGGGGTCCGGGACATCGAGCCGGACGCGGGTGACGCCGGGGTGCATCCGGACGGGCGGGACGTGGAGGCGGCCGAGGTCCGCTTCGGCTACCGCGAGGGCGTGGACGTGCTGCACGAGGTGTCGCTGTCCGTGGCCCCGGGCACCCGCCTCGCCCTGGTCGGCCCGTCCGGCGCGGGCAAGTCGACGCTCGGGCGGCTGCTCGCCGGGATCTACTCCCCGCGCGAGGGCCGCGTCACGCTGGGCGAGGCCGAGCTGTCGCGGATGCCGGCGGAGCGGGTGCGCGCGCATGTGGCGCTGGTCAACCAGGAGCACCACGTGTTCGTCGGCTCGCTGCGGGACAACCTGCTGCTCGCCCGCACGGGCGCCGACGACGCCGAGCTGTGGGCGGCGCTCGGCGCGGTCGACGCGGACGGGTGGGCGCGGGCGCTGGGCGAGGGCCTCGACACGGAGGTCGGCTCCGGAGGGCTCGCGCTCACCCCGGCGCAGGCCCAGCAGATCGCGCTGGCCCGGCTCGTCCTCGCGGACCCGCACACCCTGGTCCTGGACGAGGCGACCTCGCTCCTGGACCCGCGCGCGGCCCGCCACCTGGAACGCTCGCTGGCCCGCGTCCTGGACGGCCGCACGGTCGTGGCGATCGCCCACCGGCTGCACACGGCGCACGACGCGGACGTGATCGCGGTGGTCGAGCGCGGCCGGATCAGCGAGCTGGGCAGCCACGATGAACTGGTCGCGGCGGACGGTGCGTATGCGGCGCTGTGGCGGTCCTGGCACGGGTGACCCTGCGGGGCGGGGGGGCTTGCACCCTGGTGCTGGGCCCCCGGTCCTGTCCGCACCCTGCGCCGGGGGGACCTGGCTGCTGTTTGCTGCGGACCGTGCGTGGCTGGTCGCGCAGTTCCCCGCGCCCCTGGAAGGCGCCACCCCCGGAGGGGTTCGGGTGGGGGCGGTCAGATGACGTCCAAGGCGCCGGCCGCGCCTACCCCGCCCAGCACCATGAACGTCGGCATCAGGATCTTCAGTTCCACCCAGCTTCCGGCCCGGAAGCGCATGCCCTTCGGGGGGCCGATCGGGTGCCAGCGCCTGCGGCCCAGCGGGATCGGCCACAGGATCGGGCAGCCCGAGACCGTCAGCGCGTCGCCGATGTCGTGCACGAGGGCGCCGAGCACGATCGGCAGACCCAGCCACAGGTACTCCTCGCCGGGCCCGCTGAACAGCCAGTCCGAGCCGTTGCCCGGCTGGTCCAGGACACCGGCCAGGATCCACGCGCCGGTCGCGCCGAGCGCCCACACCAGCACGTCGCTCGACACCCGCGCGGCCCGCCACAGCAGGCCTTCCACGGCGAGGACGAGGTGCACGAAGAGGATGGCGAGAACCGCCCAGCGGCCGCCGAACATCGCCGCGGCGGAGGCGCCCGCCCCTATCAGGACGGCCCACAGCCAGGTGTGGGTCAGGGTGCGGTGACCGCCGTTGCGGCGCGGGTCGCCGGGGCCACGGGTCGCCTTGTAGACGGCGTGCGACAGCTCGTCGACGATGCCGCACAGGCCCCGGGAGACCGGTCCGAAGGCGCGCGAGATGGTCGCCGACTTGTGATCGAGGTCGGGCGCGAGGGCCGCACCCGCCGTGATCAGGGCACCCACGACGAGAACCGGCCACGGCATGGGGTGCCCGGCGGCGGCCGCTGCCGCGCCCACCCCCAGCCAGGCCGCCGCCCCCGACAGTGAGTGCGCAGGTCCCATCATGACCGTGCCCCGCCCCATTCCTCGTGCTCTGTGCCTCAGTTGACGGCCCGTCCGGCAACGGGCCGAGCAGGCAGCCTACCCGTCGGTGATCTTCGTGCCGGTGGCCGGTTCCCCCTCCCGGGCCTGGGCCAGGCAAGATGGGGGCGTGACCCTTATCGATCAGCTGCCGCCGAGTGCCGACCCCGATGCCCTTTTCGAGGCCTTCTCCACCTGGGCCGAGGACCGGGGCATCAACCTGTACCCGGCCCAGGAGGAGGCGCTGATCGAGGTGGTGTCGGGGGCGAACGTCATCCTGTCCACCCCGACCGGCTCCGGAAAGAGCCTGGTGGCGGCGGGTGCGCACTTCGCCGCGCTGGCCCGCGACGAGGTCACGTTCTACACCGCGCCCATCAAGGCGCTGGTCTCGGAGAAGTTCTTCGACCTGTGCAAGCTCTTCGGCACCGAGAACGTCGGCATGCTGACCGGCGACGCCTCCGTGAACGCGGACGCCCCCGTCATCTGCTGCACCGCCGAGGTGCTCGCCTCCATCGCGCTGCGCGACGGCAAGCACGCCGACATCGGCCAGGTCGTGATGGACGAGTTCCACTTCTACGCCGAGGCCGACCGCGGCTGGGCCTGGCAGATCCCGATCCTGGAACTCCCCCAGGCCCAGTTCGTCCTCATGTCGGCCACGCTCGGCGACGTGTCGATGTTCGAGAAGGACCTGACCCGCCGCACCGGCCGCGAGACCGCCGTCGTACGGTCGGCGACCCGGCCGGTCCCGCTGTCGTACGAGTACGTCACGACGCCCATCACCGAGACCCTGACCGAGCTGCTCGAAACCAAGCAGTCGCCCGTCTACATCGTGCACTTCACGCAGGCCCAGGCGGTCGAGCGCGCGCAGTCGCTCATGTCGATCAACATGTGCACCCGCGAGGAGAAGGACAAGATCGCCGACCTGATCGGCAACTTCCGCTTCACCACCAAGTTCGGCCAGAACCTGTCCCGTTACGTCCGCCACGGCATCGGTGTGCACCACGCGGGCATGCTGCCCAAGTATCGCCGCCTGGTCGAAAAGCTGGCCCAGGCGGGCCTGTTGAAGGTCATCTGCGGTACGGACACGCTCGGCGTCGGTGTCAACGTACCGATCCGCACGGTGCTGTTCACCGCTCTCACCAAGTACGACGGCAACCGCGTCCGCACCCTCCGGGCGCGCGAGTTCCACCAGATCGCGGGCCGGGCCGGGCGGGCCGGGTTCGACACCGCCGGGTTCGTGGTGGCGCAGGCGCCCGAGCACGTCATCGAGAACGAGAAGGCGCTCGCCAAGGCGGGCGACGACCCGAAGAAGCGCCGCAAGGTGGTCCGCAAGAAAGCGCCCGAGGGCTTCGTGGCCTGGTCGGACACCACCTTCGAGAAGCTGATCGCCGCCGAGCCGGAGCCGCTGACCTCGCGGTTCCGGGTCACCAACATCATGCTGCTGTCGGTGATCGCCCGACCGGGCAACGCCTTCGAGGCGATGCGCCACCTCCTTGAGGACAACCACGAGCCGCGCAAGGCCCAGCTGCGGCACATCCGCCGGGCCATCGCGATCTACCGCTCACTGCTCGACGGCGGTGTGGTGGAGCAGCTGGACACCCCCGACGCCGAGGGCCGCACGATCCGCCTCACCGTCGACCTCCAGCAGGATTTCGCGCTGAACCAGCCCCTGTCGACGTTCGCGCTCGCCGCCTTCGACCTGCTGGACCCGGAGTCGCCGTCGTACGCCCTCGACATGGTCTCGGTCGTCGAGTCGACGCTCGACGACCCGCGCCAGATCCTCGCCGCGATGCAGAACAAGGCGCGCGGCGAGGCGGTCGGCCAGATGAAGGCGGACGGCGTCGAGTACGAGGAGCGCATGGAGCGGCTCCAGGACATCTCGTACCCGAAGCCGCTGGAAGAGCTGCTCTGGCACGCGTACAACGTCTACAAGAAGTCGCACCCGTGGGTCGCCGACCATCCGGTCTCGCCGAAGTCCGTCATCCGCGACATGTACGAACGGGCGCTCACCTTCACGGAGTTCACCTCCTGGTACGAGCTGGCGCGCACCGAGGGCATCGTGCTTCGCTACCTGGCGAGCGCGTACAAGGCGCTCGACCACACCATCCCCGACGACCTCAAGACCGAGGACCTCGAAGACCTGATCGCCTGGCTCGGTGAGATGGTCCGCCAGGTCGACTCCAGTCTCCTGGACGAGTGGGAGCAGCTCGCCAACCCGGAGGTCCAGACCGCCGAGGAGGCGCAGGAGAAGGCCGACGAGGTCAAGCCGGTCACGGCCAACGCCCGTGCGTTCCGGGTGCTCGTGCGCAACGCGATGTTCCGGCGGGTGGAGCTGGCCGCGCTCGACAACGTGGCCGCGCTCGGCGAGCTGGACGCGGAGTCCGGCTGGGACGCGGACGCGTGGGGCGAGGCGATGGACAAGTACTGGGACGAGTACGACGACCTGGGCACCGGTCCCGACGCGCGCGGCCCGAAGCTGCTCGCCATCGAGGAGGACGCGGCGCACGGCCTGTGGCGCGTCCGCCAGACCTTCGCCGACCCGAACGGCGACCATGGCTGGGGCGTCAGCGCGGAGGTCGACCTCGCGGCCTCCGACGACGAGGGCCGCGCGGTGATCCGGGTGACGGACGTAGGCGAGCTGTAATCACGAGAGTGGAGCCGGACCCATGACGAACCCCGCCGAGAGACTCGTCGATCTGCTCGACCTCGAACAGATCGAGCTCAACATCTTCCGTGGCCGCAGCCCGCAGGAGTCCCTCCAGCGGGTCTTCGGCGGCCAGGTCGCGGGCCAGGCACTGGTCGCGGCCGGGCGCACCACGGACGGCGAGCGCCCGGTGCACTCGCTGCACGCCTACTTCCTGCGGCCGGGCCGCCCCGGTGTGCCGATCGTCTACCAGGTGGAGCGGGTCCGCGACGGGCGTTCCTTCACCACCCGGCGGGTCACCGCGGTCCAGCAGGGCCGCACGATCTTCAACCTCACCGCGTCCTTCCACCGCCCGGAGCCCGGCAGCATCGAGCACCAGCTCCCGCCGCGCCTCGACTTCCCCGAGCCGGAGTCGCTGCCCACGGTCACCGAGGAGATCCGCGAGCACCTGGGCGCGCTGCCCGAGGCGCTGGAGCGGATGGCCCGCCGCCAGCCGTTCGACATCCGGTACGTGGACCGGCTGCGCTGGACCGCTCAGGAGATCAAGGACGCGGATCCGCGCAGCGCGGTGTGGATGCGGGCGGTGGGCCCGCTGGGCGACGACCCGCTGGTCCACACCTGCGCGCTGACGTACGCGAGCGACATGACGCTCCTGGACGCGGTGCGCATCCCGGTCGAGCCGCTGTGGGGGCCGCGCGGCTTCGACATGGCCTCGCTCGACCACGCGATGTGGTTCCACCGCCCGTTCCGTGCCGACGAGTGGTTCCTCTACGACCAGGAGTCCCCGATCTCGACCGGCGGCCGGGGTCTTGCCCGGGGCCGGATCTACGACCGCGAGGGCAGGCTGCTGGTGTCGGTGGTCCAGGAAGGGCTCTTCCGGCCGCTGATCACCACGACCCGCGACTGATCAACTCACCTTTTTCCAGAAGGAGTCACCCATGAGCCTGTACGACATCCCGCTGCGCACCCTGACCGGCGAGCCGGCCTCCCTGGCCGACTACGAGGGCAAGGCGGTGCTGCTGGTGAACGTGGCGTCCAAGTGCGGCCTGACCCCGCAGTACGCGGGCCTGGAGAACCTCCAGAAGCAGTACGGCGACCGCGGTTTCACCGTGCTCGGCGTGCCCTGCAACCAGTTCGGCGGCCAGGAGCCCGGCACCGCCGAGGAGATCGGGACGTTCTGCTCGGCGACGTACGGCGTGACCTTCCCGCTCCTGGAGAAGACCGACGTGAACGGCGAGAGCCGGCACCCGCTGTACGCGGAGCTGACGCGGACGGCGGACGCCGAGGGCGCGGCCGGTGACATCCAGTGGAACTTCGAGAAGTTCCTGATCTCCCCGCGGGGCGAGGTCGCCGCCCGCATCCGCCCGCGCACGGAGCCGGAGGCCCCCGAGGTGGTGGCCCTCATCGAGGCGAACCTGCCGGCCTGACCCACTTCCGCGGTGCCCCGGGCGCTCCCCCTCCTTGGAGGGCGGGGCGCCTTCGCGCGTCCCGGGGTCAGCCCCGGCGGCCGAGCGCCTTGGCGTGCCCGTGCGCCCAGCCCGCGAGCAGCACACCGGCGGCGAGCAGCACCAGGTACGCGATGAGCACGGCCGGGAATCCGCCGGGGATCCAGCCGAGCAGTCCGTGGTTGTCGTGGTCGACGAGCAGGCGGAACGCCGCTTGCGCGCAGACGACCATCACGACCGCGCCGACGATCTGCAACACGTCGTACTTCATGGTCCCTCTCCCGTGACTCGCTCACCCGTTGATACGAACGTACCACCGTGAATGCGCTGCATTCAGGGAAGAATCCGCATTACGTCACACATTTCCACGCCCTATAGTCGGTGTTGTGCGTGACGAAAATGAACCGCTCTGCGAGGTGTGCGGTACCGGCCTGCCTTCGTCCGGGCGCGGCCGTCCCGCCGTCTACTGCTCGCGCAGCTGCCAGGCGCGGGCGTACCGGCGGCGCAAGCAGCCGCTGCCCGAGCCCGGCCCGCCCGCACCCGGGGAGCGCGAGGGCCGGCGCCGGGAGATCGCCGCGGCGGTGTGGCGCATCGCCGCCGGGCGGGGGCTGCACGAGGCGAGCATGCGGGAGATCGCGGCCGAGGCGGGCGTCTCGCTGCGCTCCGTCCAGCACCACTTCGGCAGCAAGCACCAACTCCTCGTCGGCGCACTGGAGTTGCTGCACGCGGAGAACGAGCGGCGGGCCCGTGAGCGGATCCGCTACGACCCTGAGGACCCGCGCGCGCTGCTCAACGCGGTCCTGGAGGAGTTCCTGCCGCTCGACGAGGAACGGCGCCTGGCGCTGCGGGTCCTGTCGGCGTACTACGCCCGCAGCCTCACCGATCCCGCGCTCGCGGCGGTGTTCCTGGGCGCCGAGCACCCGTTGGAGGACCTGGTCGCGGGGATCATCGGGCAGGCGCAGGACGGCGGCGCCTGCCGGCCGGGGCTCGACGCGCGCCACGAGGCCGATCTGCTGGTTTCGGGGGCCGTGGGACTCGGAGGGGACATGCTCCACGGGCGGCGCGGCGCGGCCGAGGTGGCCGCCACCCTTGACTACCACCTCGACCGGATCTTCACCCCGGCAGGCGGCTACACCGTGTGAGCCGACCCCGCCACGGGCCCTCCGCCCGCCGCCACGAGCGCCACCAGCCGCTCCACCTGCTCGCGCGGGTCGGGGGCGCCCGGCCGGCCGGTCATCAGGAGGTGGTGGACGGTGCCGACCACGGCCAGGGCGAGGGTGGCGGTGTCGGCGGACCGCGGCAGACGGCCCAACTCGCGTTCCGCTGCCAGGTATTGGGCGATGGACTCCTGGATCGCCGCGAACCCCGGCGCACCGGACTCCAGCGCCTCGCGGATGCGGAGGGCGGCGGCGGGGCGGGTCATGGCGAGGGCGGCGACGGCCGGGCCGCCCGAGTCGAACAGGGCGAGGGCGACGCCGCGCAGGTTCTCGGCCACCGCGCCCTCCCCCGCGCGGCCGGGGAGTTCGGCGGCCCGGGTCGCGGTGCGGGCGAAGCGGTCCAGGCACAGCTCGGCCACGAACTCGTCGAGCCCGGCGAAGTGGGCGTGCAGCATGCCCTTGGCGCAGCCGGCCTCGCCGGTAATGGCCCGGCTGGTGAGGGCCCCGGGCCCGTCCTGGGCCAGGACCCGTTCGGCGGCCGCGAACAGCCGCTCCTTGATGTCGGGCATCGCCACTCCACGCGGTGACACGAGTCCCCTCCCGGTGCGCTGTCGCCAAACGCCCACAACACGCCCCGCGGTGAAGGGGGTTGCCAGTATGGGCATGCGCCCATACTGTTTGGGCACCCGCCCATCATAGGCTCGCCCGTGCGGCGGCCGGCAGGAGGCACCCGATGCAACCGATGCGCAACGTCGTCAACACCGAGCAGGCCGAGGCCTGGAACGGCTACGAAGGCACCTACTGGGCCGATCACCAGGACCGCTGGGACGCCGTGAACGCGGGGTTCAACCAGCCTTTGATCGACGCCGCCGCGATCGGCCCGCACGACCGCGTGCTCGATGTCGGCTGCGGGGCGGGGCAGACCACCCGCCTCGCCGCGCGCGCGGCCGACCAGGGGCGCGCGCTCGGCGTCGACCTGTCGGGGCCGATGCTGGCGCGCGCCCGGTCCCGCGCCGCTCAAGAGGGCATCGGCAACGCGGAGTTCGAGCAGGCGGACGCCCAGGTCCACCCCTTCGAACCCGGCGCCTTCGATGCCGCGATCAGCCGCTACGGGGTGATGTTCTTCGCCGATCCGGTCGCCGCGTTCAGCAACATCGGCGGCGCGCTGCGCCCCGGCGGCCGGCTCGCGTTCATCTGCGCCGCGGAGCCCGCGCGCAACGAGTGGGTGGCGGCGATGGCCGTCCTGCGCGAGCACCTGCCCGTCGGCGACTTCGGCGCGCCCGGACAGCCCGGGATGTTCTCCCTCGCCGATCCGGACCGCATCCGCGAGGTGCTCTGTGCCGCCGGGTTCGCCGATGTCACCCCCCGGCAGGTCGAGGCGTACGGAATCTGGGGACGTACGGCCGAGGACGCCGCGGCCTTCCTCATGGACAGCGGCCCCGGCCGGCACCTCACCGCCCAGGTGTCCGAGGAGACCGCGGCGCGTGCCCGCGAGGCGCTCACCGAGCGGCTGCGGGCGCACGAGCGGCACGGCTCGGTCCGGCTGCGCAGCACCGCCTGGCTGGTCACGGCGGAACGCCCGCAGTGACCGGCCGGGGAGCGCCGACGGCTAGCGGATCGGCATGCCCGACAGGGTGCGGGCGATGACCAGGCGCTGGATCTCGCTGGTGCCTTCGAAGATCGTGTAGATCGCGGCATCCCTGTGCATGCGCTCCACCGGGTACTCGCGGGTGAAGCCGTTGCCGCCGAGGATCTGGATCGCCTGGGCGGTGACCTTCTTCGCCGTCTCGCTCGCGAACAGCTTGGACATCGAGCCCTCGGCGGAGGTGAACGGCTTGCCCGCCGTCGCCATCCAGGAGGCCCGCCACACCAGCAGGCGGGCCGCGTCGATCTGCGTGCGCATGTCGGCGAGCTGGAAGGCGATGCCCTGGTTGTCGATGATCGGGCGGCCGAACTGCTCGCGCGTCCTGGCGTATTCGAGCGCGTAGTCGTACGCGGCCCGTGCGGTGCCGACCGCCATCGCGCCGACGGCCGGGCGGGAGGCCTCGAAGGTCGCCATCGCCGCGTTCTTCACCCGCTCACCACCGCCCGCCTTCGCCTTCTCACGGGCGCGGGCGAGCCGCTCGTCGAGCTTCTCCTTGCCGCCGAGCAGGCAGTGGCCGGGCACGCGTACGTCTTCGAGGACGACCTCGGCGGTGTGCGAGGCGCGGATGCCGTGCTTCTTGAACTTCTGGCCCTGAGTCAGGCCGGGGGTGTTCGGCGGCACGATGAAGGAGGCGTGGCCCTTGGAGCCCAGCTCGGGGTCGACCACGGCCACCACGACGTGGACGTTGGCGATGCCGCCGTTGGTCGCCCAGGCCTTGGTGCCGTTCAGCACCCACTCGTCCTTGGCCTCGTCGTACACGGCCTTGGTGCGCATCGAGGCGACATCGGAGCCCGCGTCCGGCTCGGAGGAGCAGAAGGCGGCGACCTTGACATCGTTCACATCGCCGTACATCTGGGGAATCCAGGTGCCGATCTGCTCCTCGGTGCCGTTGGCGAGGACGCCGACGGCGGCGAGTCCGGTGCCGACGATGGACAGGGCGATGCCCGCGTCGCCCCAGAACAGCTCCTCCATGGCCACCGGGATGCCGAGACCGGTCGGGTCGAAGAACTGCTGCGCGTAGAAGTCGAGGGAGTAGATTCCGACCTTGGCGGCCTCCTGGATCACCGGCCAGGGAGTCTCCTCGCGCTCGTCCCACTCGGCGGCCGCGGGCCGGATCACATCCTTGGCGAACCCGTGCAGCCAGTCCTGGACCTGCCTCTGGTCGTCGTTGAGATCCATCGTGAACTCGGCCATGTCCCCTCCACCACTCCAAGCGTTACTTGCGGTAACCGCAGTCTGTTACCGACGGGTAGCCCATGTCAACCGACCACCCGCCCCGCAGCACCGCGACCGGGCGGGGTGTTACGTTGCGCAAGGCTTTCGAGAGATGGAACCCACGGAAAATGCAGTACGGGCGGGGAGAAGACCCATGGACACCACGCAGCAGGCCGAACAGCAGCGAACGGCGGCGGAGCGCCGGCGGCGGGAGCTGCTGGAGGCGGCGGACCGGGTGGTGCTCCGGGACGGCCCGAAGGCCTCGATGAACGCGATCGCGGCGGAGGCGGGCATCACCAAGCCCATCCTCTACCGGCACTTCGGCGACAAGGGCGGCCTCTACCGGGCGCTGGCCAAGCGCCACACCGACGCCCTGCTGTCCGCGCTGCGCTCCGCGCTCGACGCACCCGCCGAGCGCCGCGAGCGGGTCGAGGCGACCCTGGACACCTATCTGGCGGCGATCGAGGCCCGGCCGCAGGTCTACCGGTTCCTGATGCACCCCGCCGAGGACACCCCGGCACCCGAGTCCGAGCAGGGCTTCGACGTGGGCCGGCACTCGGCGCCGCTGCTGCGCCGCATGGGCGAGGACCTCGGCGTGGTCATAGCCGAGCGGGTCGACCTGGGGCCGGGCAGCGAGACGCTGGCCCGGGTCTGGGGCCACGGCATCGTCGGCATGATGCACGCGGCGGGCGACTGGTGGCTGGGCGAACGCCCCTGCTCCCGCGCCGAGTTGGTACGTGCCCTGGCCGACCTGCTGTGGGGCCGGCTTGCCGCGGCGGGCGACCGGGTGGGCGGCCCGGGGTTCTGAGAGCGGTGTCAGCAGCCCCACTCGATCTTGCGGTTCAGCTCCCCCACTCCGTCTTCCCGATCGCCCGCAGGAGCTTGGACTTCCGCCGGCCGGTGACCCGGTCCGCGTACACCAGTCCCTCCAGGTGGTCGCACTCGTGCTGGAGGCAGCGGGCGAAGAAACCGGTGCCCTCGACCCGCACCGGAGCCCCGGACAGGTCCACGCCCTCCACCACCGCGCGGTCGAAGCGCGCGGTCGGCGCCTCGACGCCGGGCAGCGACAGACAGCCCTCGGGACCGCGCACCTCCACCCCGTCCGCCGCCACGAGCCGTGGATTCACCACGTACCCGAGGTGGCGCACGTCCTCGTCGTCGGGGCAGTCGTACACGAACACCCGCCGGGCGACGCCGATCTGGTTCGCCGCCAGGCCGACACCGTCGGCCGCGTACATCGTGGCGAACATGTCCTCGATGAGGCGGTGCAGCGCGGGGCCGAAGTCGGTGACGGGCTCGCAGGGGGCGTGGAGCAACCGGTCGCCGAGGAGACTCATCTCTCGTACGGAGCCGGAACTGCCGGGAATGGGGCGGTGACGCATGGGCGCAAGAGTACGTTCCGGGGAGCCCGGAGCATTCCGGATGGTGGCGCGGTTCGGGGCGCTGACCGGATCTCGATAGGCTGACACCCGACCCAGGCGCAAGGAGGATCAAGGACGATGTCAGGACACGTTGGAGGTGCCGGGCCCCTGTCACCGCGAGCCAAGCTGGCCGTGACCGCGGGCAAGGCCGCCGCGGCGGTGTCGCGCGCGGCGGGGCGGGGCAGTGGATCGGTGATCGGCGGGCGCGTCGCGCTCAAGCTCGACCCCGATCTGCTCGGCCGGCTCGCCACTCATCTGGACGTCGTCCTGGTGTCGGCGACGAACGGCAAGACGACCACGACCCGGCTGATCGCCGAAGCCCTGCGGGCCAGCGGCCCGGTGGTGTCGAACGCGCTGGGCGCCAACATGCCCGCGGGTATCACCTCGGCGCTGGCGGGCGGTTCGGACGCCAAGTACGGCGTCATCGAGGTCGACGAGAAGTATCTGGCGGGTGTCGCGCGCGATGTGACGCCGAAGGCGATCGCGCTGCTGAACCTCTCGCGCGACCAGCTCGACCGGGCCGCCGAGACCCGGATGCTCGCCGAGAAGTGGCGCGAGGGCCTGTCCGGCTCCAAGGCCGTGGTGATCGCGAACGCGGACGACCCGCTGGTCGTGTGGGCGGCGTCCTCCTCCCCCAACGTGGTGTGGGTGGCGGCCGGTCAGGAGTGGAAGGACGACGCCTGGTCCTGCCCTGCCTGCGGCGGTGTGATGCAGCGGCCCGGTGACGACTGGTTCTGCGGCGAGTGCGGTTTCCGCCGCCCGGCGCCCAGTTGGGTCCTCAGCGGCGACTACGTACTGGATCCGCACGGTTCGGCCTGGCCGATCCACCTCCAGCTGCCCGGCCGCGCCAACAAGGCGAACGCCGCCACCTCCGCCGCGGTCGCCGCGGTGTTCGGGGTGCCGCCGCAGGTCGCCCTGGAGCGCATGTACCAGGTGCAGGCGGTGGCCGGACGGTACGACGTCGTCACCTTCCAGGGCCGTGAACTGCGGCTGCTGCTCGCCAAGAACCCGGCGGGCTGGCTCGAAACGTTTTCCCTCATCGACCCGCCGCCGACGCCGGTCGTCCTGTCCGTCAACGCCCGCGGCGCGGACGGCACGGACACGTCCTGGCTGTGGGACGTCGACTACACCCGGCTGGCCGGCCACCCGATCTTCGTGATCGGCGACCGCAAGCTGGACCTGGCCGTACGCCTGGAGGTCGCGAACCTGGACTTCCGGGTCTGCGAAAGCCTGGAGGAGTGCACGCAGTTGGCGCCGCCCGGCCGGATCGAGCTCATCGCCAACTACACGGCATTCCAGGACGTCCGCCGCGTCGTCGGCAACTGACCCAGTAAGGAGCAAGCGACATGGCAGACAACAGCCTGCGCCTCGTGTGGGTCTACCCGGACCTGCTGAGCACCTACGGCGACCAGGGCAACGCGCTGGTCGTGGAGCGCCGGGCCCGCCAGCGCGGCCTGGACGTGCACCGGCTCGACGTCCGCAGCGACCAGCCGATCCCGACCTCCGGTGACATCTACCTCATCGGCGGCGGCGAGGACCGGCCGCAGCGCCTCGCGGCCGAGCGGCTGCGCCGCGACGGCGGCCTGGAGCGCGCCGCTTCCAACGGCGCGATCATCTTCTCGGTATGCGCCGGGTACCAGATCCTCGGCCACGAGTTCATCAACGACCTCGGCGAGCGCGAGCCGGGCCTCGGTCTGATCGACGTGGTCTCGACGCGCGGCGAGGGCGAGCGGTGCGTCGGCGACGTGCTCGGCGACATCGACGAGCGGCTCGGGCTGCCCCAGCTGACCGGGTTCGAGAACCACCAGGGCGTCACCCACCTCGGCCCGACGGCCCGCCCGTTCGCCCGGGTGCGCCTGGGCAAGGGCAACGGCACGGGCGACGGCACCGAGGGCGCGTACAACGACACGGTGTTCGGTACGTACATGCACGGCCCGGTGCTCGCGCGCAACCCGCAGATCGCGGACCTGCTGCTGAAGCTGGCCCTCGATGTGAACGCGCTGCCGCCCACCGACGACCGGTGGTACGAGGCGCTGCGCGCCGAGCGCATCGCGTCGGCGAGCCAGCCCGCATAAGGCGCGAAACCGGCAACCCGGAGCAACTCGGCCCCGCCGCTGGACGGTTCGTACGTTCGTACCACGTCCATCAGTCGGACCTCCGATTCGGCCCCCGTCACCCCGCGCCGGTAGGGTGACGGGGATCCAACCGGACGACGTGGTCCGGTCGTCGGCCCACGTTGCAAAGGTTCTCCGGGCAATGCGAATTGGTGTGCTCACCTCCGGCGGCGACTGCCCCGGCCTGAACGCCGTCATCCGATCCGTCGTGCACCGCGCGGTGGTCGACCACGGCGACGAGGTCATCGGCTTCCACGACGGCTGGAAGGGTCTCCTCGAAGCCGACTACCGCAAGCTCGATCTCGACGCGGTCGGCGGCATCCTCGCCCGCGGCGGCACCATCCTCGGCTCCTCCCGCGTCCAGCCCGCGCATCTGCGCGACGGCGTCGAGCGGGCCAAGGGCCACGTCGCCGAGCTCGGTCTCGACGCGATCATCCCGATCGGCGGCGAAGGCACCCTCAAGGCGGCCACCCTGCTGTCCGACGCGGGGCTGCCGATCGTCGGCGTGCCGAAGACCATCGACAACGACATCGCGTCGACCGACGTCACCTTCGGCTTCGACACCGCCGTGGGCGTCGCGACCGAGGCCCTCGACCGGCTGAAGACGACGGCCGAGTCGCACCAGCGGGTGCTGATCGTCGAGGTCATGGGCCGCCACACCGGCTGGATCGCGCTGCACTCGGGCATGGCCGCCGGTGCCCACGCGATCGTCGTCCCCGAGCGCCCCTTCGACATCGACGAGCTGACCGAACTGGTCGGTCGGCGCTTCTCGGCGGGCAAGAAGTTCGCGATCGTCGTGGTCGCCGAGGGCGCCAAGCCGCGCGAGGGCTCGATGCAGTTCGACGAGGGCGGCACCGACATGTACGGCCACGAGCGCTTCGCGGGCGTGGCCCGCCAGCTCTCCATCGAGCTGGAGCGGCGCCTGGACAAGGAGGCCCGGCCGGTCATCCTGGGCCATGTCCAGCGCGGCGGCACGCCCACCGCGTACGACCGGGTGCTCGCCACCCGCTTCGGCTGGCACGCGGTGGAGGCCGTCCACCGCGGCGAGTTCGGGATGCTGACCGCGCTGCGCGGCACCGACATCGTGATGGTCCCGCTCGCCGAGGCGACGGCCACCCTCAAGACCGTCCCGGCCGAGCGGTACGCCGAGGCGGAGTGCGTGCTGTAGTCCACGGATTGTTCTGTACTCAAGGAACCGCCCCCGGCCGCAGCAGTGGCCGGGGGCGGTTCTAGTCTGGTGGGGGACAACCGGTACGAATCAGGAGTCAGCGGATGGATCACAGCGGGCACGGCATGGACATGAACATGGACCTGCCGCCGTTCACGCTGACGCGGGGCCTCGAATGGTCGGCGGACCCCTTCTTCCTCATCGGATGTCTGCTGGCGCTCGCGCTGTACGGCTGGGGCGTGGTCCGCCTGAGGCGGCGCGGGGACAGCTGGCCGGTCAGCCGGATGATCTTCTGGACCGTCGGCGTGCTGACCATCGGGCTGGTCATGTGCACCAAGCTCAACGACTACGGCATGGTCATGTTCAGCGTGCACATGGTGCAGCACATGGTGATCAGCATGCTGTCGCCGATCCTGCTGCTGCTCGGCGCGCCGGTCACCCTCGCGCTGCGCGCGCTGCCGGTCGCCGCGCGCGGCCGCAAGGGCCCGCGCGAACTGCTCCTGATGCTGCTGCACAGCCGGTACATGAAGATCATCACGCATCCGGCGTTCACCATCCCGCTGTTCATCGCGAGCCTGTACGGGCTCTATTTCACGCCGATCTTCGACTTCCTGATGGAGTCCAAGACCGGGCACATCGCGATGATGGTCCACTTCCTCGCGGTCGGTCTGGTGTTCTTCTGGCCGATCATGGGCGTGGACCCGGGACCGCACCGGCCCGGCTATGTGATGCGCATGCTGGAGCTCTTCGCCGGAATGCCGTTCCACGCCTTCTTCGGCATCGCGCTGATGATGGCGAGCGAGCCGATGATCAGCACGTACCGGAATCCTCCGTCCTCGCTGGGCATCGACGCGCTCACCGACCAGCAGGCCGCCGGCGGCATCGCCTGGGCGTTCAGCGAGATCCCCTCCGTGCTCGTGCTGATCGCGCTGGTCTTCCAGTGGTACGCGACCGAGAAGCGTCAGGCGCGCCGCACGGACCGGGCCGCCGACCGGGACGGCGACCGGGAACTTCAGGCCTACAACGCCTACCTCGCCTCGCTGAACACGCGCGGCCAGTAGCGGCGGGACCCTCCGCGGGGTGACGATGGCCTTCACGGCACCTGCCGGGAGGAAGGGGACGCGGATGCCCCGTTCGACGAAGTCGATGATGGTGCTCACCGTCGTGATGCTGGTGCTGATCACGGCGTACACGGTGGCGCTCGGCAGCAGCGGCTGGCTGTGGTTCGGCTGGGTGGTGCTCGGGCTCGCCACGATCGGGACGGCCGCGGTGTCGGGCAGCAGCTGAGCGCCGCCGCCCGCCGGCGGTTCGCGGGTGCCCGGCCCGAGGTCTCTCGGTCAGCCGAGTCCGACGGTGATCTTCTGGGTGGCTCCCCCGGTGCCGCTGAGGTCGCCGAAGGTGAGGGTCAGGGACGGGCCGGTGGTGGCGCCGGTGACGGTGGGCGGCCTGGAGGTCACCGAGGCGACGGCGCGCTGCCAGGTGAGGGTGAGCGAGGTCTGCATCCGCATCGGGTCGCTGACGCAGATCACCGCGGTGCCGTCGCTCCGCTCGCTGATCATCACGGCGCAGGGCGCACTGGCCGTGAGCGCGCCGACGGTGCCGCCGAACCAGAAGTTGACCCCGGTGAAGCCGAGCGGGGGCACCTGGACGCCCTGCTGGTCGCAGGTGTTGGCGAGGACGGTGAGCCAGCCGGTGTCGTCGGCGCGGGCCGAGGTCTGGGCCGCCGAGGCTCCGGGCAGCAGGACGTAGGCGTATCCGGCACCGGACGGATTCGTGCCGTGGTCGGCCCACAGGGTGAGGTACCGGCGGCTGATCGCGGTCGCCGAGCCGCCCTTGTTGATGTCGCTCCAGCGGCCGGTGCGCTCCTCCCGCAGGGCCCGTACGGTCGCCCGGCCGGGGAAGACATAGCCACCGTGGCCCGCGAGATGGGCCCAGGAGGCGCCGGTCAGGGTCGCCGACCAGGGGTGGGTGAGGGGCTGCACGGTTCCGTCGACGGTGAGGGCGGCGCTTCCGGCCGGCCCGAGGTTGCGGTTGTCGACGGTGGATTCGACGGCCGTGCCGTCCGTGCAGGTGATGCCCGCGCCGAGGCAGACGATCGCGTCGTCGAGGCAGAACCAGGACTTCTTGGCGAGCAGGGTGCTCTGCAACCCCTTGAGGTACTGGCCGATGGCCGCCCGCCGGCCGTCGGTGGCCCCGCCCACCCAGTTGACGTCCGGTTTCGACGCCCCCCAGTCACCGCCCGCCGCATCCGCGAGGACCTTGCGCGATGCGGTGGTGCCGGGCAGGCGGCAGGGGTCCACGGTGGGCCAGAAGGCATCGCTGTACTGCCCGTTGGCGTAGCTGTCGCCCCACCAGTAGAGCATTCCGGACCCGGTGTGCCAGCCGCGCAGGTTCTCCCCGTTGCCGGTCTCGTAGTACGTGATGCGCCTGTCGGCCATGCTGATCGCGGCCGCCCAGGTGGGACGGCGGTGGGTGGCCCGCGCCATGTGCGTGAAGAGCCGGTGCCCGACGGGTTCGGCGATCGCGGAGACGGTGGTGTCGTCCTCAACTCCCTTGAGACGGGCGAGACTTGCGATGCCGAGGAAGCCGTCGCTCATCGGCGGGCTGTAGTAGTCCCGCTGCATCCATCCCTTGACGAGCCCGCGCCAGCGGGCGTTCTCGGTGCTGCTCGCGCCCTGGCCGAGCAGCACGATCGAGGCGAGGATCACATGGCCGCGCACATGGTCGTCCTGCCGGCGGCCCGGGGTGCCGGTGGCCGGGACACCCCGGCTGATGGCGCGGCCCGCGACGCCGTCCATGGCGAGGCCGTTGTGGAGGAAGGGTGCCCAGGCGTTCTCCACCGCGTCGAAGACGATCTGCCGGGCCGGGTCCGAGACCTGCCAGGCGGAGCCGGCGAGCAGGGCGAACAGCATGCCGAGACCGCCGAGCAGGACCGATCCGTAGGAGGCGGTGTAGGGCACATCGGTGTGCTGGATGAAGGAGCCGTCGGCGTAGAGCCCGTCTCCGGCACTCACGTACGGGAAGACCGGCGAGAGCGCGTTCGCGGCCAGAGAGATCTTCGCCGAGTTCTTGCCGACGACTCCGCGTACCGCGAGCACCCGGCAGAGGTCGACGCGGTTGGCGCCGGTGCTGGTTCCGGAGTAGACGGAGACAGCACCGTCCGGGACGAAGTGGTCAACTGCCCTGAGATAGCTGGCGACTTGGTCTGCGGAGAGCCTGTCGTACATCAGCACGCAGCTGTCGAGCAGGTCCTGCGGGGCGCCGATCTGCCAGTTCCACCAGTTGCCGAAGGGCGCCCGGTTCTCGTTGTAGACGTCGCCGTGGAGGTGGTCCAGGCCGGTCACGACGGCGGCGGCGAGGGCGGTGTCGCCGGTGAGTCCGGTGCCCGGCTGGCTGTAGGCCTCGGCCATGGTCCTGAGCCGGGTGCAGCTGGTGTTCATGCTCGCCGAGTAGCCGAACGAGTCCTGGCCGGTGCCCGGATTCGGGTCGGCGTACACGGCGTCCGGCCACAGTGATCCGCTCGCCGGGGCCATCGTGGAGAGCAGGTTCGCGGCCGACGAACCGAGGTCGGCGAGCTGGGACTTGAACGGCTCGGCGGTGGGGCTGAAGCCGGAACCGAGGATCAGCGTCCGCCAGGTGGCGCGCAGCCCGTCGAAGGCATCGGCGGCGCCGGCCTCGGCGGACGTGGCGGCCGTGCTGCCGAGAGCGAGGGCCGAGGCACCGGTGGCGTACAGGAAGCCACGACGAGACCAGCGACTTGTCATGGAGACTCCAGGCCGGAGAGGAAAAGGGGTGAGGAGTGCACACAGTGCCGTGAACGGACTGCCGTGAACGGACTGCCGTGAACGGATTCCCGTGAACGGTTTGTACACTCCGCACTTCGTCCGCTCAAGAACCTCGCCTTAAATGATCGATTGATCGATCTGCCCCGGCGCCAGTCATCGGTGGTTACAGGGGCGGGAAACTCCCCCTACACTGACCACCCCCCGAATGGTGAGGAGCGTGCGCGTGCTCTACTACGTCCTCAAATACGCAGTCCTGGGGCCCCTGTTGAGACTGCTGTTCCGGCCGAGGATGGAGGGGTTGGAGCACATTCCCGAGGAAGGGGCGGCGATCATCGCGGGAAATCACCTCTCGTTCTCCGATCATTTCCTGATGCCGGTGATGCTGAAGAGGCGCATCACCTTCCTCGCCAAACAGGAGTACTTCACCGGGCCCGGCATCAAGGGGCGGCTCACCGCCGCCTTCTTCCGGGCCATCGGGCAGATTCCGGTGGACCGCTCCGGCAAGGAGGCGGGCCGGGCCGCGATCCGGGAGGGGCTCGGAGTGCTGAACAGGAACGAACTGCTCGGCATCTATCCGGAGGGCACCCGCTCCCCCGACGGCAAGCTCTACAAGGGCAAGGTCGGGGTCGCGGTGATGGCGATCCGGGGGCGGGTGCCGGTGATTCCGTGCGCGATGGTCGGCACCTTCGAGATCCAGCCGCCCGGTCAGGTCGTGCCGAGGATCAAACGGGTCGCGGTCCGCTTCGGCGAGCCGCTGGACTTCTCCCGGTACGCCGGGATGGAGGACGAGAAGGCCGTCCTGCGGGCGGTCACCGACGAAATCATGTACAAGGTCATGGAGTTGTCGGGCCAGGAGTACGTGGACCGGTACGCGGCCGACGTGAAGGCGGAGGAGTCGCGGAGGTTCCGCGGAATCATCGGCTGAGCCCGGAAGTTCCCCCGGCCGCTCGGCCCTGGGCGGATCCGCGCAGGGCGAAACGATCTGGCCGCGCTGATCGTCCCGGCGTAGCTTCCAGGCATGGCCAAGGGATCAGCGTTCGTCATCGGAGCTACGGGACAGATCGGGCGGGCCGCGGTGCGCGCGCTCGCCGGGGACGGGTGGGAGGTGCGGGCCGCGTCGCGGGGCAGCGGCCAGGACGCCGACTGGCCCGGGGACGTGCAGCGGGTGCGCCTCGACCGGGAGGACGACGCGGCGCTCGCCTCGGCGCTCGGGGACGGCGTCGACGTACTGGTCGACGTGGTGGCGTACGGGCAGCAGCACGCACGGCAGTTGGCCCATCTCGGCGACCGGATCGGGTCGGCCGTAGTGATCTCCAGCGGCGCGGTGTACGAGGACGACAAGGGCCGCAGCTTCGACACCCAGGGCGAGCCGGACGGAGCACCGCGCTACCCGGTCCCGATCACCGAGTCACTGACCACGGTGGCGCCCGGTGACACGACGTACGGGGCCAGGAAGGTGCAGCTGGAGCGGGAGCTGCTGGACTCCCCGGTGCCCGCGACGCTGCTGCGCGCCGGTGCGATCCACGGCCCGCACTGCCGCAGCCCGCGCGAACTCCACTTCGTGAAGCGGGCGTTGGACGGGCGGCCGGTGCGGATCCTCGCGTACGGCGGGCAGAGCCGCTTCCATCCCTCGCACGTCGCGAACATCGCCGAACTGATCCGGCTCGCCGCGCTCAAGCCCGGCTCCCGGGTGCTCCACGCGGCGGACCCCGAGGCACCGACGGTGGCCGAGATCAGCGCCGCGATCGACGAGGTGCTCGGGGTGCGCAGCGAGATCGTGCCGCTGGAGGGCGCGCCGGAGCAGATGGTCGGGCTGACCCCGTGGAGCGGTCCGCATCCCATCGTGTACGACATGTCGGCGGCCGAGCGGGAATTGGGCTACCGGCCGGTGACCGGGTACGTGCAATCGCTGCCGCGGACGGTCGAGTGGCTCGCCGCCGAGCTGAAGGGCCGGGACTGGCGCGAGGTGTTCCCCCCGATGGCCCGGTACGGCGACCTGTTCGACTACGCGGCCGAGGACGCCTGGCTGGCCGCGCGCGGCTGACATCAGGGGCGAACGGCAGGAGGGGGCGGCCGGAGTGCTCCGGCCGCCCCCTCGGCTCAACTGGCCGTTACGGCACGGGCGTTGCGTGCGGGGTGCACGTGAAGTCCGCGCTGTCGGTCTTGCCGGTGAGCAGGTAGTCGTCCACGCGCGAGTTGATGCACGGGTTGACGAGACCGGTCACACCGTGCGAACCGGCGCCCTTCTCGATGATGAGGCGCGAGTTCTTGAAGCGGTTGTGCAGCTCGACGGCGCCGTGGAACGGGGTGGCGGCGTCATTGGTGCTCTGCACGATCAGGACCTGCGGCAGGCCGCGGCCCGTCTTGACCTCGATCGGGGTCTGCTGCTTGGTGGGCCAGGTGGCGCACGGCAGGTTCATCCAGGCGTTGGACCAGGTCAGGAACGGATAGTCCTTGTTCAGCCGGGTGTTGTCGCGGTCCCACTTGCGCCAGCTGGTGGGCCACTTGGCGTCCGCGCACTCGACGGCGGTGTAGACCGCGTTGCCGTTCTCCGACGCGATGTTGCCCTTGATGTCCGACATGTCAGGTGCGGTGGCCGCGATGACCGGCTTGCTGTCACCCGCCTTGTAGGCACTGAGCGCCTTGGCGACCGGCACCCAGTACGAGTCGTAGTACGGGGCCTTCTGGAAGAACCCGAGGAGCTCGGCCGGGCCGACCTGACCACCCAGCGGGCTCTTCTTGGCGTCCGCGCGCAGCTTCAGCCACTGGGCCTCGACCTGCGCCCGGGTGGTGCCGAGGTGGAAGGTGGCGTCGTACTTCGCGACCCAGTCCTCCCACTCGTTCCAGCGGGCCTGGAAGGCGACGTCCTGCTCCAGGTTGGCCTGGTACCAGATGTTGTCCTGGGCCGGGTTGACGACGCTGTCCACGATCATCCGGCGCACATGCGACGGGAAGAGCGTGCCGTAGACCGCGCCCAGGTAGGTGCCGTAGGAGACGCCCAGGTAGTTGAGCTTCTTCTCACCGAGCGCGGCGCGGATGACGTCCATGTCGCGGGCGGTGTTCGGCGTGGTCATGTACGGGAGCATCCAGCCGCTGCGCTCGGCGCAGCCGTCCGCGTACTCGGCGGCCAGCTTGCGCTGGGCCTGCTTGTCGGCCTCGCCGCTCGGTACCGGGTCGGCCTTCGGCGCCTTGGCGTACTCCTGCGGGTCGACACAGGAGATCGGCGTCGAGCGGCCCACGCCGCGCGGGTCGAAGCCCACGAAGTCGTACGCCTTCGAGATGTTGGCATACAGCGGGTTCTTCGTGGTTACTCGTGTGGGGAAGCGCATGCCCGAGCCGCCGGGGCCGCCCGGGTTGTAGACGAGGGCGCCCTGGCGCTCGGCCTTGGTGCCGGTGTTGCCGATGCGGTCGACGGCCAGCTTGATCTGCTTGCCGTTGGGCCGCGAGTAGTCGAGCGGGACGCTCACGTACCCGCACTGGATCGGCTTGGCCAACGCCCAGTCGGCGGGGCAGTCGGTCCAGTGGATGCCCTGCCTGGCCGCCCGGTCCGCGGCGATCTGCGAGCCACGCGCCTCGGACCAACCGTGGTCGCGGTTGTCGGCGTTCGCGACCGGAGCCGCTATCGCGCCCGCCAACAGCGTGCCCGCGATCAGAGTGCCGGCCGAGCCGAGCACTGCGGTGCGTCTCAAGTGGTACCTCCCCCTGCTGAAGTGCGCTGTCGGTCAACAGCGCGCCGTTTGGGCCTGTCGGGGGATCCTTTCCTCTATGTGCCCGCTGTGCACAGGCCGTACGGGTGTTTCTTTACCGAACCGATAGCCGGTACGCGGTGTTCCGCTGAGCGGTCGGCGTGTTGTGGGGTCCCGCCCGGAGCACCTCGTCCAGCGTCCGGCGCAGCAGCCGGGCGTCGGGGGCGAGCGCCGTCACGAGGAACGCGGGGCCGGCGAGCGGGGTGAGCACGGCATGCTCACCGAGCATCCGGGGCTCGGCCGGCCGGTCCGCCAACTCCGGTCCGACGACGAGCAGTTGGCCCACCGCCCGGTGCCCGCCGAGCACCGCTCCCCCGTCCCAGCCGCCGGGCGCGCCCGGCCCGTACGCCAGTTCCTGGTCGAGGAGCGGGCGGCCCGCGCGGTGCACGGTGAGGCGGGTGGCGAGGGTGCCGGGCGCCTCGCCGTGGCGGCCGAGCACCTGCTCCTCGCGGAACACCAGGCGGGCACCGGTCGCCAGTTCGATCCGGGTGCGCATCCGCAGGTCGCTGCCGCGCGCGGAGATGAGCTGCTCGGGCAGCCAGCGCAGTTCGGCGTCCTCGCCGACGGTGAGCCGTACGTCGTAGTGCGCCCGCTCGCCGCCGCGGCCGGGCAGCGCGATGGTGGCGGCGGCCGAGTCGACGGCGAGCCGCGCCCCGTCGCACGCCTGAGCCTCGATGGCGATGCGGTCGCCGCCGAGCGGGGCGCTCATCGCGCCGATGACGGTGACGCGGTGGCCGGGCCCGCTCGCGCGGGTGCGGCGCAGCGCGAGCGGACCCTCGCCTTCGAGTACCGGCAGGCCTTCGGGGGTCGCGACGATGCGGGCCCTGGCGCGCAGGCCCGTCGCGCCGGCGGTCAGGCCACCCATGCCGCGAGCTGCTCCCGCACCCAGCCGGCGACTTCGGCGACACCATCCTCGGACCTCAACGACTGGAAGACGACGGGCAGTTCGGCCCGCTGCTCCTTGGCGTCGCGGGCCATCCGGCCGAGGTCGGATCCCACGTGCGGGGCGAGGTCGGTCTTGTTGACGACGAGCAGGTCGGCGGTGGTGACGCCGGGGCCGCCCTTGCGCGGGATGTCGTCGCCGCCGGCCACGTCGATGACGAAGATCTGGGCGTCGACCAGGCCCTTGGAGAAGGTGGCGGTGAGGTTGTCGCCGCCGGACTCCACGAGGATCAGATCGAGCGGCCCGACCGCCTCCTCCAGATCCTCGACGGCTTCGAGGTTGGCGGAGATGTCGTCGCGGATCGCGGTGTGCGGGCAGGCGCCGGTCTCCACGGCCTGGATCCGCTCGGGCGGCAGCACGGCGTTGCGCAGCAGGAATTCGGCGTCCTCGCGCGTGTAGATGTCGTTGGTGACGACGGCGATGGAGAGCTGGTCGCGCAGGGCCCGGCAGAGCGCGGCGACGGTGGCGGTCTTCCCGGACCCGACGGGCCCGCCGAGCCCGACGCGCAACGCACGCCGGGTGCCATCGGGACGGCGCGCGTCCGCGCTGACTGCGGCGGGACCTTCGTGGGAGTGGTCGAGGTGCATGGGGCGGCTCCGGGGGGGAGGTGGATGGGGTTCTGGACGGCGGGTCGGTTCATTCGGGGCGAAGGGGGTCTGGGGGCGGAGCCCCCAGCACTCGGCGGGCTAGGAGGCGAAGAGGCGGACGGGCCAAGCGGCATGCGCCTCGGCGGAGATGTCCAGCAGCGGAGCAGACGCCGCGGGCAGCGCGTCAAGCCCCTCGACCGCCGCCTCGGTCGCGGCGAGCGCGGCCCGCCGGGCCACCGCGTCCAGCTCCGGTGCGAGCCGGGCCAGCACGGCCGTCGCGTCGAACGGGTCGAGGCTCAACAGGCGTACGGCGGCCGTCGCCGGACCGCTGACCGTCTCGTACGCCACGCAGTGCGCCGCGTCCTCGGGTCCGAGCCCGGCCGCCCGTGCGGCGAGGCCGAGGACGATCGGCTGGTGGGCGCCGCGCGGACGGGCCGCGGCCAGCGCGTCGAGCTCGGCGCACGGCCAGGTCGCGCGCGCCGCCCGCATCATCTGGCGGCCGAGCTTTCGGGCGGTGGCCCGCAGCGCGGGCGAGGGGGTGCGGGCGTCGGCCGCCTCGTCCAGGGCGAGCGGGTCGAGGCCCGCGGCCGCCGCCGCGGCGAGCGACGCGGCGGTGAGGCCCGCGGTGTGCAGCCGCCCCCGGCAGAACTCCGCGAGGTCGGCCGCGGTACGGATGCGTCCCGCCTTGACGGCCGGTTCGGCCCCGCCCGAGTGGGCGTGGCCACCGGCGGGGAACCGGCCGTCGGCGAGGACGAGCAGTGCTGCGCGACTCATGTGGTGACAGCCCGTCAGAAGAGGAAGTACCGCTGGGCCATGGGCAGTTCGGCGGCGGGTGCCGGTTCCACCGCGTCGCCGTCGATGGTCACCGTGAAGGTGTCCGGGTCGACCTTGACGTCCGGCAGCGCGTCGTTCTCGCGCATGTCCGCCTTGCCGACCCGTCGGGTGTTCTTGATCGCCACGAACTGCTTGTCCAGCCCGAGGCGTTCGGGGAGCCCGTCCTCAAGCGCCGCCTGGGAGACGAAGTTGAGCGAGTTGGCCGCGGGCGCCTTCCCGTACGCGCCGAACATGGGCCGGGGCAGGATCGGCTGCGGGGTGGGGATCGACGCGTTCGCGTCGCCCATCTGCGCGTACGCGATCTGGCCGCCCTTGATCACGAGCTGCGGCTTGACGCCGAAGAACGCGGGCTCCCACAGAACGAGGTCGGCGAGCTTGCCCGGCTCGACCGAGCCGATCTCGTGGTCGAGGCCCTGGGCGACCGCCGGGTTGATCGTGTACTTGGCGACATAGCGGCGGACCCGGTGGTTGTCGGCCCGGCCGTCGCCGGGCAGCGCGCCCCGCCGCACCTTCATGACGTGCGCGGTCTGCCACGTACGCAGCACGACCTCGCCGATCCGGCCCATCGCCTGGGAGTCGGAGGAGATGATCGAGATGGCTCCGAGGTCGTGCAGGAAGTCCTCGGCCGCTATGGTCGACGGCCTGATCCGGGACTCCGCGAAGGAGAGGTCCTCCGGTACCGCCGGGTTCAGGTGGTGACACACCATCAGCATGTCGAGGTGTTCCTCGATGGTGTTGACGGTGTGCGGCCGGGTCGGGTTGGTGGAGCTGGGCAGCACATGGGGCTGCGAGACCACGGTGATGATGTCGGGGGCGTGGCCGCCGCCCGCGCCTTCGGTGTGGTACGCGTGGATCGAGCGGCCCGCGATGGCGGCGAGGGTGTCCCCGACGAAGCCGGCTTCGTTCAACGTGTCGGTGTGGATGGCGAGTTGGGCGCCGGTCTCCTCGCAGACACTCAGACAGGCGTCGATGACGGCGGGGGTGGCACCCCAGTCCTCATGGATCTTGAACCCGAGGGCGCCGCCGCGCAGTTGGGAGTGCATGGCCTCGCGCGACATGGTGTTGCCCTTGCCGAGCAGACCGATGTTGACGGGCGCGTTCTCCAGGGCGGCGAACATCCGGGCCAGGTGCCAGGGGCCCGGTGTGATGGTGGTGGCCTTGGTGCCCTCGGCGGGTCCGGTGCCGCCGCCGACCAGCGTGGTGATGCCGGAGGAGAGGGCCTGGTCGATGAGGGTGGGCGAGATGAAGTGGACGTGGGTGTCCACGGCGCCGGCGGTCAGGATCTTCCCGTTGCCCGCGATGATCTCGGTCTCGGGGCCGGTGACGAGCTCGGGGTGGACGCCGTCCATGGTGTCCGGGTTGCCGGCCTTGCCGATGCCGGTGATGCGGCCGTCCCGGATGCCGATGTCGGCCTTGACGATGCCCCAGTGGTCGATGACGACGGCACCGGTGACAACGGTGTCGGGCGCGCCTTCGGCCCGCGTGGTCCGGGCCTGGCCCATGGACTCGCGGATCACCTTGCCGCCGCCGAACACCGCCTCGTCGCCCGCGCGGCCGGGCCCGCCGCAGCGGTCCTCCTCGATCTCGACCAGCAGGTCGGTGTCGGCGAGCCGGATGCGGTCGCCGGTGGTGGGGCCGAACAGGTCGGCGTAGACAGCACGGTCGAGCTCAGCCATCGAGGGCACCTCCACTCTCGCCGCGCAGACCCGGGACGATGCGCAGTCCGGTCAGGGGGACGAGTTCTACGTCTACGGGGATTCCGGGTTCGAAGCGCACGGCGGTGCCCGCGGCGATGTTGAGCCGCTTGCCCCGGGCAACCGTTCGGTCGAAGTTCAGACCGGGGTTGGCTTCGGCGAAGTGGTAGTGGGAGCCGACCTGGACGGGGCGGTCGGCGGCGTTCAGTACGGTCAGCCGCACGGTCTCACGGCCCTCGTTGAGGGCGATGGGGTCGTCGGCGAAGAGGATCTCTCCGGGAATCACGGCGGCGCTCCCCCGTCAGACGATCGGGTCGTGGACGGTGACGAGCTTGGTGCCGTCCGGGAAGGTCGCCTCCACCTGGACGTCGTGGATCATCTCCGGGATGCCCGGCATGACCTCGTCGCGGGAGAGCAACTTCCGTCCGGATGCCATGAGTTCGGCGACGGTGCGGCCGTCGCGGGCGCCTTCGAGGATGTGCGAGGTGATGAGCGCGACGGACTCGGGATGGTTGAGCTTCACCCCGCGGGCCCT
Source organism: Streptomyces sp. NPDC094147 (assembly GCF_044764265.1). Lineage (NCBI taxonomy): Bacteria > Bacillati > Actinomycetota > Actinomycetes > Kitasatosporales > Streptomycetaceae > Streptomyces > Streptomyces sp. NPDC094147. Next base: position 131,763 of record NZ_JBIWHT010000006.1, on the reverse strand, counting down.
GCGCTTCTCCGCCACATCGGCGGCTACATGGATGAGCAGGCGTTCCTGCTCGTGCGGCGTCAGTTGCACGCTTCCCACCTCACAGTTGTGCCCTTCCGTTCACGGACAGCCGTGGACGGACCCAGCGAGCGTCTGGGGCGGGCCGACCGGAGCAGGTACTTTCCGCCCGAACGCAGCGGAACCGTATCCGATGTCAACATCCTGTTGACCGGCCTCTCCCGGCCCCTCGGCCAGGCATTGCACGTTAGAGCGGAAGTTTTTCCGGCGCGTTAACTGGCGCTTTGCGAACACATGATCTTCGAACCGGGGTGCGACTGCGGACCCCTCCGACTACGGAGCGTGTCCGTAAGCGGCCCGCCTCACGGCTCAGTCGCCGACGTGCGGACCCCGGTGCTCGGCGGCGATCCCGAAGCGCCGGTGTTCGCCGGGGGCTGCGGTCAGGGGGCGTACGGACGAGACGGAGCTCGCCACCTGCTCGTCCTGCTGCGGCTCGCTCTCCAGTTTCTCCAGGTCAGCGGCGGAGACCAGCGCGACCAGCGGCTTCCCGTGGCGCGTCACCACCACGCGCTCACCGCCGTAGACGACACGGTTGATCAGCTCGGCGAGCTCTGCGCGGGCTTGCGTCACCGGAATCTCGTAGGCCATGCTCCCCAGCTTAGACTCCGCCGCCACGGCCCGTGGGGCCCGCGCGAATCGACGGGTGCGCAGGTCAGAGCCCTGCGGCCGACACCTCGGCACCCGTCTGCGGGGCGCGGGCCGAGCCCCGGCCCGGCCCGCGCCCCGCGCGTCAGGCGGCCGCCACCCCCAGCTCCCTCGTCGCGCGGGCCTCGGCCGCGTACACGTCCACGTACTCCTGCTGCGACAGCTTCCGCACCGCGTACATGATCTCGTCCGTCACCGCCCGCAGCACGAAGCGCTCGTCCTCCATCCCCCGGTAGCGGGAGAAGTCCAGCGGCTCACCGAAGCGGATCGTGATCGGTACGCGCCGGGGCAGCCGCCGCCCCTTCGGCTGGGCCTCGAACGTTCCGATCATCGCGACCGGGACCACCGGGGCGCCGGACCGCAGCGCCATCGCCGCCACACCCACCTTGCCCTTGTAGAGCCGTCCGTCGTGCGAGCGCGTCCCCTCCGGGAACACCCCCAACACGCCTCCCCTGCCGAGCACTTGGAGCGCCGTGTCGATCGCCGCCTGGGCCGCGGCCTTGCCGGAGCGGTCGACCGGGATCTGCCCGAGCGCGCGGAAGAACGCGGCAGTCGCCCGGCCGGTGAGCCCCGGCGCGGTGAAGTACTCCTGCTTGGCCAGGAAGGTCAGGCGGCGCCTGAGCGTCACCCCCAGCAGGAACTGATCGGTGAACGACTGGTGATTCCCCGCGAGGATCACCGCACCTGCCTCGGGCACCCGCCCGGCCCCTTCGACACACGGGCGGAACAGCCACCGCAGCAGCGGCACCAGCACCACGAGACGGAATGCGTAATAGAACACGTCAGTGAGCCCTCTCCCCAGGTGACCCCCGCGCCGACGCACGCTAGTCACCCCCGGGGATCACCGGGAGAGCGCCTATTGAGCCAGGCCCCCGCTCGCCGAGAGCGAAAACCACCCCTCATCGATCTGTACGTCCTGTACATTTTTTACATCCGGTCGAGGTATCCGGTCGAGGAGAGGTACGTCATGACCCACCGCCCTGCCGCCCGCTACGTCCTGCCCGAGTTCTCGGAGCGCACCGCCTCCGGGGTCCGCACGCTCGATCCGTACTCCAAGCTCTTCGAGGAGCGGATCGTCTTTCTCGGCACCCCGGTCGACGACGCCTCGGCCAACGATGTGATGGCCCAGTTCATGCACCTGGAGCACGCCGACCCCGACCGGGACATCTCGCTCTACATCAACTCCCCCGGCGGCTCGCTCACCGCGATGACCGCGATCCACGACACGATGCAATTCGTCACCTGCGACGTGCAGACGTTCTGCCTGGGTCAGGTGAGTTCGGTGGCCGCGCTGCTGCTCGCGGCCGGGACGCCCGGCAAACGCCTGGTGCAACCGGCCTCCCGGGTGCTCCTCAGGGAGCCCGCGATCGAGGAGCCGCTGCGCGGCCAGCCCTCCGACCTGCAGATCCAGGCCGCCGAACTGCTGCGCGGCCGCACGCTCCTGACCGAGTTGCTCGCCCGGTACACCGGGCGGACCGCGCGGCAGGTGGCCGCCGACATCGAGCGGGACGTGGTCTTCGACGCCGCGGGCGCCGTGGCGTACGGGCTCGCCGACCACGTACTCGAAAGCCGCAAGACCTCGCTGCGCGGACGGTGAACCGCCGTGCTGCCACCGGAACTTCCGCCGCTGCCGGCGCTCACGCGGGCCGAGGCCGAGTTCGTCGACTGCTATCTCGAAGTGGTCGATCTGCTCGGTCGCGTCAATCCGGCGCACGGCCCCGACACCTACGGCGCGCTGCGGGCCGCGCAGGCGCTGGTCGGCCGGACGGCCGCGCTGAAGGACGCGCTCGCCCTGATGCACCTGCGCGGCGAGACCCGGGTGCACGCCCGCACGCTGACCCGCGCCCTGCGGGTGCTGGACGGCGAGCGCCGCACGGGGCGGCTCACGGTGCCGCCGCAGACCACCGGTTGAGGCCGCCGCGCGCAGCGGCGGCGCCCAACGCGCCGACGGGGCCGACGAAACGGACCAGACGGGGTACCCCCGTTCGGCCCACCGCCGACTACGTCCACTGCCCCTTATGAGCTCCTTACAGCGCCTGCACAACGCGCGGAATCGATCGTTCCGTCGCTGGTAGGAGGCTCGTCAGCCCTCCTTCGGGAGGTGCCGAACCACCCGTGTCCACCCGAATCGCCCAGTCGTGAGCACCCTCACACAAAGCCGTTTCGTTACGAAAATATGACAGTCGGTGCGTGAAGATCCCTGGGACGACAAGCCCCCGCCACCGTGGCGGGGCGGTCCGGGCGGACGCCGAGTCCTGCCGCCGCTCCGGACGACTGGTCGACAGGAGTGGACCGGCAGGAGTGGAGGACCCGCGTTCTTCGGGACGGCCGGCCGTCGGCCGTCCCTCGGGGTGAAGCCGTTCAGGCGGCCGGGCGTCTTCGCCGGTCCGAACCCGACAGGTCATCCTTCGCAGGCGGTTTGACGAAGGGTTGCGCATGACCGCGCAGACACATGTCCCGTCTCTGCTGCTCCGCCTGGGCGCCGTCACGGCCCTCACCGTCGCCGTGGCGGGGGGAACCATACTGGCGCCGGGCGCCACACTCGAAGCGCATGCCGCGGCCGTCGCCGCCAGGGCGCTCCACGTGGCCGAATCGAAGAAGGGGTCGCCCTATCAGTACGGGGCCGCCGGACCGCACCGCTTCGACTGCTCCGGGCTCACGCTCTACTCGTTCAAGCAGGCGGGCCACAAGCTGCCCCGCTCGGCCCAGCAGCAGTACAACAGCTCCCGGCATGTCTCCGCCTCCTCCCGCAAAGCCGGAGACCTGGTGTTCTTCCATTCGGCGGGACACGTCTACCACGTGGGGATCTACGCCGGGAACGGGAAGATCTGGCACTCCCCCAAGACCGGCGCGGTGGTCCGCCTCGAACGGATCTGGAGCGGCAGCGTCTTATACGGGCGGGTCGGCTGACCGCCCCGCCGGCGGGGCCGTCCCGATGCGCGCGCCCACGCACCGGGACGGCCCGCGCCCCCAGGGCGGCTCCGGGGCCGGGCAGTGAGCCCCGCTAGCCGCTCTGCACCACTGCCGTCCACGGCAGGGCGATCCAGACCGTCTTGCCGCCGTCCGCGGTGGGTTCGACCGAGAGCCGGCCGCCGCACTCGGCCGCGAGCCAGCGGACGATCACCATGCCCCGGCCGTTGTCCTGCTGGACGGCGGCGGGCAATCGTTTCGGCCAGCGCGGATGACTGTCGGTCACCCCGACCCGCAGCTCCTCCTCGCATTCCAGCTGGACGTCCACGGTGAAGGTGGGTGACTGGCCGAAGGTGTGCTGCACGGCATTGGTGGCGAGTTCGGACACGATGAGCCGGACCGTGTCGCCGGTCTCGTCGTCGGACGGCAGACCCCAATCGGTGAGAACCTCGGCGACGTATCGCCGTGCCGCGGAGACCGAGGCGGGTTCGCTCGGCAGAGTGATTGATGCTTCGAGATGGTCTGCCATGGCGACGCTGTCCCTTTCCCACCCGGGCCGGCCAGAGGACTCCTGGCGGATGAGCGCTCGCGGAGACGAGGTCGGCCTCGGATTGTGCTTCGCGCCAGAGTGCCACTCATCGTGCCGGTCTTGGGTGCCATCCACCAAGATATGCATATATCTGTCGCTCAAAGCGGTGAACTCTGCGGCGACAGAGCGTAATTGGGCTCACACTTACCCATCGCCGAAGGCGCCGGAGGCGAAGGAGACGGCCATGTGGCACGGACCGGCGGTGCACCGCCGCAAGCTGGGCGAGGAACTGCGAGGGCTGCGCGACCGGAAGGGTCTGACGAGCGGGGAGGCGGCCCGCCTGGTCGGCTGGCACCAGTCGAAGGTGAGCCGGATCGAGACCGGCCGCAGCGGCGCGAAGCCCGCGGACGTGGCCCGCCTGCTCGACGCCTACGAGGTGCGAGATCCCCAACTCCGCACACTCCTGGAGGCGTTGGCGGATTCGGCGGACGGCGGCGGGGAGCACTGGGCGCGCGCGTACCGCGGTCTGCTCCCGCCGCAGTACCGGGACTTCATCAGCCTGGAGTCGCAGGCGCGCACGGCGCGCACGCTGGAGACCTCGGTGGTGCCGGGACTGCTGCAGACGCCCGCGTACGCGCGCGCGGTGACCCGGGCCGCGCTCGCGTCCCTGCCGCCGGACAAGGTGGACTCGCTCGTCAAGGTGCGGCTGGCCCGCCAGGAGGTGCTGCGGGGCGATCCGCCGCTCGCGCTCAGCGCGGTGCTCGACGAGGGGGTGCTGCGGCGTCAGGTGGGCGGTCCGGCGGCCATGAGCGATCAGTTACGGCATCTGCTGGCGGCCGCCGCCTGGCCCCACGTCCGGTTACAGGTCATTCCTTTCCGTTACGGCGGCTACGTCGGGCTCACCGGCCCTTTCATTATCTTTTCGTTTCCGGACATTTCAGATCTGGATGTGGTCGTTCTCGACCATTTGACGAGTAGCCTCTATCTCGAACGGAGAGAAGACCTTGAGGCGTACAACGCCGCGTTCCAGACCGTTCAGTCGCTCGCACTCTCCTGCGAGGACTCGTTGGATCTCATCGCCCGGACAGCCCGGGAAGAACCGGGCCGATCCACGGCGAGTGGGGAGGCATGAATGTCCGCACGCCCTGCGCACGTTCCTTCCAGTACATCCCTCCACGGTGCCCGGTGGCGGCGCAGCAGCCGCAGCGTGGGCATGAACAACTGCGTCGAGACGGCCAGGCTCAAGGGCGAGCTGCTGGCCGTGCGCGACTCCCAGCGGATCGAGGGCCCCGCGCTGCTCTTCGGTGACCGGGCCTGGCACGGCTTCATCTCGGCACTCCAGGCAGATAACTGACAGTTCGTCAGGCGGTGGGCGCGGTCCGCAGGATCGTGCCCACCGCCGTGTCGATCTGCCGCTCCGTCAGATCCGCGCGGGCGGTCAGCCGGATCCGCGAGATGCCGTCCGGGACCGACGGCGGCCGGAAGCAGCCGACCACGAGCCCGGCCGCGCGGCAGTCGGCCGCCCAGGCCACCGCCGCCTCCGGCGACGGGGCCCGCACGGAGACCACCGCGGCATCGGGGCGTACCGCGCGGTGCCCCGCGGCGGTGAGGCGTCCGTGCAGTTCGGCGGCGACGGTACGGGCCCGGCCCGCGAGTTCCGGCTCCGCGCGCAGCAGCCGCAGGGCCGCCAGCGCCCCGCCGGCCGAGGCGGGTGCCAGCCCGGTGTCGAAGATGAAGGTGCGGGCCGCGTTCACCAGGTGCCGGATGACCCGGGCGGGGCCGAGGACCGCGCCGCCCTGGCTGCCGAGCGACTTCGACAGGGTGACGGTGGCGACCACGTCGTCCGCGCCCGCGAGTCCGGCCGCGTGCAGCGCGCCGCGTCCGCCCTCGCCGAGCACGCCGAGCCCGTGTGCGTCGTCCACCACCAATGCTGCCCCGAACTCCCGGCAGAAGTGGGCCAGTTGGGACAGCGGGGCGGCGTCGCCGTCCACCGAGAACACCGAGTCCGACACGACGAGGCCGGGTCCGCCATGGGCGTCCAGGGCCTTGCGGACCGCCTCGGGGTCGGCGTGCGGCACGACGTCCGTACCGGCCCGCGCGAGCCGGCAGCCGTCGACGATGGAGGCGTGGTTGCCCGCGTCGGAGACGATCAGCGAGCCGTGGGGGCCGAGCGCGGTGAGCGCGGCCAGGTTCGCCGCGTAACCGGAGGAGAAGACCAGCGCGGCCTCGAAGCCGCAGAACTCGGCGAGTTCGCGCTCCAGTTCCGCGTGCAGCGCGGTGGTTCCGGTGACCAGGCGGGAGCCGGTGGCGCCGGCGCCCCAGCGGTGGGCCGCCCCGGCCGCTCCCGCGGTGACCGCCGGGTGCCGGGTGAGCCCCAGGTAGTCGTTGCTCGCCAGGTCCAGGAGATCCTGGTCGGCGGCGCGCGGCCGGAGCGTACGGACCAGGCCGGCGCGCTCGCGGCGCTCCGATTCCACGTCGATCCAGTCGAACGGCGCTCGGGGCATGGTGGAGTCCCTTTTTGTAGGCTGCCCACAGACCCTAGCCGGTGCCATGCCGGGTCAGGGTGTGGCGATACACACACCTCAAACCACCTGTGTTGTGGGATCCCTACCTTGGCCTCAGGCGGTGCGGTACGCAAAGATCGGCGCCATGGACCTGCTGAACACGCTGGTGGACAAGGGGTTGCGGCGCGAACTGCCGACCCGCGAAGAGGCTCTCGCCGTACTGGCGACCTCCGACGACGAACTGCTCGATGTGGTGGCCGCGGCCGGCCGGGTGCGCCGCCAGTGGTTCGGACGCCGGGTGAAGCTCAACTATCTGGTCAATCTGAAGTCGGGCCTGTGCCCCGAGGACTGTTCGTACTGCTCCCAGCGGCTCGGCTCCAAGGCCGACATCCTGAAGTACACCTGGCTCAAGCCCGACGAGGCGTCGAAGGCCGCCGCCGCGGGTGTCGCGGGCGGCGCGAAGCGGGTCTGCCTGGTGGCCAGCGGCCGCGGCCCCACGGACCGGGACATCGCCCGGGTCTCCGAGACCATCGAGACCATCAAGGAGCAGAACGAGGGCGTCGAGGTCTGCGCCTGCCTCGGTCTGCTCTCCGACGGCCAGGCCGAGCGGCTGCGCGCCGCCGGGGCCGATGCGTACAACCACAACCTCAACACGTCCGAGGGGACGTACGGGGACATCACGACCACGCACACCTATCAGGACCGTGTGGACACCGTGACCAAGGCGCACGACGCCGGTCTGTCGGCCTGTTCCGGTCTGATCGCGGGCATGGGCGAGTCCGACGAGGACCTGGTCGACGTGGTCTTCGCGCTGCGCGACCTCGACCCGGACTCGGTTCCGGTGAACTTCCTCATTCCGTTCGAGGGCACCCCGCTCGCCAAGGAGTGGAACCTCACCCCGCAGCGCTGCCTGCGCATCCTGGCGATGACCCGGTTCGTCTGCCCGGACGTCGAGGTGCGGCTCGCGGGCGGCCGCGAGGTGCACTTGCGCTCGATGCAGCCGCTGGCGCTGCACCTGGTCAACTCGATCTTCCTGGGCGACTACCTGACCAGCGAGGGCCAGGCCGGGCAGGCCGATCTCGACATGATCGCGGACGCCGGGTTCGAGGTGGAGGGCACGGGCACCACCACCCTGCCCGAGCACCGCGCCGACGCGCTCGCCGCCGCGGGCTGCGGTTCGCACGCGGCCGCGTCCGGCTGCGGCTCCCACGAGGGCGGCGGCTGCGGCCCCTGCGGCGAGAGCGCCTCCGAGGTGCCCGAGCAGGCGGCCGCGGATCAGGCGCGCACCGATCTGGTGGCCGTCCGCCGCCGAGGCGCGGGGACGGATCTCGCGCCCAATGCCTGAGTACTCCCCCGCGCGGCTTCTCGATCTGGACCGCCGGCACGTCTGGCATCCGTACGGCCCGATGCCCAACCGGCAGGAGCAGCTGCTCGTCGAATCGGCGTCGGGTGTACGGCTGCGGCTGGCCGAACCGGCCTACGGGCAGCGCGAGTTGATCGACGGAATGTCGTCGTGGTGGTCGGCCGTGCACGGCTACAACCACCCGGTGCTCAACGAGGCGGCGCGCGGCCAGCTGGACCGGATGAGCCATGTCATGTTCGGCGGGCTCACTCACGAGAGCGCCGTCCGGCTCGCCGCCCGTCTTGTCGAGATCACGCCCGAGCCGCTCCAGCACGTCTTCCTCAGCGACTCGGGTTCGGTCGCGGTCGAGGTCGCCGTGAAGATGTGCCTGCAGTACTGGCGCTCGGTCGGACAGCCGCGCAAGCAGCGGCTGCTCACCTGGCGCGGCGGCTACCACGGCGACACCTGGCAGCCGATGTCGGTGTGCGACCCGGACGGCGGCATGCACGAGTTGTGGCAGGGCGCCCTGCCACAGCAGTTGTTCGTGGGACCGCCGCCGGCGGAGTTCGAGGAGTCGTACGCCCGCGAGCTGCGCGAGACGATCGCGCGGCACTCCGGCGAGCTGGCCGCGGTGATCGTGGAGCCGGTGGTGCAGGGCGCGGGCGGCATGCGGTTCCACTCGCCCGAGTATCTGCGGGTGCTGCGCGAGGCCTGCGACGAGCACGGCGTGCTGCTCGTCTTCGATGAGATCGCCAGCGGCTTCGGCCGCACCGGCGCGCTCTTCGCGGCCGATCACGCGGCTCTCTCGCCGGACGTCATGTGCGTCGGCAAGGCGCTGACCGGCGGCTATCTGTCGATGGCGGCGACGCTGTGCACGACGGAGGTCGCCGAGGGCATCTCGTCGGGCGAGGTCCCGGTGCTCGCGCACGGTCCGACGTTCATGGGCAATCCGCTGGCCGCCGCGGTGGCCCTGGCCTCCATCGACCTGCTGCTCGGCCAGGACTGGCAGGGCGAGGTCAAGCGCCTGGAGGCGGGGCTGCTCGACGGGCTCGACGCGGCCCGCTCGATCAAGGGCGTACGCGATGTCCGGGTCCTGGGTGCCATCGGCGTCGTACAGCTGGACCACGAGGTGGACATGGCGGCGGCGACCGCGGCCGCGGTCCGCGAGGGCGTGTGGCTGCGGCCGTTCCGCGATCTGGTGTACACGATGCCGCCGTATGTGACGGGTGACGACGATCTGGCGCGCATCTGCCGTGCGGTGTGCGCGGCCGCGCGGGAGGGCTGAGATGACGGTTCTGTTCGTGAGCGGTACGGGGACCGAGATCGGCAAGACGATCACCACGGCGGCCGTCGCCGCCGTGGCACTCGCCGGCGGCCGTTCGGTGGCCGTGCTCAAACCGGCCCAGACGGGTGTCGCGCCGGGTGAGCCCGGCGATGTCTTCGAGGTGCGCCGGCTCGCGGGCGAGGCGGTGACCGGGGTCGAACTGGCCCGGTTCCCCGAGCCGTTGGCGCCGAACACCTCGGCCCGCCGGGCGTCCATGGTGCCGGTGGGGCCCGAGCAGACGGCCGAGGCGGCGGCGAAGCTGGCCACCGAGCACGATCTGGTCCTGGTCGAGGGCGCGGGCGGGCTTCTGGTCCGCTTCGACGATGCGGGCGGCACCCTCGCGGACGCGGCCCGGCTGCTCGACGCGCCCGTCCTGGTGGTGACGCCCGCCGGACTGGGCACACTGAACTCGACGGCCCTGACCGGCGAGGCCCTCAGGTCCCGCGGTATCGAGTTCGCCGGGGTCGTCGTGGGCAGTTGGCCGGCCGAACCGGATCTGGCCTCGCGGTGCAATCTCGCGGACCTTCCGGAGTCGGCCGGTGCACCATTGCTTGGCACCGTGCCCGAGGGCGCCGGACGGCTGGCGCCCGCCGACTTCCGTACCCGCGCGGCCGGTTGGCTCGCACCGGCGCTCGGCGGTGTTTGGAGCATCTGATGGCTGTGTTACGGGCCCGCCTCGGGCAGCTCGTCGTGGACTGCGCCGACCCGGCCCGGCTCGCCCGGTTCTGGTCCGGCGTGCTCGGCGGGCGGCCGGTGGTCCGGGACTCCTCGTGGGCGTACGTCGATCCGCCGGGCGCGCCGCGGCTCGCCTTCCAGCGCGTACCGGAGGACAAGTCGGTCAAGAACCGGCTGCACCTGGACCTCAGGGTCGAGGACGTGCGCCGGGCGCGGGCCGCGGCCGTGCGGCGCGGGGCGGTCCCGGTGGGCGGGACGGTGACCGACGCCCAGGGGGCCTTCCAGGTGATGCGGGACCCCGAGGGCAATGAGTTCTGCTTCGTGGAGTCCGCGGACGGGTGAGCCGTCCCGGCGCGGGGACAATGGCGGTACCGGCTGCCCGCCAGGCTCAGGAGGTCCGACATGGCGCAGCGCACCAAGATCGCCCCGGATGCCGTGCACCACCCCGTGTTCGCGCGCTTCTACGCGCGGTTCAGCGTGGCGGCCGACGACAGAGCCGGAATCGCCGCGCACCGCCGGGAGCTGCTGGACGGGCTCTCGGGGCGCGTGATCGAGGTCGGCGCGGGCAATGGACTCAACTTCTCCCACTATCCGGCCGCCGTCTCCGAGGTGGTGGCGATCGAACCGGAGCGCACGCTGAGGCAGTTGGCGGTCCGGGCCGCGCTGCGGGCCGAGGTGCCGGTGGATGTCGTGCCCGGCGCCGCGGAGGCGCTCCCGGTCAAGAGCGAGGCCTTCGACGCGGCGGTCGCCTCGCTCGTGCTGTGTTCGGTACGGGATCTGCCCCGGGCGCTCGGTGAGATCCGCCGGGTGCTGCGTCCGGGCGGCGAGCTGCGGTTCTTCGAGCACGGCCGGGCCGAAGGGCGGGCGCTGGCGGCGGTGCAGCGCGGGGTGGACCGCACGGTGTGGCCGATGCTGTTCGGCGGCTGCCACACGGCGCGCGATCCGCTCGGCGCGATCGAGGCGGCGGGCTTCGAGATCGTCGGCTGCCGCCGTCTGCGCGTGCCCGCGCGCGGCATCCCGACCCCGTCCTCACCGTGCGTCCTCGGGGTGGCACGGCGGCCCCCGCTGAGTCCGGGCGAATAGGTTCCGCGCGGGGACCCGCGCGACCGGCTCCGGACGGCCCGCGCCGAGCGGCCACGGAGCACGGAGCACGGAGCACGGAGCACGGAGCACGGAGCATAAGCGTGGCCCTTACATCTGCCGCCCGGCACCCGGCCCCGCGACGGATGGCGGTGCCTCGCTCATGGCCTCTACTCTCGTATGCGGTACGGGAGTTGGAACCGCCATGGCGCCACACACGGGGAGGCGGCCTTGTCCACACCTGCAACGGCACACGCGTACGGCACGGAGCCGGTCGCCGCGCGGGCGCGCGGACTGACCAAGGCGTACGGCAGCGGGGAGACCGCGGTCCTCGCCCTCGACTCGGTCGACGTGGACATCGCCCGCGGCCGGTTCACCGCGGTGATGGGTCCTTCGGGGTCGGGGAAGTCGACCCTGATGCACTGTCTGGCCGGGCTCGACACCGTGTCGGCGGGGCAGGTCTGGCTCGGCGACACCGAGATCACCGGGCTCAGGGAGCGCGAGCTGACCCGGCTGCGGCGGGACCGGATCGGCTTCATGTTCCAGTCGTTCAACCTGCTGCCGACGCTCACCGCCGCCGAGAACATCACGCTGCCCATGGACATCGCGGGCCGCACACCGGATCGCGCGTGGGTGGACCAGGTCATCGACACGCTGGCTCTGCGCGACCGCCTGGGGCACCGCCCGGCCCAGTTGTCCGGGGGCCAGCAGCAGCGCGTGGCGTGTGCCAGGGCGCTGGCGTCCCGGCCCGAGCTGATCTTCGCGGACGAGCCGACGGGCAATCTGGACTCGCGGGCGGGCGCCGAGGTCCTGGCGTTCCTGCGCCAGGCGGTGGACGGGCTCGACCAGACGGTGGTGATGGTGACCCACGACCCGGGCGCCGCCGGCCACGCCGATCTGGTGCTGTTCCTGGGCGACGGCAAGATCGTGGACCGAATGCCGGAGCCCACCGCGGCGGCCGTCCTGGAGCGGATGCGGCTCTTCTCGGGCGGGCGGCCGCACCCCGGGGAACCTTCGGACGGCCCCGGATCCGATGCACCGCGCAAGAACTGATCCGCTGTGCTGGGGGCAACCCTGCGGCACGAGCAACACACCTACAGCCGAGGCGAGTTGATGACCCGTCCGTTCCGTTTCGCGGCGAACAGGGTGACCCCCGCGGTGATCGAGGAACTGCGGGCCGAGTGACCGCCCGGCAGGTGTCCGCATGCCAGAACGGTTCGCAGCACGCCGGGGCCGGGTGATGGGATGGCGCCATGGACGAGCTGCACATCCGGGCCGCCGGGCCCGATGACCCGGACGCGGTGCTGGCCTTCTGGAAGACCGCCGCCGAAGGCACCAGCATCAGTGACGACCGGGCCGGCGTCGAGCGGCTCGTCGCCCGCGACCCGGAGGCGCTGATCCTGGCGGTCCGGGGCGGCGAACTGGTCGGCACGGTGATCGCGGGCTTCGACGGCTGGCGCTGCCATCTGTACCGCCTCGCGGTCCACCCGGACCACCGCCGCCAGGGTGTCGGCGGGGCGCTGCTCGCCGCCGCGGAGGACCGTTTCGTACGCCTCGGCGGGCGGCGGGCCGACGCCATGGTGCTGGTACGCAACGAGCTCGCGCAGCATGCCTGGCAGGCCGCGGGCTACGGGCTCCAGGAGGATTGGCGCCGCTGGGTGAAGCCGCTCGGCTGAGCGGACCCCACCCGGCCGTGCTTTGCCCGTGTTTTACCATGGGCACATCGCATTGTCCCCCTGACTGAAAGGTGTGAGCGTCCGCCCATGGGCGAGCCTCCCAGTACCAGTACCAGTACCGCCGCGCGACACCGCGCGCACCGCCTCCCCCTGGCCGATCATGGGACGGAGGTGACCCGATGACCGAAGTGCTCCTGCTCCTGGTGGCCGTGCTGCTCTCGCTGGTCTGCGGGGTGTTCGTCGCAGCGGAGTTCTCCCTCACCACCGCCGAGCGCAGCGATCTGGAGCGAGCGGTCGAGCGCGGCGAACGAGGCGCCTCCGGTGCCCTCAAGGCCGTCCGCAGCCTCACCTTCCAGCTGTCCGGCGCCCAGCTCGGCATCACCGTCACCGGCCTGGTCATCGGCATGATCGCCAAGCCGTCGATCGCGAAGCTGCTGAGCGGCCCGCTCGAATCGCTCGGCCTGTCCGCGTCGGCCGCGGGCTCGGTCGGGCTGATCCTCGGCATGGTGCTCTCCACCGTGTTCCTGATGGTCGTGGGCGAGCTGGTCCCCAAGAACTGGGCCATCTCCTCGCCGCTCGCCGTCGCGAAGGTCGTCGCGGCCCCGCAGCGCGCGTTCAGCGCGGCCTTCCGGCCGCTGATCAGCCATCTCAACAACTCGGCCAACCACTTGGTGCGCCGCTTCGGCCTGGAGCCCGCCGAGGAGCTGGCCTCCGCGCGCAGCCCGCAGGAGCTGGTCGCCCTCGCCCGGCACTCGGCCAAGGAGGGCGCCCTGGAGGCGGACACCGCCGAACTGTTCGTCCGTACCCTCAACCTCGCGGAGCTCAACGCCGAGAACGTGATGACGCCCCGCGTGCAGGTCACCGCGCTCGACATCCAGGCCACCGCCGAGGACGTCGCCAACGCGACCCGCGCCACCGGCCTGTCCCGCTTCCCCGTCTACCGGGGCAGCCTCGACTCGGTCGTGGGCATCGCGCACATCAAGGACGTCCTGGCCGTGCCGGCCGAGCGCCGGCACCGCCACCCGGTGACCGCGCTGCTGCGCGAGCCGCTGCTCGTACCCGAGACGCTCACCGTGGACCGGCTCCTGGACCAGCTGTACGCGAAGCGCACCATGGCCGTCGTCATCGACGAGTACGGCGGCACCGCGGGCGTCGTGACGCTGGAGGACATCGTGGAGGAGGTCGTCGGCGAGGTGCGTGACGAGCACGACCCGCACGAGACGCCCGACCTCGCGCCCGCCGGGCAGGACACCGACGGCCGCACCCTCTACTCCGCGGACGGCGCGGTCCGCGACGACCAGCTCGCCGTCATCGGGCTGCGGGTGCCCGACGGCCCGTACGAGACCCTCGCGGGTCTGATCGCCACCGAGCTGGGGCGGATACCGAGGGTCGGCGACAGCGTGGAGCTCGCCGGCTGGCGGATGGACGTGGTCGACGCGACCGGGCGGCGCGCGGCACGCGTGCTGCTGCACGCACCGCTGGAGACCGAGGGCGACGACGAAGAGGCCGGCCGATGATCGCGATCCAGATCCTGATCGGCCTGGCGACCCTCGTCGTCAACGCGTTCTTCGTCGGCGCGGAGTTCGCGCTGATCTCGGTACGCCGCAGCCAGATCGAACCGCTCGCCGAGGACGGGAACCGCCGTGCCCGCAGCGTCATTTGGGGCCTGGAGCACGTCTCGGCGCTGATGGCGGCGGCACAGCTCGGCATCACCCTGTGCACCCTGGTGCTCGGTGTGGTCGCCGAACCGGCCATCGCTCACCTGGTCTCGCCGGTCTTCGACGCGGTGGGCGTGCCGACCGGGCTCGTCCACCCGGTGTCCTTCGTGCTCGCCCTCGCCGTCGCGACGTATCTGCACATGCTCCTCGGCGAGATGGTGCCGAAGAACATCGCGCTGGCCGAGCCCGCGCGCACCGCTCTGCTGCTCGGCCCCCCGCTGGTGGCGCTGGCGCGGGCGCTGCGTCCGGTGATCTTCGCGGTCAACACCTTCGCCAACACCCTCCTGAGACTGCTCAGGGTGGACGCCAAGAGCGAGGTCGCGGCGACCTTCTCGGACGACGAACTGGCCCGTCTGGTCACCGACGCGAGCGCCGCCGGGCTCCTTGACGAGCGGGCGACCGAGCGTCTGCACGACGCCCTGGAACTGGGGCGCCGCCCGGTGCGGGACGTGGTCATGCCGCTGGACAAGGTGGTGCGCGCCGAGGTCGGCACGACGCCGGAGGAACTGGAGCGGCTCTCCGCCGGTTCCGGGTTCTCCCGCTTCCCCGTCGTGGACGAGGAGAGCCGCATCCTGGGCTATCTGCACGTCAAGGACGCACTGGACGCGGCACCGCGCCATGTGGCGTTCCCGGTCGCGGCCCTGCGGCCGATCGCCCGGGTCCGCGCCGCGACGCCGCTGGACGACGTACTGACCGCGATGCGCCGCAGCCGTACGCACCTGGCCGCGGTCCTGGACGAGGACGGCAAGCTGGCGGGCCTGGTGACGATGGAGGACGTGCTGCGGGAGCTCGTGGGGCAGCCGGGGTCCGCGGTCTAGCCGCTGGGCAGGCGCGTGATCCAGGTCCTGCTCAGGGTGCGGGCTCGGCGGGGTGCGGCGGGTTCGTGGCCGGGTTCGTGGTCTCGGTGAGGCCCGGACCCGGCTGCCCCAGCTGGGACGTTCCGATCGCCATCAGGACGGCGAGCAGCGCGGCGAGACCCGCGGTCGCCAGGGCCGCGGTCCACCTGACGTCGAAGAGGTTGGTCGCACCGGCGGTCAGGACGGCGGCGAGTGCCTGGGCGAAGGTGCGGATGGCGCGTTCGGCGGTCGCCTTCCAGAAGACTGCGGTGAACAACATCGCACGCTCGCTCTCTCGCGGGGCCGGCACCGGCCACGAACCGAAAACTTGATGTGTTCCTGGCATACCGCGAAACGCCCCCGACGGACAGGTCTCGCGGGGTCGTTCCGGTCCGGGGGCGGCGCTCTGCCCGCGCCCCGCGGCTCGGGCCGCGGACACTACCGCGCGGTAGGATCGCTCCGCCATGGAGATGAATGCTGCCTACACCAGCTTTGCCGCGATCGGGGACTCCTTCACCGAAGGCATGTCAGACCGGCTTCCCGACGGGTCCTACCGGGGCTGGGCCGATGTGCTCGCCACCCGTCTCGCGGCCCGCACGCCCGGTTTCCGCTATGCGAACCTCGCCGTGCGCGGCAAGCTCATCGGGCAGATCGCCGAGGAGCAGGTGGCCGCCGCGGCGGCGCTGCGCCCGGACGTCATCACCCTGGTCGGCGGCCTCAACGACACCCTGCGGCCCAAGTGCGACATGGGCCGGGTGCGCGGCCTCCTCGCCGAGTCGGTCGAGCGGCTGGCCCCCGCCTGCAAGCAGCTCGTACTGATGCGCAGCCCGGGACGGCGCGGCCCGGTGATGGAACGTTTCCGGCCCCGCATGGAGGAGCTCTTCTCGTACGTCGACGAACTCGCCGACCGGCACGGCGCGTTGGTGGTCGACCTGTACGGCGCCCCGGTGCTTGGCGACCCCCGGCTCTGGGACGTGGACCGGCTGCATCTGACGGCGGCGGGGCACCGCAGGGTGGCCGAGGCGGTCTGGCAGACGCTGGGCCTGGACCCCGAGGACGACTGGCGGGCGCCGCTGCCGCCCGCCGTCCAGCCCGACTGGACCGCGCGCCGGAGCGCCGACCTGCGGTTCGCCCGGCAGCATCTGGTGCCGTGGATCGGACGCCGGATCACGGGACGGTCCTCCGGCGACGGCCGGAGCGGGGCGCACTTCGATGCCGGGCGGGGACGCGCGTTCTGGGTCACGCCGCCGGACGGTCCAGCGCCGGGCCCGGTGGCCGACTGGGCCCGGGTCGAGGACTGAACCGCCGCCTGTCCAGAGGGCCGGGCGCCCGCTACCCGGCGGGCCTCTCCTCAGGCACCCTGACCCCGAGGAAACGCGTCGTGCGGCGGAGCCGGAAGCCAAGCGACTCGTACAGGCCGATGGCACCGGTGTTGGCGGCGGCGGTGTGCAGGAACGGTGTTTCGCCGCGCTCCCTGATGCCCGCGGCGACCGCGCGGACCAAGCGAGAGCCGAGACCCTGGCCGCGGAAGGCGGCATCGGTGCAGACCGCGCTGATCTCGGTCCAGCCCGGCGGGTGCAGGCGCTCGCCGGCCATCGCGATCAGCTCGCCGCCCCGGCGGATGCCCAGGTAGGTGCCGAGCTCGACGGTGCGGGGCAGGAACGGCCCCGGCCGGGTGCGCTCCACGAGGGCGAGCATGTCGGGCACGTCCTGCGCGCCGAGCAGTATCGCCTCCTCGTCGGGGCGGGCGTCCACGGCCTCGGCGACGAGTTGCACGCCCTCGACGTCGAACGTCACCTCCCAGCCCTCGGGCGGCGCGATCCGCACTCCGGGGAGCGCCACCTCCGCGCCGGGCCCGGCCAGAGCTGCCAGATCCGACCAGTCGGCGGTCCCCGGATCCGGGGGAAGCCCGAGCCAGGGCGACACATCGGTCTGGTAGCGCAGCACTCTGCCGCGCCCCTCGGCGAACCGGGCGTGCGGCCCGGTCAGTGAGGCGTACGCGGGATGGTCCAGCGGATGCGCCGGGACCTCGGTGCGGACGGACGCGTTGGGCATGGTCTCCCTCGCTCGGAATCAGGCAACGCCGGATGCGTCGGCGCCGAATGCCACCAGCGGCGGCTGCCGACCGGCCATCGGCGATCGCTTCCCTCCGGTCTACAGCGGCTGCCATCTGCATCCCTCAAGAAAAGATCCGATTCCGGCCGTACATTCCCGGAAGGCCGGATTGTTCACAGGGCCGACATGATCCCGGTGTACGCACCACGTGATCGTTCTTGGCATGCTGTCCGCATGTCGTCCCCCGCACTCACCGATCTCGTCGACGAACTCCTCGCCGGCTCGGGCCCCTTGCCGATCGTCTCCGCCGGAGACCCCGTACTGCGCCGGCCCGCCGATCCGGTGGACGACCGGCTCGACCGGCAGCGGCTCGGCCGGTTGATCGAGGCGATGCGCGCCACCATGCACGCCGCGCCCGGGGTCGGTCTCGCCGCGCCGCAGGTGGGCCTGCCGTTGCGGCTCGCGGTCATCGAGGACGCGGCGGAGGTCTCCGAGGAGGTCCGGCAGGTGCGAGGCCGGATCCCCCAGCCCTTCCGGGTCCTGATCAATCCGTCGTACGAGGCCGTCGGGCCCGGCCGGGCCGCGTTCTTCGAGGGCTGCCTGAGCGTGCCCGGCTGGGGAGCGGTCGTCGCCCGGCACAAGACCGTACGCCTGCGCGCGCTCGACGAGCGCGGACGCGAGGTGGACGAGGTGTTCACCGGCTGGCCCGCCCGCATCGTCCAGCATGAGACCGACCACCTCGACGGCACGCTGTACCTGGACCGCGCGGAGCTGCGCTCGCTGTCCTCGCGGGAGGCGATGGCCGAGCGCTGGGCCCAGCCCGCCCCGACCGCGGCGGCCCAGGCCCTGGGTTTCGAGCTGGGGAACGGCAGCCAGGGGTGAGCGCGGACACCCCCGGGAGCCGACCGCCCGTGCCCTCCGGTGAACCGCGCGCGCTCTCGTAGCAAGGCACAAACCGGGGTGGGGCGCTGGCCTGCAGAAATCGCCAGTAGACTCTCGACACTGTTCTACAAGTGACCATTGAGCCGCAGGTCAGGGGCCGTATACGTGATTCTTAAGGGCCTCACGTCTCACGATTTCTCACACCGGGGGTTTTGGATCTCCCCCGTGGAAGCTGTCCCACGCGGTCGCCGCGGGCCTCAAGTCCTCGACGTCCGGGTGGACGTACTTCTTCTTGGTGAAGGCGCCGACCGTGTGGCCGGCCCACGCGGCGAGGATCACGTCTGAGACGCCGTTGACCGCCAGGTATGTCAGGCAGGAGTGCCGGGCGTCGTACAGGCGCACCTTGCGTAGCCCCAGCTTCTCCATCAGCCGGTAGGCGTGCTCGCGGAGATGGCGGGTGTTCCTCGGCATCCCCAGCTCGTCGACTACCACGTACCCAGTGTCGGTGTAGCCCTCCCCCGCGGCGAGCCGCTCCCGAGCCTGCAGGGCCCGGAACTTGCGGAGCGCCTCGGCTGCCCGGCTCGGCAGGGGCAGGGCCCGCTCACCCGCCTCGGTCTTGGTGTCCTTCTCCAGGACGGTCTTGTTCCCGATCATCGTGCGGGTGTTGGCGGTCTCCAGCGTGGCCGACTTCAGATCGATGTCCGACCACCGCATGCCGACCACTTCGGCCGGCCGCAGGCCCATCAGGGAGAGCAGCAGCGGGGCGTGCAAGCGGTCGCTCTCGATGCCCTTGATGAACTGCTGGACCTCGTCGACGTTCCACGGCTTGGCGGGCTTCCGTTCGCGCCGGTCCGTCTTCTTGTCGTTCAGCGAGACCTTGACGTACTGCGCCGGGCTGGACGGGATGAGCTTGCGGACCACGGCCCGCCCGAGCGCCTCGCGCAGCCGGGTCAGGATGCCCTCGGTCGTCGACACCGCGAGCCGTGTACCGGCCGGGCCGCCCTTGCGGCGTCCGGTGGCCACCAGGTCGTCGACGAAGACCTGAATCTGGTCCTCGGTCAGCGCCTGGAGCCGGATGCCGCCGAGCTTGTCGTACACGTGCACCAGGGCCATGCGGTAGGTACGGATGGTGGTCGGCTCGACGTCACGGGCCTTACGCCCCAGCCATTCATCGAGCCACTCGGCCAGGGTCATCTTCGAAGGCACGATGTACGTCCCGGCGTTCTGCTGGTGCCGGATCCGGGACAGTTCGTTCTCGGCGTCCTTAAGCTTGTCCCTCGTGACGGTCAGCTGCTTCCGCTGCATGACCGGCTCATCGGTGGCCTGATTCAGGAGCACTTCGCCGGTGCCCTTGTCCTTCTTCGGCACCGAGCCGACGTCGATGACGAACCGGTACCGCACTGCCCCGTTCTTCAGCACGACCTTCTTGATCAGGTCATCCATCGCTCCACCCCTCTCACCATGGGCTCTTGTCGCCCCCAGGTGAAGAGAGCAGGTTGCCGGGCACTTCGCCGTGCAGTGGCGGCGTCTCCGCAAGGATGCCCTGCTTCTCTTCCAGTTCACGCCGCCAACGGGCAACGACCGCTTCCTGGCCAGCTACTTGTTCGTCCGCTGTACGGGCCATCTGCTCATACGCCTGCCTTGCCTCCGGCGAGTCGGCGGTCGCCACGCGAAGCCAGTGATCCCTCGCCCGCTGCTTGTTGTAGCGGATCGTCTCTTCGTCCTTGAGTAGCTTGCGGATCCAGAAGACCGCCGTGCTGCACCAACGGGAGGCGACGTTCTGCTCCTTGTCGCCTTGATGGGGCGGCAGCACCCCCTCACCCGAAGCCCATCGGAGCCCCGTCACGGGGTGCTCCAGCCGCTCCGGCAGCACCTCAGTCTCCTCCTCGTAGCCGACAGGGAAGACAAGCGCCAACGGCGGGAGGTCGAGAGCTTTCGCCAGTACGAGCAGGTCAGCGACGGACACCGTCTGCCTGATGCCCTTTTCGAGCTTGGCGATGACCGACCGGTCCAGCGGGTGCCCGAGGGCAGCGCAGCGGTCGGCAAGCGTCTGGGCGCTGAGCTTCCGGCCTCGTTCATCTACTGAGCCTTCGCGGGCTCGGGCGACTTCCCGCCCGACGCGGCGGGCAATCCGCATGTTCCAGTCATCATGTTGTGCCATAGCGGAACAGTATCAACCACCAGTCGACCTTGACAGCACATGCCGCACAGTCCGACACTAATTGAGCCACAGAGGAACGGAAGGTTCATTACTTTCACTCCTCCGGAACAATTTCTTTGATCGGAGAGAGTTCCCATGACCCCTCAAACCCGGACGGCAAGGGCCGCCCGAGGCATGTCGGAGTCCGAGGTGCTCGCGCTGCCGGTGACGATCCCGCTGGAACTGACCAACCGGGCCATCGGCTTGGGGCGCACTGTCGGATACGACCTGGCAAAGCACGACAAGTACCCGATTCCAGTACTACGCATCGCCAACGCCTATCGCTGCCGGCGCGTGGACCTGCTCGAATATCTCGGCATCCATGACAAGGCGGGGACCGCGTGATGGAGTCCGCACCCACCCTCGCCGAGATCCGCAGCAGTTGGCCGGCCACCGTCAGCGTGCGAAGAACGGCTCCCGCTATCGGCTGTAGCGCCTCGCATCTGTACGAGCTGATCAAGCGCGGGGCATCGCCCGTGAAGACGATTTCGCTCGGCGAGCGGCGTCACGTCGTCATCACCGCCGACCTGATCCGACTGCTCGAAGGCGCCTGAAACGACAGCAGCCCCCAGCAGGCGCGCCAACGCCTGCCAGGGGCCAGACGCACCCATCCACACACGGCGAAGCCCCGCCTCAACCACCACAGCCGAGCGGGGCCACGTACAAGAAAAGGAACGCCATGCCCATCGTGGCACAACCCCCGGACGGCGCGCCTCCCGAGGCCGAACCCGCCCGTAAATGCGACCAGTGGGTCGGCGCAGAAGCGCGCTTCTGTAACTCCGTCGACGGCGTCCGCCGGTTCCTCCCCGGCTACCGATGTCCCCTCCACACCCCAGCCGCACATCAAGGGCACCCCGAACCCCCGCCGGGCCCCGGCTGGCCCATCTTTCGCGAAGAGGGCGCGGAGTGAGCGACTTCGTGGACATCGTCGCCGAGTACGACACCACCCCCGACCTGTACGCCGCCGTACTGCGCATCGAGCAGGATTTCCCCGGCGAACTCCCTGTGATCATTGGGCTGAAGGCGTGGGCGCTCCTCGACGAACAGATGCAGCGCGACATCAACGACCTCCTGCAGGCCCTGCGTCGAACTCGTCCAGATGCAGCGCGCCGAAGACCGGGAGGCAGGCCGATGAACGACCACAGGCAGCAACTCGAAGAGGCGCTGCGCAGCTACCGCCGAGGCGAGCTGTGACCGGCCGCCGTTCCGCCCCGAGCCCCCGCACGGCGGGCGGGACGGCGGCCCCGCTCACCAACACCCGTACCCGTAACGCCCCGCGAGGCGCGGCCCCCGCCGCTACGCCCTCCCTCGCCCCTCGCGAAGGACAACGAACGTGACCACCAACACCGCTGAACCCTCCGGGGACGACCCCGAAGGCAAGCACAACACCACCCTCGCCCCCGCAGCACGAGGGAACGAGCCGCAGGTCGCCGGACGGCTCGACACCTACCGCTCCCGGTCGTCGAAATGGCACCGGCAAGTCCGCGTCGAGACCTGCCCCAAATGCGGCCACCCGCACCTCCACCGAGCACCCCTCCCGCTCGTCCGCAGCGTCCGCAAGACCGCACCCTGCGGTCAGTTGTACGTCGTCGTACTCCGACCGACGGCGGTGGGCGCGTGACGACCCTCGAAAGCGCCCAGTGGCTCATCAATCACAGTTTTCCCGTCTTCCCCTGCGATCACCCCGGCCTCGAAAAGTGTGCCGGCGTTGGCCGCGGCCACGACGCAGCCGCCTGCGAAGACCGCGGCAAGCACCCCGCGGTCGCGTTCACGCGGACTTACGCCCGAGACCCGGAGCGGGTGAAGGAGCTGTTCGGCAACCAGCTGCGCAACGTTGGCGTGCCCGTGGGAGCTTGTTCCGGACCCGAAGGCGAACAGCTGGTCGTTCTCGACAGCGACCGGATCGGCGCGATCGAGGACACGGCCGTGTCCCTTGGGCAGCAGCACACGCCGACCATGCGGGTGCGCACCGCCAAGGGCTACCACGACTACTACTGGGCGCCCGCAGAGGCCAAGATCGGCAACCGCCTCGGCGCGCTGCAGGGCAAGTTTGATGGGGATGTCCGCGCGGGCAACGCCTACGTCATCGGACCGGGGTCAGTCCATGCCTCGGGTGTCGTCTACGAACTCGAAGACGCGGAACAGCCCCCAGTTTTGATGCCCAACTGGCTACTCGAAGCCCTACAAGCGCGTACAGCCGCCCCGAGTGCCCCCGGCCTTGCCCCGGTCATTCCCCTCGACCGGCACGACGCGTACACGCGTAAGGCCCTTCAGGCCGAATGCGACGCCATCGTGCGGGCGCCCAACGGCGATCAGAACAACGCGATCAACCGGGCCGCCTTCAGCATCGGCACCCTGGTAGCCGTCGGCGCCCTCTCCGAAGCCGATGCACAAGGGGCACTGCTGGCCGCTGCTCGCGCAGGCAACCACCCCGAGGGAAGGGCCCGTAGCGCCATCGAATCGGGCCTCACGGCAGGCGCCGCCAAGCCGCGCCACCCGTGGCCGCCGATCACCGAGCTGACACCTCAGACACGGACCGCCCCCCTCCAAAACGATTCCAGTAATTCCAGCGAAGAGCTCTGGGGCCCGGAAGACACGTCCGCTGGAATAAGTGGAACGGAAAATGAGGGGGGCGGTCCGTGTTGGGACCCACCCATCCCCGTCCCCGAGCACAAGCTGCCGCCCTTCCCCACCGACCTCCTCGGCGCGAGCCTCGCCAACTGGGTACGAGCGCAAGGCGCCGCACTCAACGTCTCTGACGACCTCCTCGCCCTCTCCGCGCTCGCCTCGATCTCCGCCGCACTCGGCGGACGCGTACAGGTCCGAGTCAAGGACGGCTGGGAAGCCGAAAACGTCTGCCTGTACTGCCTCGGCCTCGCCGACTCCTCCGCCCGCAAGACCCCCGCCCTCGACGCCGCCATGGCCCCCATGCGCGAGCGCATCGGCAAGTTTCGCGACGACCTGCGGGCCGAGGTCGAAGAGAACGAGCAGATGATCCGCATCACGGAAAAGGAACTCGCGGCCGTCGAGAACGATGTCTCCCGCGGCAAGAAGACCCAGGACGACGCCCGTGCCGTCCTGGACACGCTCAGAGACCTGCGCGACCAGCCCGCCCTGCCCAAGGCGTTCGTCGGCGACGTCACCCTCGAAGCCCTCGGCAAGGTCATGGGTGAAAACGGCGGCCGGATGGCCCTCATGGAATCCGAAGCCGGATTCTTCAAGGCCTGCGCCGGCCTCTACGGCAACGGCCGGGCAGACATCACCCTCGTCCTCAAGGCCTTCAGCGGCACCGGCCACGAGATCGACCGGGTGGGCCGCGGCAACTCGTGGATGCCACGGACTGCTCTCACGCTCGCTCTGATCATCCAGCCCGGCGTTGTCGAGCATCTGGAGAAGGAGAACCCTGAGTTCAAGTCCTCCGGCTTCCTCAACCGGTTCCTGTACGCCCTGCCGACACCCATGCCGCCCGGCACCTTCGACACTCCCGGCGTCCCCGTCCAGGTTGCCGCCGACTATGCCCAGCGGCTCGTCCGGCTGGTCGATGACATCTGGGACTCCGAGAACATCCGTACCCTCACCCTCACGGCTACGGCCCGGAAGGTGTTCGCCGACTTCTACAACCAGATCGAGCAGGACAAGGTCGACGGCGGGAAGCTTCACGACATCGCGGAATGGGCCGGGAAGCTCTGCGGGCAAGTCATCAGGCTCTCGGCCTGCCTCGCCCTATACGAGAACCCGTCTGTCGCCGAGATTGACGAGAACGTGATGGAGCGGGCAACCGGCCTTGCTCCGTATCTGATTGGCCACGCCCGCGCCGCCTTCGCCCTGATGAGCCGCGACGGCGACGGCGGACGCAAGCTCCTGCGCGACATCTTGGAGCGGCTTGCCCAGCTGCTCGACGACGACAACACCGTGACCCTGCGGAAGATCCGCGAGTCCTTCAAGGGCCGCCGGTCCCCTGGCGGACAGGGCGCGGTCGACGCCGAACTCATCAAGGACGCCATGGACGAGTTGGAAGACCTCGGCTGGGTCTCGGAGATCCCTGCACCGCCTCGGAAGCCCGGACAGCGGGGGCAGAAGCCCTCGCCCAAGTACGACGTCCATCCTTGGGTCTATGCCCCGCCGAGGGAGGCGTCGTGAACGTCGACGACATCGTGGCCGCGCGGATAGCCGCAGCCCGTGCCCGTATCGAGGCGGCCAAGCTTCGCCGGGTCGCCCTCGCCGCAGCCCGCCAGCGCGGCCTCGCCCACCGGCACGCCGCCAAGCTCCGCAACCTGCGCGGCCCGGACGACAACGCCCCGGAGAAGTCGTTGTGACCGGCACGCCTTCACGGCGAATGGCCGTCATAAAGAACCGCCGCAACGTGCCGCGGCCGAACATCCGATGCCGCCGCCCGCCCCCCGAACAGGAAGCCCCCGATCCGGGAACGGTCGCCGTAACGACCGAGGGGATCGCCGTCGTGTACGTCGGCGACACCCCGGGTCTAGTCGACGCCGAGGCACTCGCCCCGCAGCTGCGACAAGCCCGCGAGGTAACCCTGGTCGGGGACATCTGGGGCGTGGCCCGGCCGTTCAAGCAGCAGCTGCTCAATACGTGGACCGCGGCGACCCGAGCCCGACAAGCGGCGTCGAAGTCATCGCCGGCCCCCAAGGCTCCTCCCACGCGCTGCGGCCGGCCACGAAAAGACGGGGAGCCGTGCCGAACCTGGGCCGGGTCGGGCACCGATACGCCCGGGACCGGCCCCTGCCGTGCGCACGGCGGCAGCACAGCCCGCCGGGACGCCGAGGCGCGCCGCCAGCTCGAACTCGCACTCACGATTGCCGAGTTCGCCGGGAAGTCCCGCACGGCCCCCCTGGGCCCCGAGGAACGCCTGCAGGCCGCCGTGGCGCTCCGCGACCTGCTCACGCTCCGTCCGGCCCTCCGAGGCGGCCAGTTCAGATCCCGTAGCCGTTCCACCCCGAAGGAGACGCCATGACAGCTTCGCTCAGCACGCCAGGCCCTGACAGCCGCTACTGCGGAGCCCAGCGCAAACAGCAGCCCGGAACGTGCACCCGCCCGGCAGGCTGGGGCACCGACCATGCAGGCGCCGGCCGGTGCAAACTGCACGGTGGCAGCACCCCGAACCAGAAGACCAGCGCGGCCCGACAGCGGGTCGAGGCCGAAGCCCGCGCCGTCCTCGCCAAGCTCGGCGTCGCGCCGGTCGAGGACCCGCTCAAGCAGCTGCTCGCCCTCGCCGGCCAAGTGCTGGCCTGGCAGAAGGCGACCGCGGAACTCGTCAACCGGCTCGATGCCGTGCGCTACCAGTCCGACACCGGCTCCGAGCAGATCCGCGCCGAAGTCCTCCTGTACGAGCGGGCCATGGACCGGGCGGTGGCGGTCCTCACGGCGATAGCCCGCCTCAACATTGAGGAGCGGCTGGCCACGATCAGCGAGAAGCAGGTTGACGTGTTGGTCCGGGCCGTCGAGGCCGCGCTCGCGTCCGTCGGGATCAGGGGCGAGGACGCCGTCGAGGCCAAGAGGATCGTCGCCCGGCATTTGCGCGCGCTGGACTCTGCCCCGCCGTTCGAGAGTCGCGAGTCGTGATTGCCCCGCCCCGGGATGGGCGCCCGGCTCCGATCCTCCTGCACGACGGGATCGCCGTTCCCGGGGAGTTGTGCGCGGAACTCGCCTCCGCCCTGGCCCTGTTGAACGACTTCGTGCGGGGCGCGCCCCCGTCGGCCAGCTGCCGGGCACAGCGGCTGTCGCGTCCTGCGGCGGCGGTGATGCTCGCGGCCCGGGACGCGGCAGCCCGCCATCAGGCCCGTGAGCACGCCCGGCAGGCTTGGCCAGCCCCAACGCCCGTGACTGCTGGGATTCTTGGGACTGCCCAACCGGTGTCAGTGTCGGACATGGAAGAGCTGACCACAGCTCAGGCCGCCGACATCGCCGGGTACAGCCCGGAGTGGTGGCGGCGCCTGGCAGTCCGCGGCACGGTACGAGCCCGTCAGGACTCGCGCCGCACCTGGCTGATAGCCCGAGCGGACGTGGTCGGCTACGCAGCCCGCGCCCGGCAGGAGAACGCCCATGGCATCCACGGCGACCAGGACACCGCCCGACCTTCCCGCCAGGCTGGCTGACGCCCGCACCGAGACCGAGAAGGTACGCGGCGAACTGAGCCAGGCCGAGCAGGATCTCGCCGCCGCTCTCGAACGCGAAGACTTCCGTGCCGCCGAGGACGCCAAGAGCAGGGTGGAAGCGATCCGCCCGCACCTTGCCCTCGCCGAAGCCTCCCAGCGCGCCCTCGCCGACGCCATGACGGCCCTTGACGCGCACCGCCAGGCGGAGCAGGCCGCGGCCCAGCGCCAGGCCCTCCAGGAGGCCGCGCAGCGCACCCTCGAAGCCGCGATGGCCGCCGAGCGGGAGGCTGAGGAGACCGCCCACCGGTGCATGGCCGAGGTGGCGGCCGGGCTCGAAGCGATCCGGGCGTCCCTGATGGCTGCCAAGCAGGCCGAGCAGGTGGGAGGCACTGCCCGCCGGAATGCGAACACGGCCCAGGCCGAGCTCGCCGGTACCCCGCCCATTCCCTACATCTCGACGCCGAACTGGGCTTCCGCCCGGATTGCCCGCAGCCCCGTGCTGACCGCGATCCTCCGCAGCGACGCGTAGGCACCCAGACCCGCGTTCGGCGTCAAAGTCACCCTGCGGTTATTCGGTGGTGCGGTGTTTTCGGCCCGTTCCTCACCAGCAGGGAGCCAAGGCAGCCCCGTCCTGGGCGGCCTGCGCCGGGCGCGCACCCCTCTTTCGTTCCGTCGTCCGAGGAGGACGTCATGACGCACCAGCCCAGCCGGACCCCGATTCACGAGGTGGCGCCGGCCACCGACGCCGAGTTCGCCCGCCTCCGGCAGGAGGCCCTCACCAGCCTGCTCACGACGAGGCCGACCGCGGCCAAGACGGTCGGGGAGAGCAAGCCGAAGGCGAAGAAGGTCAAGGAGAAGACGGCCCGGAATGCCGCCGACAAGCCCGACGGAGACGTACCGTCGCCGCAGGATGACGCGCCGCCGAAGCCCTGGGAGATGGGCCCTGAGCAGCTGCGGGCCCATCTGACCGCGGCTTTGTGGCCGGAGGCCGAATCGGCTCACCAGTGGGTGCCGCAGAAGCCGATGACGCTTGACCAGTACCTCGAAGGCGGCGCCTGACCGATGCCTACGAACCCGGTGTTTACGCCCGTGGACGGCAATGGCTTCTCGCTGTCTGCGGGCGGTGACCTGTCGGTGTCGATCGCGGCCGGGGCGACTGGCCCGCAGGTAGTGAAGACCGGCCCGGGACGGCTCGGCCGCATTGTCCTGGCTGCGGCCAACGGCGCTGCGGCGATCACTGTGTATGACAGCGCGACCGTCGCGTCCGGCCCGGTGATCGGTGTCGTTCCCGCCTCGGCTGCGGCCGGTGTCTACGACTTCCAGCTGCCCGCCCGCAGCGGAATCACCGTTGGCGGGGCGTCCACCAGTCCGGCCCTGGTGGTCGGCTACTCGTGAAGGTCAGGAGGAGCAGCATGTCGAAGATGACGATCGACCATCACCTCAAGGACGGCTGCTGACCGCCATGGGGGTGACGGACAGCAGCAAGCACAAGCCCCGGGAGTGCGACCACTGTCGCGAGATGTTCGCCCCCGCCCACCGGTACCCGGCGCAGCGCTTTTGCGCACATCGTTGCGCGAACGCCTGGTGTCGCGAGCAGGCGAAGGTGCGAGCCCAGGCGGACCGGATCGCCGCAATGCTCCCCCATCTGCCGGGCCAGACACGCAAGTTCTGGTCGGAGTGCGAGCAGCTGCTGCGGCTGTCGATCGCGGCGGGTGAGGCCCGCACGCGGCGTCGGAAGCCAGCCTCAGACTGGACGGACGCGTGATGACGGCCGAAGTGCGGCTGCGCCGTACCCCGCCGCCCGGCTTCGGCCAGGCCCTCGCCGAAGCCCGGCGGACGGCCGGTCTGGGATTGCGGGAGGCCGCCCGCCGGGTCGGCGTCAGCTCCGGCTACCTGGCTGCGCTGGAGGCCGGTACCCGTTGTCCGTCGGTGTCGGTGGCCGAGCAGCTCGCCGAGGTGCTCGGGCTCGGTGCGGCTGGCCGGGCAGTCGTACTTGCCGCGGCGGTCGACGACGCCGGCCGGGACCACCCGGCGAGGCGAGCTGACAAGACCACGGACTTGCGCACCGACTCTTCGAACGTCCCTGAGACCGATCGGAGTTGATCTCAGGAAGTGCACCCCTAGGCACGCATTCACCCCGGATAATGTCCTCATATCAGGGGCGAGCCTTGCGGGAATTGAGCCTGTTTAGGGGTGAGTTGATGGATCTGAACCAGATTGCCCGATCCGACGGCGGGCCGGAGATGGTGGTCGTCCCAGCGGCGCGCGGCGCGGTCACCGACCCGGCCGCCCTCGCGGTCCTCGCGGCGTTCGAGGACTTCGCCGACGCCGAAGAAGAGAAGAACACCCCGCGCA
This sequence comes from Streptomyces sp. NPDC094147, assembly GCF_044764265.1. Lineage (NCBI taxonomy): Bacteria > Bacillati > Actinomycetota > Actinomycetes > Kitasatosporales > Streptomycetaceae > Streptomyces > Streptomyces sp. NPDC094147. Next base: position 102,859 of record NZ_JBIWHT010000006.1, on the reverse strand, counting down.
ACACGAAGCGCGGCTATGTCAACGACTGGAACCTCTGGCTCGCCTATCTCGCCTGGTTCCGCGAGAAGACCGGCCAGACCGTACCGGAACTCGCAGTCACCCGCGGCACCCTCGTCGGGTTCGTCGTCTGGCTCGACGACGTGAAGAAGGCCGCCCCGAACTCGATCGACCGCCGCATCACCGGCGTCACCGTCACGGCCCGCAGCCGCGGCGCCACGGTCACCGCCGAGGCGACGAAGGCCGCCCGCAAACGCCTCAAGCCCTTCAAGAACGACCCCGAGCGGCAGAAGCGCGGGCGCGGCAAGGCCAAGGCCGCCACCCCCGCCCACCTGGCGCAGATGAGCACCGCCGCCCCCGACACGCTCGCCGGACTGCGCGACCGGGCACTGCCCCTGCTGGCCTTCGGCATCGCCGGACGCTCCGCCGAGGTAGCCGCCCTCAATACCGAGGGCATCACCCTGGAGACCCAGGGCCTGCGCGTCGAAGTCCCCTCGGTGAAGGCCCGCCCCGGCCGTACCGTCGTCGTCGCCTACGGAGAGCGCGACGAGACCTGCCCTGTGCGGGCCTGGCTCGCCTGGCAGGGAGCCGCCGCCCTCACCAGCGGGCCGGCGTTCCGCGCGGTCGACCGGTGGGGCAACCTCGGCACCGGCCGCCTGTCCGCAGACGCCTGCCGGGACGTCATCACCCGCGCCGCCGAACGCGCCGGCCTCGACCACCGGCTGACCGGACACTCCGCCCGGTCCGGGTTCATCACGACTTCCCGGAAGGCCAAGAAGCGCGTGGAGAAGATTCGCAAGCAGTCCGGGCACTCCCCGAACTCCTCCTCGTTCTGGGGCTACATCGAAGAAGCCGAGCAGTGGGAAGACGCAGCCTCCGACGGTATCGGCCTATAGAGGCGACGACGTCGGCCTGGCCGACCCCATCGGCGCGAAGGGTCCGGGCCAGTCCCGACCCTCGGCCGTGACATGCGGACGCCCCAGCGAGGTCACTTTGCCCTGGACCACCGCAACCACCGCCGCCCCGGCCGGACATGGGTGCGGGCGGCATCGGCGAGCCGGGCGACCGCCTCATCGAACTCCTTGCCCGTCCTGGCCCGAGCAGCAGCGTTCGCCCTCCGGGCGTAGGCCGCCCCCAGCGCCTGCCCGGCGTCCGCCACGGCCCTGGCAGCGGCCCGAAGTCCGACGTCATCGAGCAGGGAGACGTCTACCGCAGCGGCGTTCATGCGGGACATCGGGCCAGTAACGAGCGCCTCGTCGGCTTCCTCGGCCGATCGCCGCCATGTCAGCGCCGTACCAATGCCGTCGATGGCACCGCGGAAGAGCCGGCCGTCCTTGTAGCCCGCCAGGACGTGCGCCATCGCGTGACCGAAGGTGTGCAGCACCCCACTCGGGCGCCGCCAGCGGGCCTCCCACATGTGCAGCGCGGCTTTGAAGGCGCAGGCAGCGCACAGCAGTTCCCGCGCGGCGTCGCATGCCTGTTTCTTCGCCGAGTCCCTCCTGACTGCGCGCACACCGATGAGGACGCCGAGGAGGCTGCAGACCCCCGTGATGATCTGATTCACAGCTGGTCACCCTGCCGCGCCCGCCGGACCTGGGTGGGGTGCAGGCCGCAGTTCACCCGTTCGTTAGCCTTCCGAACTCTTGCTCTGTTACGGCTGTGCGTGTGCTCTCCGCCGGTACGCCTTCTGTCGGCAGGCGGAGCCGCAGTATCGGGAGTCGGCGCGGCCGAACGGCCTGTATGCCTCCACCGCTCGCCCAGCTGCCGCCTCGCCGAGTCCCTCACCCAGGCCATGGACAACGTGGCATGACGAACCGTCACGGTCCGGCAACAACGGCTCGCGCTCGGTTCACGGCTGCCACAGTGACGGCACTCAACTGCCGCACCAGGGGGAGTACCGCCATGGGCCTTTTCAAGAGCAAGAACCAGCAGCCCGCCGACAGCGCACCGTCGCCTCTCGCCGAGTACAAGGTGACGTACAAGGGCGGCCTACCCGAACTGCCCAAGGCCAAGGTGGGCGGGATCGAGTTGCGGTTCTGGCCCGACCGGGTCACCTTCGAGTCGACGACCGCGAGCAAGAAGTTTTGGCAGCCCCTCACCGTGCCTTACGTGCGTATCACCGACCTGCAGATTGTGCGCCGCCAGGTGACCACAGCCGAGGTGCTGCTATCGGCAGGATCCCGGTCCGGCACTCGCGACCTGGAGCAGGACAACAACATCCACCTCAGCTACACGACGGAGCAGGGACAGCCGTTCGCCCTGCGGGTAGAGATGCTGACTGGCGTGACGGTCACCGGTCAGGCGAAGAAGTGCCGGGAGCTGGAGGACATGCTGCGAGTCAACGGCATCCGCGACCGTTTCGTCGGCAGCCCCGTGCAGACGGCACAGCCCGCGGGTGGCGGCATCGCGGAGGAGATCGGCCGGCTCGCCACCCTGCACGCGCAGGGCGTCCTCTCCGACGAGGAGTTCACCGCCGCGAAGGCTCAGCTGCTCGGGCAGTAACGCGTCTGGTCATGCGGGCGCGGGGCCTGGCCGGGACACCGCTGTTCCCGTCGCCAAACGCTTCCTACACTCCCCAGCACGAAAGAATCCGCAGCTGCCGTTCGGCGGCCCCGGCGGTGCTTCGCACCGCGCCTCGCAATTGGCCCACCCGGAAGAAGGAGGGCCACGTGGTACTCCTGGACTTGCAGTCGCTGCCGCTACGCCCCGAGCCACCCGTAAGCCTCGGGCTGATGTCAAAGAGTGCGGGCAGCATCCTGCTCTGCCCGAGCATGGTGACCGTGATCTTCTGCTTCGACGAGCCGGAGTAGCCCGTTGGTAACGCTCAGGCCGAAGCCCCGGCTGGGATGCAACGACCGGCCGGGGCTTCGGCGTCCCGCCCCGGTTCGGTTTCCCGGGGGCGCAACCGGAGCGAGCCCGCTCCCTGCCGATCGGCGGCGGCAGGGAGCGGAGTTCAACGGGGCGGCGGCAGAAAACTCCGCTGCGATGCCCGGGTCAGCCCCCGAGCTTTAACGGTGGCCGCCTCCTCGTCCGTCGCGGGCCGAAGCTCACGGTTCCGAAACGTGGCCTCGCGTAGCTCACCCGGGCGTGTGGAGGGCAGGAACGCCACGCGCTTCAGGTCGTCCAGGTCCATGGTGACGAGCCCGGTGCGGCCGTCGTGGACGACGTAGTCCCACTGCTTCACGAGTCGGCCCCCGCACGCAGTTCCAATGATCCGGCCGTGACCATGGCCGCCAGCCGGATCGGATCGCACAGATCCCCCGGCCGGGCCATAGGGACCGCCCAGTAGCCGCCCAACTCTTCGCCGGGGGTGATGATTTCGATGCGGGGCACGCCCAGGTAGGTGCCGAGTCCCAGGTACTCCGCATGCCGGCCGAGCCCCCAGGTCGGCACTGCGGGGGACGTGAGGGCGTAGAACCTGCGCCCCTGCGGGTCGTGGATGACGGGGCCGTGCAGAGCTGAGGCCAGGACGCGGGTCACGGTGTCGGGGAGCTTGCTGGCGGTGACCGCGTACACCAGCGGCTCCGAGAGGCGGACGGCCGAGAAGCGGCGCCCCATCGCGAGCGTCGCGATGGACCCGTCCTTCCACTGGTTCCATGCCTCCTGCGGCCTGTTGAGGCTGCCCGCGAGCCAGCCGGAGATCGCTGCTCGCTCGGCCTCAGTGAGAGGTTGCGCAATGGATGTGCCAGGGGTGCTCATGGTCGCCTCCGCCGTCGGCTGCTCGAAGCGGCACGCAATGGCGCCGCGACCAGCACCGTAGGGAGAGCCCCTGAGCAGGCGCTCGGCGATTGCGCCGGATTGCGCGTACCCGTGGGACGGTTCGCGCCGATTGCTCACGCGGGGTGCATCTGGGCTCGGGCGCGGGCAATCAGGCGGTGCGCGGGCAGACCGTAAGCAGCTGCTTCGTTGAGGCCGTCCCACACCCGCCCGTACAGGGCGACGTCGTCGTCGGACTCGAACTGCAACTCCGTGTTGATGGTCTCGACGATGACGCGTTCCTCATCGAAGATCCAGAATCCATGTTTCGGGGTCATCTTCAGCGGCGCGCCGAACGGCACGATCCCGAGCCCCACCGTGCTCATACCGATCAGCCCGACGAGCCGGTCCAGTTGGCCGGCCATCACATCACGCGGACAGATCAGGGCGTGCAGGGCGCCCTCCCAGATCAGGACCCGGAACAACTTGCCCGCTTCGTACAGGACTTCCTGCCGCTTCATGCGGGCCTGCACGGCCGCATCAGTGTCGCGGGGCGACTGCATCAACTCGGCGTTCTGCGCCAGCACATGCCGGGCATAGTCCGGCGTCTGGAAAAGCCCGGGGATGACGGTGGCCTCGTACCCGCGCACGGTGGCGGTGCCGCGGTACTCGACGACGTACCGGTCCTGCACCGGGCGGTGTCCGGCGGAGAGCTGACGGCGCCACGAGCGTTGCTGCGATTCCAGCCCGCGCAAGCGGCTCTTCAGGTCGTCGGCCTGCCCCGGCGCCCCGGCAGCGTGCGCCCAGGCGTCGAGGTCATCGGCGGTCGCGGTCTGCTTGCCGTTCTCCAGCCTCGACACCTTGGAGCGGGCCCAGCCGAGCCGGGCAGCGATGTCCTTGCCGTTGAGCCCGGCCTCGGTGCGCAGTTCGCGCAAGCGCGCACCGAGGGCGACTCTGGCGCTCTGAAAGTCCGTGCTCACACGGACGAACGTACCTGCGCCCAGACCTCGGCAGTAGGCACAGCGCAGCGCCAGGCAGCATCCCGCGCCCGGCACGCGGCCAGCACTTCGGCGGGGTCCTCAATGACCTCTACGCCAAGGGTGGTGTCTGTGTCGTCGATGTCGAGGCGCACCAGGACGCGCGAGTCGAACAGCCACAGATCGAAGTCAGGCAGCTTCAGCCGCTCGGCCTCGGAGCGAGACAGAACGCGGATGTCCTCGCCGGCCGCTACGTTCCCGGCCGCTGTCGCCATCAGGAACCGCTGCCCATCGGTCGGCGGTTCGTCGATGATGCGGACGCGGGAGAACCGGGCGCCCTGAGCAGCCCGTTCGCGCACGTTGACGTTCCACGGGTGGTCCGGCTCGGGCTGCGGCACCACGCCCTGCATAAAGGCCTGGAAGCGCTGGCCCTGCCGGTCGGAGGCGTAGCCGCGGCGGGTCTCCAGCCGGAAGGCGGTGTGCTGGAACTCCGAGAACAGGTAGGTGATCTCATCGAACGGGATCAGGGGTGGCAAGGTCACTCCTTCGGCGCGAAGCGGGTGAGCAGCTCGCGGGGGATGATGACGACGGTCTCGCCCTCTCCGACGTCACGGAGCTGGCCGAGGTGTTCAGGGTCGGTGAGCAGCTTGCCCTGAACGGCGACGTCGCCGGTCTCGATGACCTCGTACAGGGTGGGGCAGTTGCCGTGCTCGGAGGTGGTGCCGATGAACCTGAGCGTCATGTCGCCCTCCATCTGCGCTGGTTGGGGAACCAGGATGCGACAGACAGGCCGGAGCCCGCTCGGTGATTGCGGCAGATTGCGAATCGGCAGCCGGACCGCAGCGTTGCGCGCAACCCAGAACGACGAAAAGGGCCCCACCCCCGGCAAGGAGATGAGGCCCTGGTTCAGCAGATACGGGCAAGTTGGCGATTCTTCCAAGTTGGCGCGCTGAACGGCTTCGTCACCACCAGCGTGACTTCGACGGCACGATGCTGGGGCAGCCGTTGACCATGTGGTCGACGCACTGCGGGCAGTCCTGCCGGGGGCCGAGTTTGCGGTGCGCGCGCCGGTCGTGGGCGTGCTGCCAGCACTGAGGGCACTCGCCAGGGGGGCGTGTCCTTGCCGGTCACGGCGTTCTCCTTCCTCATCGGTTTCCGTCGCTGTGGGTGCGGAGCCATGCGTTGTGGATCCGCCGGCCGATGCGGAGCCGGTACCGTTTGCCGCGGCAGCGGCGGCACGTCTCCGGTCCTTTGCGGGCCTCGCGCCGGCCGGTGCCCTTGCACTTGCAGCAGGGTCCGAACGGCCGGAGCCAGCACAACGCTGCGTAGTAGGCGAGGGCGGCCACGATCAGGCCGCTAGTGGTGAGCATGGGTGCCTCAACTCCCTGTGAGAGCCGTGTTTCCCGTTTCCCGACGCCTGCCTGCTAGACGCTAGGACGCAGGCCACGGGCCGTTTGTGGTGCTAGCGGAGCTGCTAGACCTAGCAGGGGCGGGTGCTAGACCTAGCAGCCGTGCTCGGGTCAGGCGGCGACCCTGTCGGCGTCACGCCGTGTGATGGCGGTGACGATGTCGGCGCGCTGGATGCCGCGCCGGTTGGCGCCCTCGCCGTCGTCGGTGGTGCCCCATACCTGGCCCGTTTTGACGCCCCAGGGCTTGAGTGCGGCGGTGACGTTCTCGCCCTTCCACTCGGCGTAGGCGTCGGGCCGCAGGTTGGCGAGGCGGGTGGCGATGCGCTCGCACCAGACGGCCTTCTCGTCGATGCCCATGGACTTCAGGACGTCGCCGAGGATGTCGAGGCCGGCGACCTCTGCGGGGCCCTCGCCGATGGCGTGGCCGGTGATGTTCCCGTACTCCTCGCGCATCTTGCGGGCCCGGGTGACGATCACCTCGGCCTTGGGGGCGTCGATGAACGCGGAGGACACGATGCGCGGGTCGTCGCCCTCGCCGGCCATGTAGCAGATGCCGAGATCCTTGCGGCTGAACATGGTGGCGCGGATGCCGGACTTGTACGCGCCGGTGCCGAGGACGAGGTCGTTCGCGGTGTGGTTCATGACCTTCAGGCAGAACCGCAGGACCGCGTTCGCGCTGATGCCCGTGGGCAGCGACTTCGCGTCGGGCCGCTGGGTGGCGTACATGCCGATGATGCCCAGCGCGGGGCCGCGCTTGGTGATGTCGGTGCAGATGGACTCCAGCTCGGCACCGTACTTCTCGTGCTCGAACAACACTTGGCACTCGTCGATGCTGACGGCGATCGGGTGCAGGCCGAGGGACTTGTCGTTGGCCAGGGCCGGGGTGACCTTGGACTCGGGGCAGCGGGTACGCGGCAGGGACTTGATGACCTTGGCTCGGCGGCGCAGCTCGGCTTTGATCTCGCGCAGGGCGTGAAGGATGTACTCGATGTCCTCGTCTTCCTCGCCGGCCCGGTAGCGGTGGCAGACCGGTTCGAGGGCGCCGAAGTCGCCTGTGCCCTTCAGGTCGAACGCGAGCAGCATGGCCCGCGGGTCGAGGGCGCAGATCAGCATCAGCAGCCTGAGCAGGAATGTCTTGCCCATGCGGGGGACGGCGCCGATGACGATGGACGCGAACATGAGGGTGACCTCGACCCAGCGCATGCGCTGGTCGTTGCCGAAGATGACGGGCTTGAACAGGTCGACCTGCCCGTCTTTCAGCAGCGGCCAGGCGGGCTTGGTGGTCTCGTTCATCGGCTTGTCGCCGACCCATAGCACCAGGCGGCCTTCGTGCTCGTTCTCGTCGCCGGACGGCCACACGCAGCCGGTCTTGCGGCGCAGCCCGGAGGCGAGGGCCTCGCGCTTCTCCATGACGTCGTCCGGGGTGACGCCGTAAGGCAGGTCGACGTCGGCTCGGTAGCCGGGCCCGTCACGGACGATCTCGGAGGTGAAGCGCATGCCGTCCATGGCGCCGCCCTTCTTGATGGCGGCCGAGATCTTCGGGTTGCCGATCGCGTCGAGGGCGCGCAGCACGATGGTGCCGGTGAGTTTCTGCAGCTCGGTGCGCATGACGGCCGGGCCGATGACGGGGGCGTCGGGCTGCTGGCCGAAGTATCCGAGGGTGAGGACGCCGCCGGCGGCGAACGCGTACAGCAGGCCGGGGGCCATGACGTAGAGCCACAGGGCGAAGCCGAGGCCGAACACCGCGGCGACCACGGTGACGAGGCCACGCAGCCGGACCCGGCCGGCCCGCAGCCGGGCGAGGCGCATGTACTCGTCGACGTCGTCCTGCCGCACGGTCCAGTCGCGCAGGGGTGCGGCCTCGCGGTCCCACACCCACCGGTTCGTACTGACCACGAAGCGGCAGGCGCCGCGGGGGGCCATCATCGCCAGCTGGGTGCCGTACCAGGGGACGCGCAAGCCGTGGTAGAGCGAGGCGTACCCGACGTACTCGCCGGCCCGTTTCGCCGCGGCTACGAAGTCCTGCCGGGTCGTCATCCAGCTGGCGAGGATCGGGCGGCGCCTCTCGTCGCGGACCCCGGGGGCGGGCAGGTTCGGGTTGTCGACGGGCACGGGCGTACCCGGTGTACCCGCGTCCTCGACCGGCTCGGGTACAGGCGTACCCGCCGCGGGCACGGGCGCGGGTACAGGGTCGGGGGGTGTACCCGGCCGGGCGTCTTCCTGAGGGATGACGGTGTCCGTCATGCTGATCTCTCCTGCTGCTCTTCGAGCGGTTCGGGTACACGGGGCGGCCGGTGTCCTTGGCCGGGTACGGCCGCCCCGTGGCGTAGCTACTTGCCGGTCTTGCGCTTCGCGTTCTCGCGTTCGCGGGCCTGCTCGACGATGCGGTCGATGCGCCGCTGCTGGCGGGCGCTGAACCGGCCGCCCTTCAGCACGGCGACAGCGGTGATCCCGAAGATCCGGGCGGCTTCGCTGTGGTTGATGTCGTCACGGTCACTGATCCGCATGGCGCACCGCCTGCGTCTCCTCGGAGATGGCGGCAGAGATGGCGAGCCGCGCCCAGACGTCGGCTTCGTGGGCCTGGCTGGCGGGCAGCTCGCTGAAGCCGCCCTTGTCGGTGAGCAGGCGTTCGGCGCGCTTGCGGTATTCCTCGGCGGTCATGCTGACTCCCTTCGGGTTCGAGGTCAGATGCCGTGGCGGCGGGCGAAGATGCCGCGTCCGCCCTGGCGCTCGTCGGCGTCGAAGTTGTCGTTGACGTCGCGCCAGATGCTCTCGGCGGTCCGGCGGTCGCCGTGGGCCAGAGCATCCACGGCGTCGTCCATGCGGTCGGCGATGTACTCGGCGTCGGTGCGGCCATCGCTGGTCGTGAACCTGCGTGCCATAGCGATCTCCATTCGGGTTGTGGGCCGGACCTGTTCCGGCTCCCCTCACCGCCGGTACGAGACCGGCGGATCGGGCAGCCTGTCAGCGGCCTCGAACGTTGTTGTGGTGGCCCATGGCGACGGTCCCGGTGATCGTCACGTTGTTGCCGATCACTCCGTTGTTGTCGTGACCGCTGCCGGACGAGTCCGAGTCGTTGTCCGTGTCGGCGTATCGCCAGTCCGAACCGGACGTGCTGCCGCTGTGGTCGCTGATGTCGAGTGGGCCGGTGATGACGAGGTCGTCGTCACCCGAGTGCGAAATGCCTGCCATGTCGTGCCTCCCTTGTAAGGGGCCGGACTGTCCGGCTCCACCGCCCACCTGGGCCTGCAGCACGCAGGGCCAGGTGCACGGAAGGGCCGTCAGTCCCTGGACTGCTGCATGTCCTGCCACATGCCTTGGAGCATGCGGAGGCAGATGACCAGGACGACGAGGGTGATGCAGAGTGCGATCGCGACGACCGCGGGGCCGAGGATGAACAGCAGGACGATGCCGACGACGGCGATCAGCGCCATCACTGCGATGCAGCCACCGGCCAGATAGGTGCCCACCGGGTGGGCCTGCAACGGGCGTTGAGCTACTGGCGCCGGCTGGTGCTGGGTGAGCTGCTGCACCTTCAGTACGGCCGCGATGAGCGCCAGCTGCTCCGTGTTGTCGGCAGCCTCGACAGCGTCGCGGGCGGCCTTCTCCAGGTCGTTCATGCGTAGCCACCGCCGCCCTGGCCCACGCCTTCGTCTTCGGGCTTGGCGGGCTGCTTCTGCGCGCGGGACAGGACGGCCCGGACCTGGTTCGGCTTGACGCCGAGCTGGTGGCGCTGGTTGACGAGGTCGGCCACGGCCGCGGCAGTCGCATCAGGGCCAAGGAGTGTTGCGGCATCGACGATCGCGGCGCTCTTCGTCAGCGCGGGCCGTCCGTCGCCGACCTGCGGCGCAACAGGTGTTGCGCCCTGTTGCGCCTCCCGCTCGACGGTGACCTCGCAGGGCCGGTAGCCGAGGACGAGAGCGACCTGCACGGCATCGACGATGACCCCGTAGGTGATCAGCAGGGAGGCCAGGTCGCCCGGGGGCAACATGGGTTGCGCCTCGTGTGCGATACGGATCGCCTCGGCCGGATCCATCTCCGCGAACTTCGACCGCAGCACGGCGGTGGCACTCCGGTCCTTGCCTGCGGGCGCGGCCGGCTTCCCGGCGTGCTCGATGTGGTCGACGGCCCGCTGCTTGACGCTGCGCCCCGCACGGGCGGGGGCCAGCAGCCAGACCCAGCCGCCGAACGCGGGCAGCCGGAACGGGATCTCACCGCGCTCGACACGGGCCCGGTAGCGGGCCGCAGACCAGGCCAGCCCCGAGGGGAGAAGTAGCGCGAGGGTGGGGCTGGAGAACAGGATCGCGGCCGGCACGACGGGCAGGTGTCCGTCGAGGAGCCGGGCGTGGGTGGTGTTCAGGTAGCAGGAGACGCCCGCCATGACGAGCGTGCCGCATACGGCGCCGATCGCGGCCCGGCCTTCCTGTACGGCGACGGAGGCCAGGTACATGCAGGCGATGGCCGCGCCGTCGAACACGGCGACCGCGCCGTAGGCGAACAGCTTGGGCACGCCGTAGGTGTCGTGCGCGATGACGTACAGGGACCAGCCGGTCATGGCGAGGGCGGCGAGGGAGACGACGGTGATGGAGATCCGCCAGGCGTTGCGGTTCATGAGAGTGCCCGTCCAAGGAGGTACGCGAGCAGGATGAGCGGCCAGATCATGGCCAGGAGGTAGAGGGCGCGCATCACGTCGCCCTCCGCATGCGGTGGATGACGATCCCGGCGGCGAGCGCGACCAGCGCCCACGGCTGCTCGGTCACGAGACGGATGACGGTGAACACGGCGTCCAGCAGCCACGGTTCGCGGGCCAGCAGGACGACCAGGACGATCAGCAGGGCCCAGGTGGAGGGACGCATCACTGTTCTCCTACTTCGTTGAGCGCGGCGCGGACGGCGTGGTGGGCGGCGAGGCAGAAGCCCTTGCGGTCCTTGGCGCGGTATGCGAGTACGAGGCGGTCGAGGAGGACCTCGACCGGGGGAAGCTGTCGGGGGGACCGGCACGCCGCGCGGATCGCGGCGTGTTCGGTCGGTCGGCGGATCGGCCACTGGCTCACTTCGGGTCCTCCCCGAAGGGGCGGTAGCCGGTGGGGGGATGCTTGGCGAGTTGGCCGAGCAGATAGCCCGCGGACCAGTCCGGGTCGTCAGCGCCGGTCAGGACGGCCTCCAGGGCGATCCGGGCGTGCATGACCCGCTCGCCGAGGATCTGGTCGTAGACCTCGCGGTCGCCGAGGGTCGCCGGATACGGGATGTTGATCGCTTGGTAGACCGCTTCGAGCAGCCTGCGGTCCTCGCTCACGCCCCGCCCCCGTTCTCGGCGGTGTAGCGGGCCAGGCGGCGCGACAGCACCCGCAGGTCGACCGTGACCGTCTCCATGGCCGCGGCGACCTCGTCGACCCCGGCCTGGTCGAGCGGGTAGAACTGCCCGTCGATTTCCAGGTTCAGGACGATTCCGGTGCCGGGCGGGCGGGTCGCGAACGGCCGCCGCTCGAACACGGCCGTCATCAACGTGACCGGCTCGCCCTCTACCTGCACTTCCAGCAGGTGCTCGACACTCTCGTGCCCGAGGTCCGCCCGGTACTTCGGGGCGGCTTCGTGGCCGGCGCACCACACGGGGCAGGTCAGGGTGACCGGCCCGTGGTCGGACGTCGGCACCGTCACCGTCCCGTCCAGGCCCGCTGTCAGCCGCTCCGGCGCCACGTACAGGGCCTCGTCGTGGAAGGCCCACGTGCGGCCGAGGACGTCACGGTGCTCGGGGTGATAGGCCCGGTTGAGGATGCACGGGTAGCCGTCCTGGCCGGGCTGCGGTGCACAGCACACGGCCGGATCGTCGGCCAGCGCACCCCAGTGCCAGGCCAGCACCTCCGGGTCGACACCCTCCAGCGGGTCACGGTCGTCGGTCATGACCGGGCCGCCTTGGCGGCGTTCATCTGGCGACGCATGGTCCGCAGGCCCTCGACGAAGCCGGTGAGGCTGTCGATCGCGTCGTCGACCTCCGCCGCGGTGAGCGGCAGACCGTTCCCGCCGCTGGTGTACGACAGGTACGGGCCCTCAACGATCAAGGCCTCGTCGGCACACAGCCGGGCCTTCAGCAGGTAGGCCTCGTCAATGGGCATGCCCGAGGGAACAGGCAGGAGCGCTTCGGCGCCGTGGTGCTCGACGTAGGACTCGCCGTCGTCGTAGTACGCGGTGATGCACTGGCCGGGGGCGCACCACGGGTAGTGGCCGGGCTCGGCGGCGGCGTTCTTGGCGTCGACCTTCTCGGCTGCGGCGATGAGCGGCTTGAGGGGGCGGCCGTCGATGATGTGCTCGACGACCGTGTCCAGGCAGCTGAAGAACGCCGTCATCTCTTCGTCGTCGCCGCCGTTGTGTGCGGCCTTGGAGGCGTAGGTGTAGACCTGCCCGGCAGCGATCATCGTGCGGACAAGGTGGATGTCGGCCGCGTTGGCGCCCGTCCCCTCAAGAGCCTCAAGCGTGATCTCAGTGAGCGTGCGCGGCGGCGCCTCGACGGGGTGGGGCTGGGCGGGCATCGCGGGCAGGGTGGCGGTGTACGACTGGACGATCCCGCCGGACGGCCGGACGGTGGACGGATTGACGGCGGTCGGTACGGTGTTGTTCACGGTGAACTCCTTGCGTGAAGGGTTCGGCCGTAGGCCCCGGTTCGGTGTAGCGAGCACCGCCCGGGGCCGCCCGCATTCTGCGGGCAGGCCACGGTGAAACGGGGAGAGTCAGGCGGCGACGAGCGTTACGTCGGCCTCGACGGAGGCCAGGCGCTCGACCTTGAGCGATGCGACCGACGACTTCATCGGGACCGGGCCCAGCCTGTGGGCCTTGAAGATGCGGCGGATCTCGTCCAGGTCCGCGGTCTGCCGGTTCGACGTCACCCTCGACACCAGCCAGGAGCCGTACCGGCCGGCGGGTAGGCGGTCCAGGACCTTGCGCGCGGCGCGCTTGCCACGGTCCGCGCGGCGGGCCTGGTCGGCGCTGCGCTCGTACTCGGCGGCAGCGGCCTCAATGTCCTCGACCGGCGGCATCTCATCGGCCTCGTACAGCCCTGTGGGCTCAGGCACGGGGACCGGCTCGGCCGTGGCGGAGGACGCGGCCTCGATGACGAGGGAGACGGCTGAACGAGCCATGCCCGAGACGAGGGACAGACCGGAGATGAGAGACTTCAGCACAGCGGGCTCCTGGTGATGTCAGGTAGTTCCGTCAGGCCCTCGGTCGGTGTTAGCGCACCGTCGGGGGCCGCTTGCGTGTGGCTGAAAACCCCAGCCACTTTGTCCTGCTGATATTGACAATGTTAGGCCGGGCGGCAGAACCTTGTCAATATCAGTGCTGCAAAGTTGAGGAGGGATAGCGCCTTGATCGCCCGCGTGATGGACTTTGTGCATGCCATGGGGACAATGAGGGCCATGGCCGACCCGAACGCTGACTACTGGACCGTTGCCGACATCGCCGATCATTGGGGAGTGACGCCTCAGACGATCCGTACCTACAGATCGCGCAAGCGGGGCGAGCTGCCTGAGCCCGACAAGCTCTTCGGTCGATCTCCGGTGTGGAAGCCAGCGACGATCATCGGGTTCCAGCGCCCAGGACGGGGTGCGCGCACAGACCTGAAGGGCGAGGCCCCTGTCGCAGCTCCTGGTGATGCCGAGCCCGAGACGGAAGACAGCCAGGCCTGACGCGACACTGCCGGGCGGCGTGCCCTTGTAGTGCCGTCTGCCTAGCCCCTTGCAAGACGTCATGAGAACCGCCCTCCTCGTCATCTGCCGGACATGGCCAAGAAAGCCCGGCCGGAGCATGTGACGGCAGGTTGAGGACGGATCACTCACAGATCACTCACACGCACAGGCGGGAGGCCCGATGGCCACCGAGTACGGGGCGGCCGAAGCGTTCATTGCGGAGCTGAAGCGCTGGCGCGACGTGCGCGGCTGTTCCCAGTCGGAGTTGGGGAGGCGGGTCGGCTACTCGCCGTCCTACATCTCCAAGGTGGAGAACAACCAGCAGCGCCCGTCGGCCACTTTCGCCGACCAGGCCGACAGGGAGCTGCGGGCCAGCGGGGCCGTGCAGCGCGCCTACCGCGACCTGGAAGCCAGCAGGCGCGCCGTTCCGCACCAGCACTCCGCTGACAATTCACACGGTGAGCCGCACGCCGCAAACCTCGTCGTCGAGCACGAGGACGCCACCCTCCACTACGACGGCCGCGCCTACCGGGCCACGCAGCGCAGGAAGCTCTACAACGACAGCCCCGACCCCGTCACCCGGTACCTCATCCGCGTATCCGTGGACCGCTACCCCGGCAACCCGGAGCGCTCGAACCAGCACTACCGTGAGCACCCGCTCACCTGGGAAGAGATCAACCTCAGCGCACACATCGGCGGGGAGCCGATCGGCTGGCGCGTCCAGCACGACCGCGACGCGTTCAAGGAACTCTGGCTGCTCTTCGAGAACGAACACGGCCGATACCCGCTCTACCCGAGCGAGTCAGCATGGCTGGAGTACAGCTACACCGTCGGGGACGAGAAATGGGGTTCCTGGTACCAGCGGGCCATCCGCCTTCCGACCCGACACCTGGCCGTCCGGCTCGACTTCCCTGCCGATCTCGACCCCGTCGTCTGGGGCACTGAGACCACCACGACGGCCGCGGCCCTGCCGTTCCGCACCGCCATCCACCAGGCCGAAGAAAAGGGCCGGCGTCTCTTCGCCTGGAGCACCGATGACCCACCCCTGCACGCCCGCTACCGGCTGGAATGGAAATTCCGCGCCAGCCTCAAGACCGAGGAGACCCAGCAGGCCATGACCGCCACCCCGAGCGAGAGGATGCGCGCGGTCGGCGTCGTCCAGGAAGGTGACCCCATCCTGACGCGTCCCGCACGCCCGTTCACCCTGCCCGAGGAAGCCGAGGACGCCCGCCGGGTCGTCGCCGAACTCAACTCGGCAGCCGAACGCGCCGCCGCCGTCCACACCTTCGGCAAGGGGATGGGGATCGCCGCGCCTCAGATCGGCATCGACCGGGCCGCCGCCATTGTCCGGACCCCGGACGGCGAATCGGTGACGCTCTTCAACCCCCGCATCGTCGAGGAATCACCACAGACCGACGACCAGTACGAAGGCTGCCTGTCCTTCTTCGACGTCCGGGGCATGGTGCCGCGCCCGCTCGCCTTGCACGTCGAGCATCAGGGCATCGACGGGCATCAGCACATCACCATCTTCGAAATGGGCATGGCACGACTGGTCGCGCACGAAGTCGACCACCTGCACGGCATCCTGTACCGCGACCGGATGCGCCCCGGCGTCGACCCCATCCCCGTCTCCGAATACCGCGGAACAGGGCGCAGCTGGCAGTACGGCGCCGCCTGACTGGCAGGGGCTTCGTCTCACACCTTTCTCACAGACTGGGGCGAGTGCTGCGGCCAGGTTGCCCCCGACCTGGGCTGTATGGACGGTACGGACGCGCTCAGCCCGCCAAAAACGGCAGGTAAGCTCTCGACACGTGACTGCTGTGTCTGCGAAGCCTCGCATCCCGAACGTTCTGGCCGGCCGCTACGCCTCCGCGGAGCTCGCCGTCCTCTGGTCCCCCGAGCAGAAGGTCAAGCTGGAGCGCCAGCTGTGGCTCGCCGTGCTGCGCGCCCAGAAGGACCTGGGGATCGAGGTGCCCGAGGCCGCACTCGCCGACTACGAGCGCGTCATCGACCAGGTCGACCTCGCCTCCATCGCCGAGCGCGAGAAGGTCACCCGGCACGATGTGAAGGCCCGCATCGAGGAGTTCAACGCGCTCGCCGGGCACGAGCAGGTCCACAAGGGCATGACCTCCCGCGACCTGACCGAGAACGTCGAGCAGCTCCAGATCCGGCTGTCGCTGGAACTGATGCGGGACCGCACGGTCGCCGTCCTGGCCCGTCTCGGCAAGCTGTCCGGTGAGTACGCCGAGCTGGTCATGGCCGGGCGCTCGCACAATGTGGCCGCGCAGGCCACCACCCTGGGCAAGCGTTTCGCGACCGCGGCCGACGAGCTGCTCGTGGCGTACGGCCGCCTGGAGGACCTCCTCGCCCGCTACCCGCTGCGCGGGATCAAGGGCCCGGTCGGCACCGCCCAGGACATGCTGGACCTGCTGGGCGGCGACGCCTCGAAGCTGGCCGACCTGGAGCAGCGCATCGCGGGCCACCTCGGCTTCGCGCACGCCTTCACCTCGGTCGGCCAGGTCTACCCCCGCTCGCTCGACTACGACGTGGTGACCGCGCTGGTGCAGCTGGCCGCCGCGCCGTCCTCGGTCGCCAAGACGATCCGCCTCATGGCCGGGCACGAGCTGGTCACCGAGGGCTTCAAGCCGGGCCAGGTCGGCTCGTCCGCGATGCCGCACAAGATGAACACCCGCTCCTGCGAGCGCGTCAACGGCCTGATGGTGATCCTGCGCGGCTACGCCTCGATGACCGGAGAGCTGGCGGGCGACCAGTGGAACGAGGGCGACGTCTCCTGCTCGGTGGTCCGCCGGGTCGCGCTGCCCGACGCCTTCTTCGCCTTCGACGGGCTGCTCGAAACCTTCCTGACGGTCCTCGACGAGTTCGGCGCGTTCCCCGCCGTCGTCGCCCGTGAGCTGGACCGCTACCTGCCGTTCCTGGCCACGACGAAGGTCCTGATGGCCGCCGTCCGCGCCGGGGTCGGCCGGGAGGCCGCGCACGAGGTCATCAAGGAGCACGCGGTCGCCTCCGCCCTCGCGATGCGCGAACAGGGCGCCGAGCGCAACGAGCTCCTCGACAGGCTGGCCGCCGACGAGCGCATGCCGCTCGACCGGGCCCAGCTCGACGCGCTCATGGCCGACAAGCTGTCCTTCACCGGTGCGGCCGGCGATCAGGTCACCGCGGTGGTCTCCCGCATCGAGGAGATCATCAAGCAGCATCCGGCGGCCGCCGGTTACACCCCGGGCTCGATCCTCTGATCCTGCTCCCATGCTGACTCCCGAGGAACTCCGGGCCGCCCGCGACACCGTCATCCCCGACGTGATCACGGGCGGCCTGTCCGTGCTGTTCTGCGGCATCAACCCCAGCCTGATGTCGGGCGCCACGGGCCACCACTTCGCCCGTCCCGGCAACCGCTTCTGGCCGGTGCTCCATCTGTCCGGCTTCACTCCGAGGCAGTTGCAGCCCTCGGAGCAGCATGAGCTCCTCTCGTACGGTCTCGGCATCACCAATGTGGTGGCGCGGGCCACCGCCCGTGCCGACGAGATCGGGGCCGAGGAGTTCCGTGAGGGCGGGCGACTGCTGACGGCGAAGGTGGAGCGCCTGCGGCCGCGCTGGCTGGCCGTCGTCGGGGTGACCGCGTACCGCACGGCCTTCGGCGACCGCCGGGCCCAGATCGGCCCGCAGGAGCACACGATCGGCTCGACCAGGGTGTGGGCCCTGCCCAACCCCAGTGGTCTCAACGCCCATTGGACCGCCCGCACCATGGCTGAGGAGTACGGCCGGCTGCGCCTCGCGGCGGACACCCCCTAGGATTCCCTGCCGCCCTGCGGGCTCTGGGCCTGTGCGCCCGAACCGCGCCGACGGGCTCGGCGCCCCTCGCGGGCCCTAGGGAGGGTCCACCTCCGTCACCGTGACGCTCAGGTCCCACCCCGGGCCTTCCTCCTCCAAATCGAGGCCCACCGCGATCCACCGGCCGTCGACCCGCCACAGGTTCAGGAAGTCGAAACCGACGGCGAACTCCGCCCACGGCTCCGGTATCACCTCGCCCGCCACCAGCCGGGCCTGGGCGCTCCAAAGGCTGATCCACTGCGGTTCCTGCCAGCGGTGGGTGAGCTCCGCCACCAGGGCATCGTGGTCGGCGACGCACTGCGCACGCTTTGCGAGCCGTTCCGTCAGGTCCTCCCACTCCTCCTCGTCGGCGCTCAGGCATGAGGAGTGGTATCCCGGCCCGCTCACACCCGAGCTGCTTCGGCTGCGCTCCGGGGGGAATTCCCGGGAGCGCAACCAGTCGATGTGCTGGAGATACAGGGCGGTGGTCATGCCGTCAGTAAACCGCCCGGCACTGACAATTGGCGGTTCCTCAGCACCCGGGCCGCCTCGTTCCGGTCAGGCGTCCCGCCGTCGCAGCGCCCACCAGCCGGCGGCCGCCGCGAGCGCCGTCCACCCCGCCAGCACGGCCATCCCGCTCCACGGCCCCAGCGTCCCGGCCGGATCCTGGAGCAGCACCTGCCGGCCCGCCCGGTCCGGCAGGAAGTCGGCCGCGCCGCCGCCCTGCGACACATCCCCGACCACGAAGGGGACGATCAGGAACAGCGGTACGAGCACGCTCAGCGCGCCGGTGACACTGCGCAGCAGAGCGCCGACTCCCGCCGCCAGCACGCTGATCAGAGCCAGGTAGAGCGCGCACCCCATGACCGCGCGCAGCGCGCCCGGATCTCCGATGCCTATGCCGAAGCCCTTGTCCATCAGCGCCTGGCCGCCGAGGAAACTGATCAGGCTGGCCACCAGGCCCACGGCGAGGACGCAGCCGCCCACCAGCGCGAGCTTGGCCCCGTAGAACAGCCCCCTGTTGGGCACGGCCGCCAGGGATATCCGGATCCCGGCGTTCTTGTATTCACCCGCCATCGCGATGACACCGAAGATGATCGCGGCCAACTGGCCGAAATTCAGGCCGTAGTAGGAGAACAGAATGGGGTCGAAGTTTGTGCTGCCGCGCTCCGGGCGGCCGAGCGAGCCGCACATGAGGAGGGAGAGGCCGGCCGTCGCGACGGGCACGGTCAGCAGCGAGCCCACCAGGGAGCGCAGCGAACGGATCTTGATCCACTCGGTGTGGAGCACTGCGGGGTACGACATGGTTCACGCCTCCTGTGTCGCGGTCGAGCGGGCGGATGCGTACTCCGCCTCATCTGCGGTCAGATCGAGGTAGGCCTGTTCCAACGTGGCTTCCTCATTGGCGAGTTCGAGTATCGGGATGCCCTCGCGTGCGGCGATCGGACCGATCTCGTCGATCCGCGCGCCCTGCACCGTCCAGCGCCCGTCCTCCTCCTGGACCGGCTCGAAGCCCTCGCCGGTCAGGACCGCCCGCAGCCGGGCACCTTCGGTGGTGCGCAGCCGGACCTTCGGCCGGATGCGGGAGTCGATGAAGTCCTGCATCGGGGTGTCGGCGAGCAGCCGTCCCCGGCCGAGGACGACCAGGTGGTCGGCGAACGAGGCGGTCTCGTTCATCAGGTGGCTGGAGACGAGCACCGTCCTTCCTTCGCGGGCGAGGCCTCGCATCAACTCCCTTGTCCAGATGATCCCTTCGGGGTCGAGGCCGTTCGACGGCTCGTCCAGGATCAGGACCGCCGGGTCGCCGAGCAGGGCGGCCGCTATCCCGAGCCGCTGCCGCATCCCGAGCGAGAACGTCCTGATCCGGCGGCCCGCGACACTCGCGAGCCCGGCTTCCTCAAGGACCTCGCCCACGCGCCGCACCGGTATGCGGTTGCTCACCGCGAGGGCCAGCAGATGGTTGCGGGCCGTGCGGGAGCCGTGCGCGGCCTGGGCGTCGAGCAGCGCACCCACTTCGCGCAACGGGTCCGCCATGTCCGCGTACCGACGGCCGCCGATCAGCGCGGTGCCCGAGGTCGGCCGGTCGAGGCCGAGCAGGATGCGCATCGTGGTGGACTTGCCCGCGCCGTTGGGGCCGAGGAAGCCGGTGACCCGGCCGGGCCGCACCCCGAACGTGAGGCGGTCCACGGCCCGCGTGGTGCCGTACTCCTTGCAGAGCTCTTGGACGTCGATCCTTGTCATGCCCCAAGCCTGCCCGTCGGCCCAGGTCAGGGGCCTCCCCCGACGGTGGGGAGCGTCTCCCCCGCACGGGGGAGCCGCCGGGATCATCGCGCTGCGACGATGGGCGAATGCGCCGCTCTCTTCGCCTGCTGGCCCGTCCGGTCACGTACACCCGATGGCTGCATCTGCTCATCCCCGTCGCGTTCGTGGCCATGTGGCTGTTCATCGACACGGACCGGCTGTATGTCCTCGGGCTGCTCGTCGTGCCGCTCGGGCTGATTCCGGCGGTGCGTCTCGAAGAGGGCATACAGGCGCAGTTGCTGCTCACGCCAGGCGAGCGGGGCCGGCCCGACGCGTCCATCACGGTCGCGCCGTCGGCCACTTGGCGCGACCGCTGGCGGACCGTGCTCTGGCTGGAGGCCCGGCTCGTGCTGTCCGGCCTGGCGATAGCGGCGACGGTCTGGCTGCCCATGCTGTCCCTCGACCTGGTGGCCCGTGGACTGGGCGGGCCGCCGCTCCTCTTGGGCTGGATGACGTCGTGGCATCCGCACGGGTGGCTGGTGCCCCTCGCAGTGGTTCCGATCGCCGTCATGCTGGTCTGTCTGGTCCTCGCCGGGGACCTTGTCACCTTCCTCGCCCGCAGGCTGCTCGGGCCGTCGGCGGCCGAGCGGCTCACCGCACTGGAGGAGCGCACCGAGCTGCTCCTTGAGCGCAACCGCATCGCCCGCGAGATCCACGACTCCATCGGCCATGCGCTGACCGTCGCCGTCGTGCAGGCGGGTGCGGCCCGCGCGGCCAAGGATCCCGCCTTCACCGACCGGGCGCTCGCGGCGATCGAGGAGACCGGCCGGGCCGCGCTGGAGGATCTGGAGCGGGTGCTGCTCGTGCTGCGCGAGACGGGCCTGCCGGCCAGTCAGCGGCCCACACTCCTGGAGGCCGACCGGCTCATCGAGTCGGCCCGCAGTTCGGGCGCCCGGGTCGACGCCGAGTTCTCGGGCCCCCTGGAGCAGGTGCCGGGCCCGGTGTCGCGGGAGGGGTACCGCATTCTCCAGGAAGCGCTGACCAATGTGCTGCGGCACTCGGGCCCGGTGCCCGTCCGGGTCCGTATGGCCGTGCTCGGCATGCGACTTGAGATGGATGTGACCAATCCGCTGACGGGGGCGGCGCCGAGCGGGAAGGGCGGCAGCGGACTGCGCGGGATGCGGGAGCGGGCCGCGCTGCTCGGCGGGCAGGCGGAGTCGGGACCGTACGAAGGCGAGTGGCGGGTGCGGGTGCGGCTGCCGCTGGACAGCCTGGTGTGAGGGCCCGTGTCCATACCCCGCCCAGTCCTGCGGCGTCCGGCACGAGCGAGGTTGTCCACAGGCCCCGGAGCCCTTCCGCGACCTGCCACTACGCTGGCCGGATGCCGGTAACCGTTCTTCTGGTCGACGACGAGCCCCTGGTCCGCGCGGGGCTGCGGGCCGTGCTCGAAGCACAGCCCGACATCGAGGTGGTGGGCGAGGCCGCCGACGGCGCGGCCGTGATCCCCCTGGTGCGGCAGCTGCGCCCGGACGTGGTCGCGATGGATGTGCGGATGCCGCTGCTCGACGGGATAGAGGCGACCCGGGCCGTGCTGCGCACGGTCCAGGACCCGCCGAAGATCCTCGTCATCACGACCTTCGAGAACGACGAGTACGTGTACGAGGCGCTGCGGGCGGGGGCCGACGGCTTCCTGCTCAAGCGGGCCCGGCCCACCGAGATCGTCAACGCGGTGCGGCTGGTGGCCGAGGGCGATTCGCTGCTGTTCCCGGCCGCGGTGCGCGCACTCGCCGCCGAGTACGGCAGCGCCTCGGCGCGCACGGCGCTCGCCGAGGCGGCGCTCACCGACCGGGAGGCCGCGGTGCTGCGGCTGATGGCGCGGGGGCTGTCCAACGCGGAGATCGCCGCCCACCTCATCGTCGGCACGGAGACCGTGAAGACGCATGTCAGCGCCGTGCTCGCGAAGTTGGGCGCCCGCGACCGCACCCAGGCGGTCATCGCCGCGTACGAGTCCGGTTTCGTCGCCCCGAGCTGATGCGTCTCCGTTACCGGCCGCCGCTCGCCGTACACCTGACCAGCGAGTACGATCCGGCAGACACGCGCACGAGCTGGGAGGACACACGTTGGGGCGGCTGACCGGCGGGGACCCCTCTCTGCTGCGGCGGATCAATTCCGCGGTGGTGCTGCACGCGCTGAGAGGCGCGGAATCTCCCACGCTGACCGATCTCACCCGGATCACCGGGCTGTCCCGGCCGACCGTCGAGGGTGTGGTCGAGGGCCTGATGGAGGCGGGGCTCGTAGTCGAGTCGGCGCCCGAGGAGGGCGAGGCCCGGCGTCAGGGCCGGCCCGCCCGGCGGTTCCGGTTCCGCGCCGAGGCGGGGCACCTGCTCGGCATAGAGATCGGCCCGCACCGGGTCGCCGTGCTGCTCTCCGGTCTGGACGGCCGGATCTTGGGCGCGGGTTCGCGCGAGGTCCCCGAGGCCGCTTCGGCCGACGAGCGCCTGGAGCGGGTCCGCCTGACCGTCGCCGATGTGCTGCGCCGGGCGGGCGTGGCGCGCAGTTCGCTGCGGGCGGTGGGCGTCGGCAGCCCCGGGATCGTCGAGGCGGACGGCACCGTGCGGCTCGGCACCGCGCTGCCGGAGTGGACGGGCCTGCCGCTGGGAGAGCGGCTGCGTCGCTCCTTCCGGTGCCCGGTCCTGGTCGAGAACGACGCGAACGCCGCGGCCGTGGCCGAGCACTGGAAGGGTGCGGCCACCGACTCCGACGACATCGTCTTCGTCATGGCGGGCCTGAGCCCGGGGGCCGGTTCGCTGATCGGCGGGCGGCTGCACCGGGGCTTCGGCGGCGCGGCCGGCGAGATCGGCGCGCTGCATCTGCTCGGCCGCGATGTCACGCCCGAGAAACTGCTCTCCACGACGGACGAGCCGCTGCACCCGCTGGACGAGCAGGCGGTCGCCGATGTGTTCGCGCTGGCCAAGCAGGGCGATGCGCGGGCGCAGGCCGCGGTGGAACGGTTCCTCCAGCGGCTGGTGCACGATGTGGCCGCGCTGGTGCTCGCCCTCGACCCGGAGCTCGTCGTCGTGGGCGGCTGGGCGGCCGGCATAGACGGCGTACTGGAGCCGCTGCGCCGGGAGTTGGCGCGCTACTGTCTGCGGCCGCCGCGGGTCGCGCTGTCGATGCTGGGCGAGGCGGCGGTGGCGACGGGCGCGCTGCGCCTCGCCCTCGACCACGTGGAGGAAGAGCTGTTCGCCGTCGAAGGAACGGTCACGGCACGGCGCTGAGGCGTCTTGAAGGAACGGTCGCGGGCGCTGGGGCGCCGTCGAGCACAACGGCCCGCAGCTCCGGGAGCTGCGGGCCGTGCGGTGTGCGGGGCAGCCGGTCAGGAGGCCTGGCGCTGCTGGCCGGGGTGGCTGATCTCCAGGTCGCCCGAGTCGCCGAAGGTGAGGCGGCAGGTGTCCGCGCGGTAGGTGGCCACCGAAACGGCCGCGGTGCGGCCCGCGGAGAAGTACCGGGTGGTCACGACGAGGACGGGGGCGCCGGGCAGGCGGTCGAGTTCCTTGGCGTCGTCGGCGCGGGCCGAGCCGAGTTCCACCGCGCGGTCCTGGCCTTCGAGTTCGAGGCGCCGCAGTTCGCGCAGTACGGCGCGGCCGCGGGCCGGGCCCGAGGGCGCGTCGATGGCGGAGAGCTCGGGCACCGAGCCGGCCGGGACGTAGAGGAGTTCGGCGGCGACGGCCTGGCCGTGGCTCACCCGGATCCGGCGGACGGTGTGCATCTCCTCGCCGGTCGCGGCCTCGAAGAGACGGGCCACCGCGGCGGGCACGGCGGCTGCCGTCGCATCGGCGGTCTGCCAGTCGTCGCCGGGCGCGCCGGGCCAGTCGTGCCGCGCGGTGGCGACGGAGACGGCGGTGCGCGGCGGGGCGACGGTGGTGCCGACCCCGCGGCGGCGCTGGAGCCGGCCTTCGAGTTCGAGCTGTTCCAGTGCCTGTCGCAGGGTGGCGCGCGCGACGCCGAACCGGGCTGCGAGATCACGCTCGTTGGGCAGGATCTCGCCCACCGCGAAGTCCGAGTCGAGCGCCTCGCTGAGTACCGTCTTGAGGTGCCAGTACTTCGGTTCCGGCACCGATTCCAGCTGCGTGGTCCCCACCCTGATCCTCCGCAATCGCCGTGTGCGCGGCGGGTTTCCGTGCCCTTGTTTATTAAAGGTTCCTGCACTAACTCTGCGACCATAGGGCGGCACACCCCCTTGGTCAAGACCAATCCTCCTTCCGTTACGGAGCGAACACGGGGGTTGCCGCAGAGCGTTCACACGACGTTCGTGCCCCTGTGAGGACACCGCCCCAGGCCTGGACGGGTGGGGGGACGTATCCGGATTTCGAATGGTGGGGCCCACCGGGCCGACGTACCGGCGCGGGCGACACACCGGCGCGGGCGGTGGCGGACTTGTCCGGTACGTCTCTTGAACTCCAAGCTACCGAGCGGTAATTGTTGCTGACAGGACGTCTAAGTGTGGATCCCAGGACAGGGAGCAGCAGCATGGCCGCAGAGGTCTCGTTCATGGTCGACACTCCCCGGGGGAGCCGCGCCGTCTCCGTCACCTACCGCAGACAGGGCACGGGCGAACCGCTCCTGCTGCTCCACGGCATAGGGCACCACCTCCAGGCCTGGGACCCGGTCTTCGACCTGCTCGCCGCCGAGCGCGACGTGGTCGCGATCGACCTGCCCGGTTTCGGTACGTCGCCCGGCCTTCCGGACGGCGTCTCCTACGGCCTGTCCACCGTCGTCCCGGTCCTCGCCGCACTCTGCGAGGCCCTGGAGATCGACCGGCCGCATGTCGCGGGGAACTCGCTCGGCGGGCTGCTCGCCCTGGAGCTGGGGCGCGAGAAGCTCGTACGGTCCGTGACGGCGCTCTCCCCCGCGGGCTTCTGGACGCCGTCCGAGCGGCAGTACGCCTTCACGGTCCTGCGGACGATGCGTCAGGTGGCACAGGCGCTGCCGCTGCCCGTCATCGAGCGGATGTCCCGCACGGCCGCCGGGCGCACCGCGCTGACCAGCACCATCTACGCCCGGCCCGGCCGGCGCTCACCGGAGGCGGTCGTCGCCGAGACGCTGGCGCTGCGCGGGGCGCCCGGCTTCGAGCAGACCCTGGCCGCCGGCCGGGAGGTGCTGTTCGCCGACGACGTGCCCGGGGTGCCGGTGACCGTCGCATGGGGCAGCAAGGACCGGCTGCTGCTGCGCCGCCAGGGCGTCCGCGCCAAGCACACCGTCCCGGGCGCCCGGCTCGTGCGGCTGCCCGGCTGCGGCCACGTGCCCATGAACGACGACCCCGCCCTGGTGACGCGCGTCATCCTGGACGGAAGCCGCACCGTCGACGGCGTCCCCCGCACCGGGGCCCAGTACCCCTAGGACGACTCCGGCGCCGACCAGGGCGCTGCCCGCGGCCTGGGCGACTCCGTAGGAACCCGTACCGACGAAGGGTGCGGTGAAGGCGGCCGCCACCGGGATCAGGCCGGAGAACAGCGTCGCCCGCTCGGCGCCGATCCGCTGCATCCCGCTGTACCAGCAGACGAATCCGATGACGGTGACGACCGCGGCCTGCCACAGCAGCGCGACGGCCTCGGTCGGATCGGGAACTTTCAGCGCCGCGCTGCCATTGAGTACGGCCGCGGCCAGCGCCGACTCGACGGCGGCGACCGCGCACACGGTCGCCGAGAGGAGTCGGGGGCCCAGCGGTCGCAGAACGGGCACGGCGAGCACCGCGAATCCCACCTCGCCGAGCAGCGCCACGACCGAATAGGCGATCCCGGCCGGGTCGGTGCGGCCCCAGCCCTGCACGGCGAAGGCCCCCGCCGCCACGAGCAGCGCCCCGTACAGCGCCGGCCGGGCGGGGCGGCGCCCGTCGAGGAGCGGTACGAGCACCGCCACCACGACCGGCGCGCAGCCGACGAAGACGCCGGGAACGGCCGGTTCGGCGGTGCGTTCCGCGGCGAGCACGGCCAGGTTGAAGCCAACCATCCCGACCGCGGCGAGCAGCGCGAGGCGCCCCCATGAACGCGTGCCGAGCCCGCGCAGCGGTGCGGCGGCGCCACGGCCGAGCAGCGGCAGGAGAAGGAGCAGGGCGAGTCCGTAGCGCAGGGCCTGGCCGCTCGCGTACGGGTAGTCGCCGAGGAGGCTGTTCGCGGTGAAGGAGCCGCCGACCAGGACACAGGCGGTGGCGGCGAGCGCCGCGCCGCCGAGGCGGGTCACGTTCGTGGGGTGCATGGGGTCGACGCTAGGGAGCTCGGCGGCCCCGTTTAAGGTCCACTTCCATGATGCCATCGGGGACCAATGCGGCACCGGGCGAGGGCTCGACGGCGTGGCACGCGGCCTGGGAGCTGCTGCTGCCCGCCGCCGCGGCACCGGCCCGGCAGCGCGGCCGGATGCTCCAGTCGGCGCTGCGCGAGTCGGTGCGTTCCGGGCGGCTCACGGCCGGCACCCGACTGCCTTCCAGCCGTGAACTCGCCGCCGATCTGGGGGTTTCGCGCGGTCTGGTGACGGAGACGTACGAGCAGCTGACCGCCGAGGGCTATCTGCGCAGCGACCGGGGATCGGGGACCTGGGTGGGTGATGCGGCACGCGCCGCGCCCGCGCCGCGGGTCCGCGACCTGGCGCCGCGGCCGTCCGGCGCGGTGGCCGACTTCCTGCCGGGGACGCCGGACCTGTCCTTGTTCCCGAGGGCGGCCTGGGCCGCCGCGCACAAGCGGGTCCTCTCCGGGCTGCCGCACCGGGCGCTGGGGTATCCGGATCCGCGCGGGATTCCGGAGCTGCGCACCGCGCTGGCCGGACTGCTCGCCCGCAGGCGCGGCGTGGTCGCGGATCCGGAGCGGATCGTGGTGTGCTCGGGGGTGGCGCAGGCGATGACGCTGCTCGGATTCGCCCTGGCCGAGCGGGACTTCACCGCCGTCGGGGTGGAGGACCCCGGCAGCCCCGAGCACGGCGCGCTGTTCGCGTCCGCCGGGGTGCGCACCGTACCGCTGCCGCTCGACGCGGAGGGACTGGCCACCGGTCCGCTGCGCGCGAGCGGGGTGCGGGCCGTGGTGACCACTCCGGCCCATCAATTCCCTTCCGGAATCGGGTACTCCGCCGACCGGCGGGCCCAACTCCTCGACTGGGCACGCTCGGTGGACGGGGTGATCGTCGAGGACGACTACGACGGCGACTTCCGCTACGACAGGGCGCCGGTGGGCGCGCTCCAGGGCCTCGACCCGGAACACGTCGCCTACACCGGCTCGGTGAGCAAGTCACTGGCGCCCGGACTGCGGCTCGGCTGGCTGCTCGCGCCGGAGCGGCTCCGCACGGCCGTCGTCGCGCGCAAGCGCACCATGGACCTCGGCAACCCGTCCCTCGACCAGGCCCTGCTGGCCGACTTCATCGCCAGCGGTGCCTACGACCGCCAGCTGCGCCGCTGCCAACGCGCCTACCGCGAGCGCCGGGACGCTCTGATGACCGCCCTCGCGCAACACTTTCCCGGCGCCCGGGTCAGCGGCATCGCGGCCGGACTGCACGTCATCGTGCGGCTGCCCGAGCGGTACGGACCCGAGCCGGAGTTCCTCGATCGGGCGGCCCGCGCGGGCGTGGCCGTCCGCCCGCTCGCCGACTACGGCACCGCGGCGGCGCCCCGCGCGGGGGTGACGCTGGTCCTCGGGTACGCCCATGTGGCGCCCGGCGACATCAGGCGGGGAATCCGGCTCCTCTCGGAAGCGGCCCGCTAGCCGCGGCGTCGGGCGGGCCGCCCCGTCAGGCGTTGGACCAGCCGCGCTTGCAGAGCACCAGCCGGTATCCGTCCGGGTCGGCCACCGTCACACCCCATTGGTTCCAGTACGGGTTCGGCGACCGGACGCGTACGCCGCCGTGCTCCACCAGGCGGCCCACCAGTTCCTCGGGCACCTCCTCGTCCAGGTAGACGACGAGCAGGTCCTCCTCGGTCGGCCGCGGTTCGACCGGGTGGCCCGCCTCGTGCACCAGCTCCAGATGCCAGTCGGCGTCCGGCCAGCCGAGCATCAGGAGCGCGTGCTCGCCCGGCACGTCACCGCCCTCGGCCCGGTAGACCACCTTCAGGCCGAGGCCCCCGACCCAGAAGCGCTCGGCCGCCGCGAGGTCGCGGGACGGCCGGGCGATGCGGATGTGCGAACGGCCACCGATGGGCATGCGCTCCCCCTCTGTCTGCCGGGCCGCCCCCGTCGGCGTCCCGTACCCGCAAACGTAACCACCCAAGATCGGCCGGTCGATCGTCCGTTGGCCCTGGGTCGATGGGCCTAGGGCCGTTGGGCGCGGGGCGGTTCGGTACCCTTCACCCAGGTCGAACACTCCAGGCCACGGCCGGTAAAAAACAGCCAAAAGAGCACCAGAAGCACACTTAACCCGTCAGTCACAAAGCGTTCGTGATCACGCAACACCGCTGAGTCACAGTGATGCCATGACTGATATGCAGGGATTGAGCTCCGAGAAGCACGCCCGCCGCCGACACCACTGGCGACGGGACCTGGTGGAACTCGCCGCGCTGTTCACGGCCGTGGCCGTCGCCGACGGGCTCGCGAACCTGGTCGCGCACGGTCCCGACGGGCCCTTCCTGCTGGTCGCCTCGGCCGTGGCCCTCGTCGCCACGGCGGCGTTCCACACCTGGTGGGCCCGCCGCCACAGCCATGCGCCGCCGGTCCTCGATACCGGCGGCACAGCGACCGGCTCCGACAGCGGGAACACCCGGGGCGCCGCGGCCGGGAGCGCGCCCCGCGAGACGGCGCTGTGGCGGATGCGGACGACCGTACGGGACGAACCCGGCAGCCTCGCCGCGCTCTGCACCGCGCTGGCCGGGCACCGCGTGGACATCCTCACGCTCCAGACGCATCCGCTCGCCGACGGCACGGTGGACGAGTTCCTGCTGCGTACGCCCGCCGCGCTGCCGGCCGCCGAACTGTCCCGGGCGATCGCCGCGGTGGGCGGCAGCGACACCTGGATCGAGCGGGCCGACGCCCACGACCTCGTGGACGCGCCGACCCGGGTGCTCGGCCTCGCCACCCGCACCGCGCTGGACGCGGCCGAACTCCCGCTCGCGCTGCGCCAGTTGCTCGGCCGCTGCACCATCCACTCGCTGCCGGCGGTCTCCCTGACCGGCCGGCCCACCGGTGAGACCGCCCCCGTCGAGGGCGTACTGGAAGCGACCACCATGCGGCTGCGCGACCCGAACGGCGGGGCGATCACCATCGAGCGGCCCCATCTGCCCTTCACCCCCACCGAGTTCGCCAGGGCCCGCGCGCTGATCGAGCTGGACGCCCGCCTCGGCCCGCGCATCCCGCGCAGCGAGGACGTCCTGACCCTGCCCGAGGGCAACGAGATCACCGTACGGCGGGCCGGCCAGAGCGACATCGAGGCCGCCAAGGCCATGCACGAGCGCTGCTCCGAGCGCACGTTGAGCCTGCGCTACCACGGCCCCGTCGGCGACGCCGACCGCTACCTCGGGCACCTGCTCAGCCCGCGCTTCGGCCGCACCCTCGCCGTGCAGACCGCCTCGGGCCGCCTGGTCGCGCTCGGCCATCTGCTCTGGGACGGTGACGAGACCGAGGTCGCGCTGCTCGTCGAGGACGACTGGCAGCGCCGCGGCATCGGCTCCGAACTGCTGCGCCGCCTGGTCGAGCTCGCCGTCGAGGCCCGCTGCGACAGCGTCTACGCCGTCACCCGGGCCGCCAACACGGGCATGGTCGCGGCCATGCGCGGCCTGGGCCTGCCCCTCGACTTCCAGATCGAGGAGGGCACCCTGGTCGTCACCGCCCGCCTCGGCAAGAGCGCCGCCGTAACCCGGGCCGCCGGGGCCCCGCGTCGCGTGTGAGGTGACCCGGTCAGGCACACCGACAGGATTGGTGGTGACGCGGAGCCCTCGCTCGTAGAGGATGTCCGCATGTCAGTCTCTTCCAGCAGCGCGCTGCCCCGCCAGGTCGCCGACGCCTACGTCGACGCACTCATCGAACTCGACCCGATCACCGGGAGCTATCTGGGCGTCAGGGCGAGCCACGCCCTCCTTCCCGACTTCTCCCCCGCAGGACAGTCGGCCCTGGCCGACCTGGCGCGCACCACGCTCGCCCGCCTCGACGAGGCCGAGCGGCAGCCCGGCGCGGACAGCGACGCCGAGCGGCACTGCGGCCGGCTGCTGCGGGAGCGGCTGACCTCCGAACTCGCCGTGCACGATGCGGACGAGGCGCTGCGCACGGTCAGCAATCTGCACTCGCCGGTGCACAGCGTCCGGATGGCGTTCACCATCACGCCGACGGAGACCGAGGAGGACTGGAAGGCGATCGTCTCCCGGCTGGGCGCGGTGCCGGCCGCCGTCGAGGGCTACCGCGCCGCGCTGGAACTGGGCCTGGAACGCAAGCTGTTCGGCGGTCCGCGCGCCACCGCCACCGTGATCGGCCAGCTCGGCGAGTGGGTCGACACCCGCTTCTTCGAAGAGTTCGCCGGACCGGGACCCGAGGCGCTGCGCGGCGAACTCGACGCGGCGGCCGGCGAGGCGTCCGCCGCCGTCGCCGCGCTGCGCGACTGGCTGCGCGACGTGTACGCGCCCGCTGTCGAGGGAGCCCCCGACACGGTGGGCCGCGAGCGGTACCAGCGCTGGTCGCAGTACTACAACGGCACGGCTCTCGACCTGGACGAGGCGTACGCCTACGGCTGGTCCGAATACCACCGGCTGCTGGGCGAGATGAAGTCCGAGGCCGCCAAGATCCTGCCCGGCGCGGGCCCTTGGGAGGCCCTCGCCCACCTCGACGAGCACGGCACGCACATCGAGGGCGTGGACGAGGTGCGCGACTGGCTCCAGGCCCTGATGGACGAGGCCATCGAGGCGCTGGACGGCACGCACTTCGAACTCGCCGAGCGGGTACGGAAGGTGGAGTCCCACATCGCGCCGCCCGGCGGCGCGGCGGCGCCGTACTACACGGCCCCCTCCGAGGACTTCTCGCGCCCTGGCCGCACCTGGCTCCCGACGATGGGCGAGACCCGCTTCCCGGTGTACGACCTGGTGTCGACCTGGTACCACGAGGGCGTGCCGGGCCACCACCTCCAGATCGCGCAGTGGGTGCACGTCGCCGACCAGCTCTCCCGCTACCAGGCCACCGTCGGCCACGTCAGCGCCAACGCCGAGGGCTGGGCCCTGTACGCGGAGCGCCTGATGGACGAGCTGGGCTTCCTCACCGACCCCGAGCGCCGGCTCGGCTACCTGGACGCGCAGATGATGCGCGCCTGCCGGGTGATCATCGACATCGGCATGCACCTGGAGCTGGAGATTCCGGCGGATTCGCCGTTCCACCCGGGCGAGCGCTGGACGCCGGAGCTGGCCCACGAGTTCTTCGGCAGCCACAGCAGCCGGCCCGCCGACTTCGTACAGAGCGAGCTGATCCGCTATCTGTCGATGCCGGGGCAGGCGATCGGCTACAAGCTGGGCGAGCGGGCCTGGCTGCTCGGCCGCGAGAAGGCCAGGGCCCGGCACGGCGACGCCTTCGACCCGAAGGCCTGGCACATGGCTGCCCTTTCGCAGGGCTCGCTCGGCTTGGACGACCTGGTGGACGAACTCGCCAAGCTCTGACGCGGGGTGGGGCGGCGCGTACCCCGGGCCGCCCCGCACTCCCCTGTGACAGGGTCGCGTCAGCAGCCGCAGTCCTCCGAGTCGACCGGCGCGGTCAGCGGGTCGGCGGCACGCTGCTCGCGGCCCTCCCACGTCTCGAACGCGAAGCCCTCACGCACCCAGTACTCGAAGCCGCCCAGCATCTCCTTGACCTGGAAGCCGAGTTCGGCGAGCGCGAGGGCGGCACGGGTGCCGCCGTTGCAGCCGGGGCCCCAGCAGTACGTGACGACCGGCACGGACTTGTCCAGGAACTGCTCGGCCTGCTCGGCGATGAGGGCGGTCGGCAGGTGGACGGCGCCGGGGACATGGCCCTGGTCCCAGGACGCGGTGGAGCGGGAGTCCACAACCACGAAGCCCGGCTCGCCCTCGGCGGCGAGCGCGGCGGCCACGTCGGAGACGTCGGCGTGGAAGACGAGACTGGCGCGGAAGTAGGCGGCGGCGTCGGCGGGGGCGGCGGGGGCCACGCGCAGGACCGGGTTCGCGGGGGCGGTGAGCTCTGTAGTCATGGCTGAAAATCTATGTGGCGATGATCAACTCCCGGAAGGCCCGATCCCCGGAACATCTCTTGATCTGCCGGGGATTTCACTGTTGTCTGGTCGCCATGACCGAGTATTCCCCGGACGCCACGGACTGGCGCATCCTGCAGGCCCTCCAGCAGGAAGGACGGGCCAGCTTCGCCGAGCTGGCCCGTACCGTGTCGATGTCGGCGAGCGCCGTCACCGAGCGGGTACGGCGCCTTGAGGAGGCCGGAGTGATCGCGGGGTACACGGCCGTGGTCGACCAGGAACGCCTCGGCCGGCCGATCCTCGCCTTTGTGCGCCTGCGCTATCCGAACGGCCATTACAAGCCGTTCCACGATCTGGTGGACGCGACGCCGGAGATCATGGAGGCGCACCATGTGACGGGCGACGACTGCTTCGTGATCAAGGTGGGCGCCCGCTCCATGAGCCACCTGGAGGAGATCTCCGGGAAGATCGGCTCGCTGGGTGCCGTGACGACGAGCGTGGTCTATTCGTCCCCGCTGCCCAGGCGCGCCATCGGCCGCTGAGCGCGGGCCCGGCTCGCGCTCTCAGCCCTCGCCTGCCCCGCCCCGCAGCCGCACCGTCGACCCCGCCCGGTCCTTCACCACTTCCAGCTGGACGGGGATGCGGCGGCGCAGGTCGCCGACGTGGCTCACGATGCCCACGCTGCGGTCGCGTTCGCGCAGCGAGTCCAGTACGTCCAACACCTCGTCCAGGGTCTGGTCGTCGAGGCTGCCGAAGCCCTCGTCGATGAACAGGGTGTCGAGCCGCGCCCCGCCCGCCTCGTCGGTGACGACATCGGCCAGGCCCAGGGCCAGCGCGAGGGAGGCGAAGAACGTCTCGCCGCCGGAGAGCGTCGCGGTGTCCCGCTCGCGGCCCGTCCAGGCGTCCACGACGTGCAGCCCGAGGCCCGAGCGCCCGCGGCCGCCCCTGGCGTCGGAGTGGACCAGGGTGTACCGCCCGCCGGACATGCGCTGAAGCCTTGCCGTGGCGGCGGCCGCGACCTGTTCGAGGCGGGCGGCCAGCACATAGGACTCCAGGCGCATCTTGCGCTCGTTGTCGGCGGAGGTGCCCGCGGTGAGCCCGGCGAGGCGGGCCACCCGCTCGTGCTCCTCGCGCAGCGGGCCGATCCTGCGGGTCTCCTCGGCGGCCCGGCCGCTCAGCGCGTGCAGTTCGGCGCGGCGGGACCGGGCGGCCGCGAGCGCCGACGCGGCGTCCCGCAGGGCCCGTTCGGCCTCGGCGAGCTCGGCCGCGGCCTGCTCGGTGCGGGCCTGCGGGAGCAGTCCGGCCGCGGCCGTCTCCGGTTCCGCGAGGCGCGCGGTGACCGCGGACTCCTGCTGCTGCCACGCGTCGAGCCGGTGCTGGATGTCCCGCTGGCCCCGCTCGTCGATCATGGCGGCCGATGCCGCGGCGGGGGTGTCGAACCCGGCCCGGAAAGCCGCATCCGACAGGCGTCCGTCGGCCTCCTTGAGCCGCTCGGAGGTGGCCTCGACGGCGCGGACCGCCTCCACTGCCTCGGCGAGGATGGCCGTGCGGTGCTCAAGGAGCGCGGCCTGCTCGGCGACGCTCGACGCCCCCGCCCGGACTTCGCTCAACTCGCCTTCCAGGGCGGCCTGTTCCTTGTCCAGCGCTTCGCGGCTCGCGGTGCGGGCGGCGATGTTCTGCTGCGCGGCGCGCTGTGCGGCGATGCGCTGCTGGTGCTCGCGCTCCGCCGCGGCGAGCGCCTCGCGTGCCTCGTGCAGCCCGGCCGCCGTGGCCCGCGCCGCCCGGTGCTCCCGCTGCAACTCCCCCGCCGCGTCGGCCAGTTCGGCGACGCTCGCCGTGCCCGCCTCAGCCCGCGCCCCCGCGAGCTCCTCCCGTACCGAGGACAGGGCGAGCTCGGCCTCGGCGCGGGTCTGCTCCGCCCGCCGGTACGCGTCCTGCGCGGCGTCCTCGGTGGCGCGGTCGACCTGGCCGGTGCCGGGGCGGGCGGGCGCGGGGTGGTCGACCGAGCCGCACACCGTGCAGGCCTCGCCGTCGCGGAGCCCCGCGGCCAGTTCGGCCGCGATGCCGCGGAGCCGCTCCTCGCGCAGCGCGAGCCAGTGTTCGTGGGCGGTGTTGGCGGCCTCGCGGGTGTCGATGTGCCGCTGGTCGGCCGCCGTCAGACGGGTGTGCAGCGCATCGCGCGCGCGGGCGGCGTCCAGGCGGCGCAGGGCCGGTTCGAGCCGACCGGCCAGCTGTTCCGCGCGCGTCGCCGCTTCGTGGGCGGCGTCGATCCGCCTCTGGTGGCCGAGCCGGGCGGCCTCCCAGCCCGCGAGCCAGGCCGCGGTGTCGGTCAGTACGTCCTCGTCGGCGCGGGCCTGCCGGTCGAGGCGGGCGCGCTCGTCGCCGATCTCGGCGCTGCGCCGCTCGGCCCGGCGGGCGGACTCCAGGGCGCCGAGGTCGTGGCGCATCTTCCGCTCCAGGGCGGCGAGTTGCTCCGCCCCGGCGTCGGCGAGCTCGGGATGCAGCCGGGCGCGGGAGCGATCGCGTTCGGCGGCGGCCGTGCGATGCTCGCGCTCCGCCTGCTCCCGCCATTGCAAGGCGGGCGAGACCCGCTCCGCCTTGCGGGCCGTGTCGAGGCGGGTGCGCAGCGCGTCCCGGTCGGGTCGGCGGGCCGCCAACTCCTCGGCGCGGTCCCGGGCTTCGGCGTACCGCTCCTGGAGGGCGGCGAGCTGCCGGGCCTCTTCGGCGGTGCGGCGCGCGGCGGCCTGCCTGCTCTCGGCGGCGGCCACGGCGGCCGAGGCGATGTCGAGCCGTTCGTGCGCGCCGCTGCGCGCGACGGCCGCCCATTGCAGGACGGCCGATGCCAGGCCCGGGTCGCCCGGCCTGGCGTCGGGCAGCGGCCAGTCGCACGCGTCGGCGCTGTCGCCCGCGGCCTGCGCCATGCGCTCGGCGAAGGCCAGCAACTGCCCGTCGCCGTCCTTGACTTGACGCTCGGCCCTCTTGCGCAGTTCGGCGAGGCGGTCCTCCACGGCGGCGAACCTGCGGGTGTCGAAGAGCCTGCCGAGGAGCTGGCCGCGCTTCTCCGCGTCCGACCGCAGGAACTTCGCGAACTCCCCCTGCGGCAGCAGCACGACCTGGCAGAACTGCTCCCGGCTCATCCCGACGAGCTGCCCGATCTCCTCCCCGATCTCCTGGTGCGAGCGGCTCAGTGCCCGCCAGGCGCCGGCGGCCGGGTCGTACTCGCG
The DNA here is from genome assembly GCF_044764265.1 of Streptomyces sp. NPDC094147. Taxonomy (NCBI): domain Bacteria; kingdom Bacillati; phylum Actinomycetota; class Actinomycetes; order Kitasatosporales; family Streptomycetaceae; genus Streptomyces; species Streptomyces sp. NPDC094147. Next base: position 67,665 of record NZ_JBIWHT010000006.1, on the reverse strand, counting down.
CAGCCAGGTCTGCGCCTTCTCGGTGGTGAAGCCGGTGCCCTTCTTCTTGGGCCGTTCCTGCTGCGGGCGGCGGGTGATCTCCAACCGCCGCCCGCCCACGGTCAGTTCGAGCAGCACCTCGGTGAGGGTGTCCGGCGCCGCGTGGTCGCTGCGCAGGACGGTGGCGGCGCTCTGGCGGGCGCCGGGCACGGCTCCGTACAGGGCGAAGCAGACCGCGTCGAGCACCGAGGTCTTGCCGGCGCCGGTCGGTCCGTGCAGCAGGAAGAGCCCGGCGGTGGACAGCGTGTCGAAGTCGACCTCCTGGGTCCCCGCGAAGGGGCCGAAGGCCGTGACGCGCATGCGGTGCAGCCTCACCGGGCCACCTCGCGCACGCCGTCGTCCACCCGTACGGCGTCGAACGCCCCTTGCAGCACGGTCCGTTCACGGTCGTCCGGTCCGCTGCCGCCGCGTACATGCGCCACGAAATCCTCCGCGATCTGCTGGTCGCTGCGGCCGCTGAGCCGCTGGGCGTACGAGGCGTGCGCGTCCTCGTCGGCCCGTTCCGGGTCGAAGGCCAGGCTCAGCGTGTGCGGGAAGCGCGCGGCGAGCCGGGCCATGGCGTCCGTCGGCCGTACCGCGTCGGTGAGGGTGGCCTCGACCCACGCTTGTTCGTGCCGGGTCAGCGCCGGGTCTTCGAGGAGTACGTCGAGGTGGCCCCGGATCCGGGCGAGCGGGCGGGGCACCGGGCAGTCGATCCGCTCGGCCGTGATGCCCGAGTCGGCGGCGAGGTCCACGAGCCACATGGATTTGCGGTGGGTGGCCTCCGAGAAGGAGTAGGCGAGCGGCGAGCCCGAGTAGCGGACCCGGTCGGTGATCACCTGGCTGCCGTGGAGGTGGCCGAGGGCCACGTAGTCGACGCCGTCGAAGACCCCGGCGGGCACGGCGGCCACTCCCCCCGCGGTGATGTCGCGCTCGCTGTCGCTGGGCTCGCCCCCGGCCACGAAGGCATGCGCGAGGACGACGGACCGGGTGCCGTCGGGGCGCGCCGCGAGGTCGGCCCGGACGCGCTCCATGGCCGCGCTCAGCACCGCCTCGTGCCCGGCCTTCGGCGCCGCCAGCTCGTCGCGGACCAGCGCGGGCTCCAGGTACGGCAGTCCGTAGCAGGCCACGTCACCGATCATGACCGGGGTGCCGCAGCCCGCCGGGTCGGTGCGCAGATGGATCCCGGCCCGCTGGATCAGCCCGGCCCCGACGCCGAGCCGGCGCGCCGAGTCGTGGTTCCCGGAGATCATCACGGTCAGCACCCCGGCGTCGGCGAGGCTGTGCAGCGCCCGGTCGAAGAGGTCGACGGCGGCGAGCGGCGGCACCGCGCGGTCGTACACGTCCCCCGCCACCAGGACGGCGTCCACCTCGCGGTCACGCACCGTCGCCACCAGGTGGTCGAGGAACGCGGCCTGGGCACCGAGCAGGTCGACCCGGTGGAAGGACCGGCCCAGGTGCCAGTCCGAGGTGTGGAGGAATCGCATGATCCCCGAGGGTAACGGTGGCGTCTGACATCACGGGCGGTAACCGGGACATCCGGCCGTTGCCCCCCCGCCTCAGGCGTCCCCGTACGCCTCTCCGCCCAGCTCCAGGGTGGCCGTGCCGGCCGTGGCGTCGGCGAGCCAGGCGCGGAAGGCCGCCACGTCGGCCTCGGGCAGCCCGATCCCGATGGTCACGGCCTCCGCGTAGCGCACCTCGCGCACCGCGCGGCCCGTCGCCCTCAGGTCGTTCTCCAGCTTGCCCGCGCGCTGGTGGTCGACGGTGACAGTGGCCAGCCGGAACCGCTGGCGCACGATGGTGCCGAGCGCGTCCAGGGCCTCGCCGACCACTCCCCCGTACGCCCTGATCAGACCGCCCGCACCGAGCTTGACCCCGCCGTAGTACCGGGTGACGACAGCGACGACGTACCGCACCTCGCGCCGGGTCAGCATCTGGAGCATGGGCACTCCCGCGGTGCCGCCGGGTTCGCCGTCGTCACTCGCCTTCTGTACGGACGCGTCGGCGCCGATGACGTACGCGAAGCAGTTGTGGGTGGCCGTCGGGTGCTCCTTGCGGATGCGGGCGACGAACGCCTGCGCCTCCTGTTCGGTCGCGGCGGGCGCGAGCGCGCAGATGAAGCGCGATCTGTTGATCTCGCTCTCGTGCACGCCCTCTCGGGCGATGGTCCGGTACTGCTCCTGCATCCGCCCACCCTATGCGGCGTACGGCGGGAATCCTTCGGCGCGGCCGCCCGTTACCACGAGGACAGTGACACGTGGCACGGCACCACCGGAGGCGGCCCATGTACGGCGACCAGGAGACCATCCGCAGGATCCTCACCGGCAGCGGTGACACCTGGGCCGTCGTCGGTCTCTCCACGCATGAACACCGCGCCGCCCATGGAGTCGCCCGGGTCCTCCAGCGCTACGGCAAGCGGATCGTGCCCGTCCACCCCAAGGCGGAGACCGTGCACGGCGAGCAGGGGTACGCCTCGCTCGACGCGATCCCGTTCCCGGTCGATGTCGTGGACGTCTTCGTCAACAGCGGCCTCGCCGGAGACATCGCCGACCAAGCCGTCGCCATCGGCGCCAAAGCGGTCTGGTTCCAGCTCGAGGTCATCGATCAGGACGCGTATCACCGCACCCGCGCCGCGGGGCTCGACATGGTCATGGACCGCTGCCCCGCGATCGAGATACCGCTCCTCGACTGAGGCCGGCGGGCCCGGTCCGGCGCATTCGGCGAGTGCGGGTATGTACCACTGAATGGCACACGCTCATACTGTCGCCAACCAGACCTACGGGGAGGCACCAGTTGGGGGAGCTGATTCGTACCAGGGACGGGCGGGACTTAGCAGTCGAGAACTACGGGAACCCGCAGGGCAGGCCGGTGTTCCTGCTGCACGGCACCCCGGGGAGCCGGCTGGGTCCGGCGCCCCGCAGTGCGGTGCTGTACCGCCTCGGCGTCCGCCTCATCACCTTCGACCGGCCGGGGTACGGCGATTCGGACCGGCTGCCGGGGCGCCGGGTGGCGCATGCGGCCGCGGATGTGGAGGCGATCGCCGACGCGCTGGACATAGACGAGTTCGCCGTGGTCGGGCGGTCCGGCGGCGCCCCGCACGCGCTCGCCTGCGCGGCGCTGCTGCCGGACCGCACGGCGCGGGCGGCAGCCCTGGTGGGCATCGCGCCGCGCGATGCCCAGGGGCTCGACTGGTTCGAGGGGATGACCGAGTCCAATGTGCGGGAGTACATCAACGCGGCTGCCGGGAAACGGCAGTTGACCGCCGCCCTGGAGATGCGCTCGATCACCATCCGTGCCGATCCCCGGCGTTCGGTGGACGACATGCGGCACCGGCTGCCCAAGTCGGACCGGGGGATCGTCGCCGACGCGGGGATCCGGGCGATGCTGGAGCGCAACTTCGAGGAGGGGCTGCGCAGTTCCGCCGACGGCTGGGTGGACGATGTGATGGCGTTCAGCACCGACTGGGAGTTCCGGCTTGAGGACATCACCGCTCCGGTGCTGCTGTGGCACGGCGAGCAGGACGTGTTCGCGCCCGTACAGCACACCCGCTGGCTGGCCGAGCGCATTCCCGGCGCCCAGCTGATAGTCGAGCGGGGCGCGGCGCACTTCGGGGCCCTGCGGGTGCTCACCCGCGTGCTGGGCTGGGCCACTTGGTGAGCCACCGGCAGCGCCCGGACCCAAGGGCCCGAGCGCTCCCGGTCCCTCTCACACCGGCTGCGGCTCCAGGTCCCGGTTGATCCGGCGCCAGGCGCGCGCCGCCTCGGCGATCGGATGGTCCACGCCCAGCTGCTTCGCGGCCGGTTCCAGGATGGAGGCGCGCAGCCGCTGGGCCTCCTCCTCGCGGCCGGCCGCACGCAGGGTGATCGCCAGGTTGGACCGGCAGGCGAGCACATCGGGATGGGTGGGGCCGAACCGCTCCAACAGGCCCTTGAGCGCGGTCCGTTCCCAGCGTTCGGCGAGGTCGGGGCGGTCCATGTCGCCGTAGGCGTTGGCGAGGTTGATCGCGGCGCACAGGGTGAACGGGTGGCGCGCCCCCAGCACTTCCTCCAGCGCCGCCCGGACGTCCTCGCCGCCCCGCACCGCCTCCTGTGCGGCACCGAGGCCGCGCTGGTAGATGTAGACGTTGTTGCGGCAGGCCAGGGTGAAGGGGTGTTCCTCGCCCAAGGTGCTCTGGTATCCCTCAAGCGCCTGGACGGCCAGGTCGAGGGCGGCCTGCTTGTCCCCGGTCGCCGAGAAGTCGGCGGCCAGGTTGAGGCAGCAGGCGAGCGCGTCGGGCGCCTTGGTGCCGTACCTGCCGCGGTAGCGGTTGTACGTTTCCTCGGTCAGCCGCTTCGCCTCGTGCGGGTGGCCCGCCTTGCGCAGGGACACCGCGAGGCTCTTGGCGGTGCGCAGCGCCTCGGGCACATCGGCGTTGAGCACCCGCTCGAACGCCGCCACGACTTCCCGCAGCACCTGCACCGAGGCCACGTACTCGCCGCTCTCGCGCAGGTCCCTGGCGAGGTGGCCCTTGGTGGTGAGCGTGAAGGGGTGGTCGTCGCCGAGTAACGCGCTGCGGCGCTCCACGGTCTCCTCGTCCAGCCTGCGGGCCGCCTCGCTGTCGCCGCTGAGCCGGTAGTCGATGGCGAGGTTGTTGGCGGCGATCAGGGTGCGCGGGTGGTTCTCGCCGAAGATCTGCCGAAGGCCGTGGTAGATCCGCAGGTCGCGGGTGAGAGCCTCGTCGAACCTGCCGAGCGCGCGCAGGTCGGCGGCGAGGCTTCCGGTGGTGATGAGGATGCTGGGGTGGTCGTCGCCCGGGTGGTCCTTGTGCAGGACGCTGATCTGGCGGGCGAGGGTGTCCTCGTCCATCGCCCGCGCCTCCTGGTACTTGCCCTGGGCGCGCAGGGCGTTGGCGAGTTCGAAGCGGATGTTCAGGGTCTGGAGGTCGTTCTCGCCGAGCTCGCGCGTCCAGGTCTTGTTGAGCTGCATGCCGAGCACCCGGGCGCTCTCCAGCTCACCGCGCTTGAGCAGGTAGCGGATGCGGTCGACCATGAGCTGGCGGACCTTCTCCTCGTCGCAGTCGGCGATGCCGGAGGCGCTCAGATGCGGCCAGATCAGCTCGAAACTGGGCCAGCTCTTCGGGTCGTTGACGGGGTTGTCGCGGTCGACGCCCTCCACCGGTCGGGCCTCGGCCAGGATGCGGTGCACCTCGTGCTTGGCCGTGTCCACGTCCTCGTCGCTGAGCCCGGCCCGCACCGCGGCCTGGACGAGCCGGTGCACCTGGATGCTGCTGTCCGCCGGGTCCACCTTGGCAAGCGCGAACCGGTTCAGCGTCTGGATGACCTTGCCCAGCATGTACCGCTCGCGCAGATCGGGGTCGTACGGCAGGAGGGACTCGAACATCGAGTCGCTGCCGATCAGGCGCATCGAGATCGGCTCGGCGGAGAAGAACGAGCAGAGCTCCAACAGGCGTACCGCCGCCTTGGATTCGTCCCGCAGCCGGCTGATCGAGATGTTCCAGGTCGCGCCGATCTGCTCCGAGTAGTCCTCCGGCTTGCCGAGCGAGAGCACCTTGGTGCTCTGCTCCTTGAGCTGTTCCACATAGGCGTCGACGGGGGTCGCCGTCTCGGCGAGCCAGGCCGCCGCGACCTCGACCGCCAGCGGCAGGTCACCGACCGCGTCGGCGACCCGGTCGGCGTCGGCGGCCGGCAGCTTGGTCACCCGGCGGCACAGGTGCTCGACGCTCTCGGAGCGGGTGAAGACCTCGACCTCTATGGCCTCCACCTGTGTCGAGGCGGGCTTGTTGCGGCAGGTGGCGAGGATGTGGCCGTAGGTCTCGCCGGGGATCGGCTCGGTCTCCTCCGGAAGGAGCTTCAGGGCGCGGTCGAGGTCCTCGACGTTGTCGAAGATCAGCAGCCAGCGGGAGTAGGGCGCGCCGCGGCGCAGCGCCTGGAGGGCCGCGGCGGCGGCCTCGGCGACCACGTCACCGGCCCGGAGGTCCATCTCGGAGGCCAGCTCGGCCAGCGAGGACACCACCCGGTCGGGCTGCTCGGCCTCGATCCACCAGACCAGGTCGTAGTCGGCCCGGAACCGGTGCGCGTACTCGCGGGCCACCTGGGTCTTGCCGACGCCGCCGAGCCCGTACAGGACCTGCGGGAAGCGCTGTGCGGAGCGGGTGTCGCCGCGCAGTTGGTCGCGCAGCCGCTCCAGGACGGAGGTGCGGCCGGTGAACCAGGCGTGCCTCGGCCGTACGTTCCAGACCTTGGGCACGCTGCCCGGGTAGCGCGGGCCCGCGGGCCCGGCCGGCAGGGCGGTGGCCGCCTCGGCCCGGTCGAGCGCCTGGAGCAGGGCGGCCGCCGCGTCGGGCTCGTCGAGGCGTACCAGGTCGATGACGCCGCGGCTGCTGAGCGGGGGGCTGAGCCGCACGTCGCCGACGCGCACCGGCAGGATCTGGCGCCGGCCGCCGGACGCGTCGAGCCCGGCCCCGGTCTCCCAGAAGCTCCTGGCGCGTTCGGTGTTGAGGTAGGACTGCGAGACCACCGGGATGACGCGGTATCCGGCGCCGGAGGTGAACTGGGCCTCCGCCGCGGCCGCTTGGGGGGTGCGCACATCGATCGGCACCACGTGGAAGCCGGCCGTGGTCAGCACGGAGTCCAGCCAGTCCACCCACATCTGGTCCTCGGCCACATGGGTCAGCACGATGTTGGACGGCGGCATGGGCCTGCGCCGGGTGTAGGCGGCGACATGGGTGAGCCGGTCCGACTCGTCGATCGGCGGCAGCGAGTTCACCAGGCCGCCGGTGAGCACCGAGGTGAGCCGTTCGCAGGCGCTGAGCATGGAGCTGCTGACGTTGGGGGCGTCGCCGAAGGTGGCCAGGATCTCCTCGTAGGCGTAGAAGGGGCGGTAGGGGACCTCCACCGTGCCCCAGTAGTTGGCGAGTTCCTCGGTGCTGAGGCCGCTGGGGAAGCCGGGGAAGCTCTCGCGGGCCAGTGCCCGTCCGGCGTCCGCCTTCTCCTTCTCGCCGTCGTCGATGCGCATCGGCACCGGCAGTATGCGGATGCGCCGCTCGTGGTAGCGCTCCTCGATGTCGCGGGCGACCGCGGAGGCGCCGTCGATGCTCTGGTCGCTCAACGTGAAGCAGACGACGAGGACTTCGGGCATCTGGACGGTGCAGATGTCGGCGATGTCGCTCAGTCCGGTGCGGCTGTCGATCAGGGTGTAGTCGTAATGGCGCTGCATGTCGTCGCGCATGGCGTCGAAGAACTGGCCGCCGCCGAAGCGCTCGTGGAAGTCGTCCCAGTCCATCTTGCCCACGATGGACGGGTAGTCGCGGTTGCGCCGCCCGGCGGACAGGAAGTCCAGGCTGCCGCCCTGGGGGAAGTTCCAGTTGAGCGAGGTGGCGTGGGGGCGCACCCGGGCGTATTCGCGGTGCCAGTCGGGGTCGCGGTCGGCGGGGCGGCGGGCCTCGTCCTGGTAGTCGGTGATCAGGTTGATCAGGCCCGGCGTGGCCTCCAGGTCGGAAAGGTCGAGGAAGGGGTGGAAGAACCGGTGCAGTCCGGGCGCCTCCAGGTCCCAGTCGACCGCGAGCACCCGGTATCCGTTGGCCGCCAGGATCCACGCGCAGTTGGCCAGCGCCATGGTCCGTCCGGTGCCGCCCTTGTACGAATAGAACGTGACGACGGTCCCGTTGCGGTTCTCAGTCATCTGATGAGCCCTCCGCCTTATCACCGTTGTTCTTGCCCTGGTCCGTGCTCTGACCGCGGCTGCCCGGTCCATTGATGCCGTAGCCGATGCCGCCCGGAAGCACGCGGGGCATCGGCCCTCCGCTGCCGGGCGGTGGATAGGTCGGCGCGTTGGCCTCGTAATGTCTGACCGCCGCCTTCACCGCCCCCGGGATCGCCTTGCTGAAGGCCTCCAGTGTGGGCAGTCCGGCGCTCGGCGTGCGGTGCCCGTCGCTCTCGTCGGTGCGGGAGGACAGCACGCTGTCGGTCTGCTGCGTCAACTCCTCGTTGTACGCGCGGGTCTGGGGGTCGGCCGCGTTGCCGGGGACCATCACGCTGATCCACGGTCGGGGGGCGGCGCAGAGCTGGTCCACGAGTTCGCGGCGGCGCCGGGCGTCCAGGGCCCAGCGGTCGAGCAGCAGCAGACCGGGCCCGACCGGCGGGCCGGAGGCCAGGATCCGCTGGGGTTCGGCCTCGAAGTCGCTCAGGTGCACGGTGTAGTTGAGATTGCGTACGACGTCCACGGTGTGGTCGGCGAGCGGTCTGGAGGAGGCCGGATGGTACGGGTTCCAGTCGAGGGCCTCGGTGCCGTAGCAGTCGGGGCTGCGTCCGGTGGGGAGGCTGGAGCGCGAGCAGGCGAGGACGGACACCTCCATTTCGCGGGCGGGTCCTCCGGCGGGGCCGAACGCGGGGGGCACCTTGGCGTAGTCCTGATGCGGGTCCCCGGGCTCCAGCTGGGTCTGCTGGGCGACGCTGACTATTCGCTTGGCCAGCCGGTAGACGGCGCGTTCGTACTGGTCCCGCAGGTAGTTGAGCTTGATGAGGCCGTAGAAGCCCTCGTCGGCGTACTCGTCGCCGAATGTCGCGTGGTTGAACTGGAGCCGTTCGGCGGGCTGCGGCAGCTGCCGGGTGGGGACGGGCACCCACAGGGCGGGCACGATCCCCGTCACCGGGTTGCTGTTGTTCTGGCTGACGCGGGTGTTCTGGACGGCGGCCCGGCTGGAGAAGGCGAACCACTCCCGCCCGCACTGCTCGCTGAGGAAATAGCGCGGTGAATAGAGCGGGACGAACACACGGCAGTACGCCAGCGCCTCCGAGAGCCGTTCCTGCCAGCCCTCGCCGGGCTGCATCTGCTGGTCCATGAAGCCGGCGCTGCCGGCCGGCAGCGGCGTCAGCTGCATCACATGGGCGCAGAGGTCCCGGAAGAACCGCTGGACCCAGAGGTTGGGGTCCTTGTCCTTGGGGTCGCTCTTCGGCGTGTGCGCGTAGCTGAGGAAGAAGTATGGCTTCTGCTCGTCTCCCCCGGCCCCCACTGATACCTGCACCACTGTCTCCCCCGGTCCAAGTGGATGGGTCCTCAGTGTAGGAACGGAGGATTCTCCGGCGGAACAGAACGAACAAACCCGATGGTCGATCCACCCACGGAAATTCGATCAGATCATGACCGAAATCATGCGGTGTCCGTCGAGTGGATCAACCAAATGGCGGGAGAATTCGCTCAATTCGCAGCGGAATTCACTCAGCGCCCTTCATCGACCCGGGCCTTCCACGCGGCCCGGTGGCGCTGCGCGGAGTCGGCCGCCGCACGGAGCGCGGCCCCCGACACGGGCTCGTCGAGCCAGCCGCGCACCGTCTCGCCCATGCCGCCGACGAAGCGTTGCCCCAGGTCGGTCAAGGAACCCGAGCCGAGCAACTCCTCCACGGCCTCGGCCGTGTGCCGCCGCCAGCGGGCGAACTGCGCCTCGGCCGCGCCGCGTTCGGCGGCCCCTGGCGCACTCCGGCGGCGCACCCGCCAGAAGTCGGTCACCGCGACATGGGCGTACGTTCCCTGAAGCAGCCCCCCGATGGGCCTGGGATCGTCGCGCCAGGGAGCGTAGTAGAGCTGCCGGTCGCTCTTGTCGTACAGGTCGACGGCGTCGAGGACCGCGGCGAGCTTCACATGCTGGAACTCGTGGACGATCAGCAGGGCGAGCTGAGCGGGCGAGGCGGGCCGGGCCGCGCCGATCGCGGCCCACGCCTCCTTGCAGGCGGCGCTGACATCGCTGCCGGCGGGTGCGTGCAGGGGGGTGATCAGGCGCAGTCCCGCGGCCACGCCGTCGGCGTAGGCGGGGAGTTCGCTCCGGATCAGGGACCAGGCGCCGGTCAGGTCCTCGGCCCACAGTTTGGCCTCGCCGGCCGGCAGCCGCTCGGCGACGGGCCACTTGTGGCAGTCCCGCAGCGGGTCGGTGTCCTCGATGGCCACGCTCCAGCCCTCGCCCTCGAAGAGGCGTACCGGCTGCCAGTGGGGGGTGAGGCCGTCCATGCCCTCGTGCCACCCGATGTCCAGGCGGCGGGTGCCCGCGCGCACCGTGAACCCCTCGGGTCCGGCGGTCACTTCGGCGTGGTCGGCGCCGTCCGCGAGCCGCACCGAGCCGAGGCCCGGCAGGCGCAGGGCCCCGTCGCGCAGCGGCACCGTGACGGGGTGGCCGAGCCGGGCCCGCAGCAGGGTGGCCGCCGCGATCTCGGCGAGGCCGCCCGCGGGCGCCGCCCGGCCGTCGAGCACGCTCAGCGCCCACGGCCTGGTGTACGGGTGCGCGAGGACGGCGTCGAGTGCGGTGGACGCCTCGGTGTCGAGGTGCGTCACGAGCTCCCAGGCCGCGGCGCCCTGCCGGTCGGAGAGCGCGATGCGCTCGCTGACCGCGGCGAGCAGCTCCTGGTTGATGTCCAGTTGGGCTTCCGCCAGGCGCCGGATCGTGTCCGCCGTGCCGAAGCCTGCGGCCAGGGCGTCGAAGTCACCCTGTTCCAGGGGCAGTTGGGTGTTGGGGCGCGGCGTCGGTGCGGGCACGGCCGCCTCCCGGTCTCGGATGGTGGTGACCAGTGCCAGCAGGTCGGGGCAGAACACGGAGGGGTTGTCGAAGTCGCTGCCGGTGCGGTAGCGGTGGGCGTAGAGGCCGCCGCCGCAGGATTCGACCACCGGGCAGCCGCGGCACTGCGCGCAGAGCTGCTCGATGCCCTGCTGGCGGGCGAGCATGCCCGGGTGCCGCAGGACGTCGTCGAGCGAGTGCGTGAAGACGTCCATGCCGGTGGCGGGGGCGCCGTCGTACGACGTCTTGAGGCTGTCGGCCTGCTCGAAGGTGCCGTCGGTCTCGATCACCACGAGGTCGGCGGGGGCAAGCCCGAGGGATTCCGTGAGGCTGCTCTCGCCCCGCAGGGTGCGCAGCACGGAGTCGAAGATGCGGACCGGCACCGGGCGGCCCGCCGCGTCCCACCGCCGGTACACGGCGTCGAGCCAGTCCGCGTAGGGCGTGGCCGCGCCGCCGGGGCGGGGCGGCGGGGTGTCCCAAGTGGCGTGCGGGAGAAGGAAGTCGATGCGGGGCGGGGCGAGGGCCACGAGGGCGTCGTAGACGGCGATCGGGTCGTTCTCGACGTCGATGGTGCAGAGCAGACCGGCGAACAGGCGTCGGTAGCGCGGGCGGTTCAGCAGCTCCACCGCGCGGATGACCTTGTCGTGGCTGCTGCGGCCGTCGGCGTAGCGGCGGTGGCGGTCGTTGGAGGCCTTGTCGCCGTCGAGGGAGACCCCGATCTTGATGCCGAGTTCGAGGAAGAGTTCGCAGAACTCCTCGTCCAGCAGAACGCCGTTGGTGTGCATGCGCAGATCGAGGGCGCTCACTGTGCCGAGGGCCCGCTGGAGTTCTTCGGCGGCCCGCCTGATCCTGCCGGGTCCCGCGAGCAGGGGCTCGCCGCCGTGCAGGACGACGTGGACCATGGGGAGCGCGTGGCGCCGGGCGTGCTCGGCGATGCGGTCCGCTACCTGGGCGAGGATCTCCTCGGAGACCGCCCTCGGCCGTCCGCGCCAGCTCGTGTCCGCGTGTTCATAGACGTAACAGTGATCGCAAGCCAGGTCGCAGCGGCTGTGGATCTTCAGCACGAATTGCGACAGGGCAGGTGGAAGCGGCCGGTCCATGGTCGGGGTCTGTCCGCCCGTCAGAGCGCCGACTGGAACGCGGAGGTGCCGGGTTCAGCGGGACTGCCGCCTCCCGGCATCACCCTGGCCAGGCTCGCCGGGGTCTTCCCCGCACTCTGCGCCGCTGCCCGCTTCACCAGGGGCAGCCGCTTGGTGGCCGGCCTGTGGGGGGCGGGGCCGGGCCGTTCGGCCGCCGAGACGAGAGCTTCCACGTGAGCGCCTTTCAGGTCTGAGCGCCGTTTCCGCAGCGGGGTCTTGTCTGGATCACTGCATGAGACACGGCATGTGAACGATTCCATGGGCTTTCCGTACGTCGCGCACATTCGGCCGCACGCCGTGCCCATGTGCGCTCATGCGCCACGAGCGACTGGTCCGACCACTGCCGCCTCTCCGGGACACCCCAACTGCGTTGGCCGGTGCCCAGGTTCGGCGTTGGCGCCGAAACCACTCTCATGAGTGGTTTCGTTCGAGATCGACGCGGTCCGCTTCCGTCGCCCCCGGGCCGCGAAAGTAGACGATAGTCAGCCTCCACCCGACCCGGGCCCGATTACCAGATACGGGCCCAAAATCATCCCGCCCGGACGCCGGACCGATCACGGCGCGCGCCCCCGGACGCACACCGGCTCGCGATGCGGCCCGGCTCCGCGATGGGTGCGCGCATTGAGGGAACACCAACAGGCAGTGTCCGTACGGTGGTTGAGTATCTCAGCGTTCGAACGGGACCGAGATGGCCATCGTCATGGCGACCGGCTCGGAGCCGTCATTGCGGTAGGTGTGCGCCGCGTTGGCCTCGAAGGATGCCGAATGCCCGGCCGGTACCGGGTGGTCGACACCGTCCACGGCGAGGGTGAGGGTGCCCTCGGTGACGTGGATCAGCTCGACCGTGCCCGCGGGGTGCGGATCCGATGAGCTGCCGTCGCCCGGCATCAGCCGCCAGTGCCACATCTCCAGCGGGCCGGGCGCCTCGGTGCCCGCGAGCAGCGTGTTGTAGCTGCCGCGCTCGGTGGACCAGAGCCGTACCGCCTGGTCCGGCGGCACGATGCGCACCTTGGGGCCGCTCTCGTAGTCGAGCAGGGTGGTGATGCTGACGCCGAGCGCGTCGCCGATCTTCACCACGGTGCCGACGCTGGGGTTCGTCCTGGCCTGTTCGATCTGGATGAGCATGCCGCGGCTGACCCCGGCGCGGGTCGCGAGCGCGTCCAGCGTGAAGCCGCGCTCGGTGCGCCAGCGCTTGACGTTGCGGGCCAGTGACTGGGTCAGCAGTTCGAGGTCCGACACATTCCGTCCATGAGGTGGGCCTCCAGGAAGGCCGTCCAATATATTTAATGACAGGGTTCAATAAATTGCACTACGGTGTGGTGCAACCGACTGACCACCCGTGTCACTGAACTGTACTGCGAGGCCCCACCATGACAGCACTGTTCGCCCTGGCCACCAGCCTCCTGTGGGGTCTGGCCGACTTCGGCGGCGGGCTGCTCACCCGGCGCATGCCCGCGCTGACCGTCGTGGTGGCCTCGCAGTCGGTGGCCGTGGTGGTCCTGGGCGCGGTCGTCGTCGCCACCGGCAGCCGGCACGAGGCGGGCCCGCAGCTCTGGTTCGCGGTCGCGGCGGGCGCGGTGGGCCCGGTCGCCATGCTCAGCTTCTACAAGGCCCTCGCGCTCGGCCCGATGGGGGTCGTCTCGCCGCTCGGCTCGCTGGGCGTCGCCGTACCCGTCGGTGTCGGTCTCGTCCTCGGCGAACGGCCGGGCCTGCTCCAGTTCGCCGGGATCGCGGTGGCCGTGGTGGGCATCCTGCTGGCGGGCGGCCCGGAGTTCCGCGGCGCGGCGGTGCGGCGCCAGGCCGTCCTGCTCACGCTGCTCGCCGCCTTCGGCTTCGGTGCCGTGATGGCGTTGATCTCGGAGGCGTCGACGACCGTGACGGGGCTGTTCCTCGCGCTCTTCGTGCAGCGCGTCACCAATGTCGCGGTGGGCGGCACCGCCCTGTTCGTCTCGGTGCGGCGCGGCGCCCGCGCGCTGCCCGAGGACGGCGGGCTGCGCGTCGTGCGGCTCGCGCTGCCCGCGCTGGCCTTCGTGGGCCTCGCCGACGTGGCCGCCAACGGGACGTACTCGATCGCCGCCCAGCAGGGCCCGGTCACCGTCGCGGCGGTGCTCGCCTCGCTCTACCCGGTGGTCACGGCGCTCGCCGCCCGAGGGGTGCTCAAGGAGCGGCTGCGCGCGGTGCAGGCGGCGGGAGCGGGCCTCGCCCTGGTCGGCACGGTACTGCTGGCGACCGGCTGATCAGATCCGGGGTTCGCCCACGGGATCTCAGGCCTCTTCCCGGGTCAACTCCGCGACGGCAAGCAGCTGTTCGGGGGTGACGCCGTCCGGAATCGGCACCGGCGCGGGCGTGCGCAGCGGCGGCTGCCAGCCGTTCTCCTCGTCCCAGGTGCGGACGATCTTCGCGGGGGCCCCGGCCACCACCGCGTGGTCGGGCACCTCACCGCGTACGACGGCGCCCGCCGCCACGACCACGTTGCGGCCGAGCCGGGCGCCGGGCAGCACCACGGCGCCCGTGCCGAGCCAGCAGCCGGGGCCGATCTCGACGGGCTCCATGCGCGGCCACTGCTTGCCCACGGGCTGACGGGGGTCGTCGTAGCTGTGGTTGGTCGAGGTGATGTAGACGTACGGCCCGCAGTACGTGTCCGAGCCGATGGTGACCGTCGTGTCGGCGATGACGTGGCTGCCCCGGCCGAGCACGACGCCGTTGCCCAGGGTCAGTATCGGTTCGGCGCCAAGGTCCAGGCCCGGCATCATCCCGGCCGTCAGGGTGACCTGTTCGCCGATGATGCAGTGGTCGCCGAGCTCGATCCAGGGCTCCCCGAAGACGGTGCCCTGCGGGAAGGCGAGGCGGGTTCCGGAGCCGATCCGGCGGAAGCGCAGCTTCCCCGGGTGCTCGGCGGTGACCGCGCCCGCCTCCTTGATCCAGCCCCAACCGCCGTGCACCGCGCGGGAGGCGATCCGGCGCCGCCAGGCGGTCAGCGATGAGAACGTGTTTCTGTTCTTGGGCACCCGCTCACGGTACTCATCGCCGACCCGGCCGATCAGGGCCGACCCCTGTGATCTTCCGCTCAGCGCGGAGGCTCAGCCGGCCTGCGCCTTTCGATGGTCCTCCGCCAGGCCGAGGTACATCAGGGCGTTGACCTTGATGCCCTCGCGCTCCTCCCCGGTCAGCTCGCGCCGCACCTTGGCGGGCACGCCCGCGACGAGCGATCCCGGCGGTACCACCATGCCCTGCGGCACCAGGGCCTGCGCCGCGATCAGCGAACCGGCGCCGATACGGGCGCCGTTGAGGACGGTGGCGCCCATGCCGACCAGGACGTCGTCCTCGACGGTGCAGCCGTGCAGGACCGCGTTGTGGCCGACGGTGACCCGCTCGCCGACCGTGACCGGGAAGCCCGGGTCCACGTGGACGGTGGAGTTGTCCTGGATGTTGCTCTCGGCGCCGATCACGATCGGCCCGCAGTCGGCCCGCAGGACCGCGTGGTACCAGACGCTCGCGCCCTCGCCCAGGGTGACCTCGCCGAGCACCACCGAGGTGGGTGCGGTGAATGCGGTCGGGGCGATCTCGGGCGCCTTGCCGCCCACTGCCACGACCAACGCCTGCTCTGCCATGCGCCACTCCTTGGTACGGATCCGTTCGCGCCCACCAGCACGCTAGGCGACCGTCCCCCGGCCCGCGCGGTCGGGGGTCCGCTCACGATCACGCGCCGACGGCGCGGATGGCCCTAGGGGGTGTCCGGTGGGTCAGGGTCGGACAGGGCGCGGCGGCTGGTGCGGTGCATCGCAAGGCGCCGGAGCGTCTTGAATGGGGGTCCCCCCTGGCCCTTGAGGCCTTGGGGGAGGAGCTATGGGGACGTTTCGGCAACGCGGCGAGGTGCCGTGCCAGCCGCCGCGACCCCGGCCATGACCCACCGGACACCCCCTAGTCCGCGGCGGGCACGCTCTCGGGGGTGGACCGGTCCGCTTCCGCCTCGGCCATCGACTTCTTGGCGCGGTTCTTGACGACCAGCATCGACACGAGGCCGATCAGCAGCGCGGCCACCAGGCCCAGGTACGAGAAGTTCTTCAGCCAGGACTCGGCGACGATGCCGAGGTAGTAGATGACGGCCGTCGTACCGCCCGCCCAGCAGATGCCACCGAGCACGTTGGCGATGAGGAACTTCCAGTACGGCATCTTCAGTACGCCCGCGAGCGGTCCCGCGAAGATCCGGAGCAGGGCGATGAAGCGGCCGACGAAGACGGCCCACATGCCCCACTTCTGGAAGGACCGTTCCGCCATGGCGACATGGCCCTCGCTGAAGTGCTTGGGGAACTTGCGGCCGAGCCAGGCGAGAAGTGGCCTGCCGCCCTTGCGGCCGATGGCGTAGCCGATCGAGTCGCCGATCACCGCGCCGGCCGTGGCGCAGGCGCCCAGCACGACGGGGTTGATGTGCCCCTGCTGTGAGGAGAGCAGTGCCGAACTGACCAGCACGATCTCGCCCGGCAGCGGGATCCCGAGGCTTTCGACCCCGATGACCAGCGCCACCAGGAGATAGACACTGACGGCGGGGATGTGCTCCAGCCAGTCCTGCAACTCCGCTTCCTCCCGCTCGCACCGGGCCGGAGCCCGGCGTGCGCCCCCCTTGGCGCACGCCGGGCAGCCTACCCGGTCACGGCCGGCCGGCCGTCTCCTGCGATCGGACCTGGCCAAGGCCGGTGAGCCGCCGCTCGCACGCGGAGACGCCGACACCGACCTCGCGCGTTCCGGTGCCCAGGACCCAGCCGTGCCGCTCCGGGTCCCAGGAGGACAGCGAGCGGGCGGAGATGCGTACGGTCACCTGCTGCGCGCGGCCGGGTTCCAGTTCCAGGCGGCGGTAGCCGGCCAGGGCACGGCGCGCCTGGTCGAGGCGGAGGTCGGGCGAGGGGCCGAGGTACACCTGGGCCACCGTGGTGCCGGTGCGCCGCCCGGTGTTGCGCACGGTGAAGCCGACCGCGAGCCCGTCGCCGTCGGGCCCGACGGTCAGTCCGGAGTATTCGAAGGTGGTGTAGGAGAGGCCGTGCCCGAAGGGGAAGAGCGGCGCCACGCCCTCGGCGTCGTACCACCGGTAGCCGAGGTGGATCCCCTCGGAGTACTCCTCGGTGCCGTTCACGCCCGGGTAGCGGCGCGGGTCCCCGGCGACCGGGTGCCGCGTGTCGGAGACGGGGAAGGTCTGGGTGAGCCGGCCGCCCGGGTCGCAGTCCCCGAACAGGACGGCCGCGGTGGCCTCGGCGCCTTCCTGGCCGGGGTAGTACATCTGCAGTACGGCGCCAGTGCGGTCCAGCCACGGCATGGTGGTGCTGGACGACGTGTTGAGCACCACCGTGGTGCGGGGGTTGGCGGCGGCGACCGCCGTGATCAGCTCGTTCTGGTGGCCGGGCAGCGCGAGGCCGGTGCGGTCGGCGCCCTCGGTGGCGTCCTCGTAGGCGAACAGCACGACGCTCTCGGCCGCGCGGGCCGCGCGTACCGCCTCGGCCACGTCGGCGGCGCGGGTGGCACCGGTGGTGCGGCGGAGCCGGAAGAGCTGGCCCGCGGTGCGGCCCTTCGCGGTGACCGCCAGCCGGTGCGCCCCGGCGGCGAGGCTGAGCGTCCTGCGGCGCACCGCGAGTCCGTCGGGTGCGGCGCTGACGAGTCCGCCGGCGAAGTACTCGCCGAGGCCGGGGGCGGGCGGGAAGAGTTCGGTGCCGTCGAGGAACACCTTGGGCCGGTCGCCGGAGTAGTGGATGAAGAAGGTCCACTCGTCGGGGTCGGCCACGGTGAGCGTGCCGTCGTACGTCCACGTGGTGCCCGGCGCTACGTGCTGGCCCTCGAAGTCGGCCCCGGACGAGGCCCCCGGGAGCGGTTTGCCGAAGATGTCCTCGCCCAGGGCGTAGCTGACGCCGGCGCCCTGTCCGGCCCGGACTCTGAGCGCGTCGAGCGGGCTCTGCGCGTGTTCGGGCACCACATGTGCGCTGCCGCCACCGCTCACGAAGGGGATGGCTCCAGTGGGTCCGATCACCGCGATGCTGCGGGTGGCCCGGCCGGTCAGCGGCAGGGTGGCGTGCCGGTTGTGGAGCAGGGTGGCGCCCGCCTTGGCGACCTTGAGCGCGGTGCGCGCCCCGGCCCGCGGGTCGAGGCCCGGCCGGGCGGGAGCGCTCCCGTCGAGCAGCCCGAAGCGCTCCATGACGGACAGGACGCGGCGTACGGAACGGTCGACGAGCTCCTCGGGGACGCTGCCGCTCTGCACGGCCTCCTTCAGGTGGTCGGCGAAGTAGTTGCCTCTGGGCATCTCCATGTCGAGCCCGGCGCTGATGGCGGCGGCGGTGCTGTGCGCGGCGAACCAGTCGCTCATCACCCAGCCGTCGAAGCCCCAGTCGCCCCGCAGCACGTCGCTGAGAATTGGCTTGTTTTCGCAGGCGAAGGCGCCGTTCACCTTGTTGTACGCGCCCATCACCGCGCCCGCTCCGGCGGCGAGGGCCGCTTCGAAGCCGCGGAATTCGAGCTCGCGCAGCGGCTGTTCGGCGATCCGCACGTCGACGGTCAGGCGGTCCTGCTCCTGGTTGTTGTGGGCGAAGTGCTTGACGGTGGCGATGAGTCCCTGGCTCTGGATGCCGCGGATCTCCTCGGCGACCAGGTCGGCGCAGAGCAGCGGGTCCTCGGAGAGCGTCTCGAAGTTGCGTCCGGCGTACGGGGTCCTGATCAGGTTGATCATGGGCGACAGGAGCACGTCCTGGCCGAGCGCGCGGCCCTCGCGGCCGATGACCTCGCCGTACTCGCGGGCGAGCGCGGGGTCGAAGGCGGCGGCGAGCAGGACGGGCGCCGGGAGCGCGGTCGCGTGCCCGGCGACGCGGACGCCTGCCGGTCCGTCGGCGAGTCTGAGCGGGGGGATCGCGAGCCTCGCGACGCCGGGGACGTAGCCGGCCTGGCCGAGGCTGTGCGGATCCTCGGCGCCGTGCAGGAGGCCGATCTTCTCGTCCAGGGTGAGGCGGGCGAGCAGGAACTCCACCCGGAACGCGCCCGGAGTTGCCGTACGGGCGCGGGCCGGGCCGGCGAGGGTGCCGGTCGCGGCCGCCGCGACCGTGACGGCGCCGCCGAGCAGACGCAGTGCTGACCTTCGGGAAACGGTGTCGGACATGGACCGTCACTCCTTTGTGTGCGGACACGACGTGGTGGACCGCGGCACAGCAGGCGGCGGGCCGGCGTTCGACCAGTGAACGCACTATGCGTCACGACCGAGTTGACAACCCGTCAGGCGCCACGAGGCGCCGGAAACGTAGGACCGTCCGGTGTAAGAGTCAACGAAAAGCGAACGAGAAATGAAGAAGGCGCCCCGGCTGAAGCCGGGACGCCTTCGGATTCCGTAGCTTGCGCCGCGGTTGGTCAGGAGTTGGGACGCAGGGTCCAGACAACGGTCATCTCACCGGTCACGGCGCCGTCCGCGCGCTGGATCTCGATGACGACGGGGAACTCGGGGCGCTGCCCCGCGTCCAGTTCGGCCACCACGTCGGCGATCGGGCGGCCCAGCGTCGCGGTCGCGGTGACGACGCCCATGGCGAGCTTCTTGTAGCCGATCTCCGCCTTGACGGCGAGCGGCACGGCGCGGTTCATCTGGTCGCCGAAGGCGGCGATGACGATGGCGCCACTGGCGGACTCGGCGAGCGTGAACATCGCTCCGGCGTGCGGTCCGCCCACGTGGTTGTGGTACTCGGACTGGTCCGGCAGCCGCACCACGGCACGCTCGGGGGTGGTCTCCAGGAACTCCAGGTTGAGGGTCCTGGCCATCGGGACCGTGGCGGCGAGCATCTCGCCGACGGACATCTGATCAGCGCTCATGAGGCTCGATGTTACCCATGGGTAGCCACCTTTGGCCATCCCTTGCGGGGGCGGCCGTAGCAGGAGCGGGGCGGCACCTCTATGGTTACTGGCCATGTGGCCAGGACAGCAGCCGCCCGGGGGCGAGCAGAACCCGCAGGATCCGAATCAGAACCCGTACCAGCAGCCGGGGTACCAGCAGCCGAATCCCTATCAGCAGCCGGGACATCAGCCGCAGGGACAGCCCGCGCAGCCGGGACAGCCCCCGCAGCCGGGGTATCCGCAGCAGGGTTACCAGACGCCCAACCCGTACCAGCAGCCGACAGTGCCGCAGTATCCGGTGGGCAGCCCGCCCGGGGCTCCGCAGGCGCCGGAGAGCAACAACAAGAAGAAGACCACGATCATCGCCATCGTCGCGGCCGCCGCCGTGGTCGTGGCCGCCGCGGTCACGGGCGTCGTGGTGCTCAAGGGCAACGACAAGAGCAGCAGCCAGGCCGACGGCAAGAACAAGCAGTCGCCGTCCGCGTCCACCTCGGCGGCGCCGTCGTCCCCCGCTCCCAACCCGCGCGGCGCCGGTACCGAGGTCCAGCCGGTCATCGCGGGGTGGAAGGTCGTCGTCAACCCCACCCGGGGCGACGCCTTCGACGTACCGCCGGACTGGGAGGTCGACAGCCCCGGGATGAGCGTGGGCTGGTCCGACAAGGCGGACCCCAACGGGTTCGGCGGCATGATGATGTCCGCCCCCGCCTACTACAAGTCCAAGTGGTGCACCACCAAGGGTTCCAGCGGCCGCGACGAGAACACCGCGCTCGCCACCATCGGCACCAAGGGCGCGAACGGCGCCAAGTCGACGGACGAGGCGGCCCAACAGGCCCCCGACTGGCTGTACTACGCCTACACCCAGCCGGACAAGAAGCACATCACCTGGGAGAAGCCGGTCCCGTACACGACCAAGTCCGGTCTCCAGGGCAGCGTGGTCCGCGCCAAGACGACGGGCGTGAAGAAGACGGACAAGTGCTCCACCGAGGGCCAGTCCGTGCTCTTCGGCTTCAAGACCGCCAAGGGCGACCTGGCCGCCTGGAGCTTCATCGCCAACACAGGCGTGCCCGGCGCGGTCGAGGAGGACACCATCCAGAAGATCCTCGGCACCATCCGGCTGGTGCCGGTCTCCGGCGGGTCCTGACGGAGCCGGGCCGACAAACCGGTTGGCGCCACCGGGTGGCGGCGGCGATAGTCCCTGGGTGACTTCCGCCGCCACCCCTTCGCATCCGCGCCGCCCGTCCTGGGCGGGCCGCAACTACACCCTGCTGACCGCCGCCGCGGTCGTGACGAACCTGGGCAGCCAGGGCGCGCTGATCGCGGCGGCGTTCGCGGTGCTCCAGTCCGGGGGCAGCGGCGGTGACGTGGGTCTGGTGGCGGCGGCCCGCACCGTGCCGCTCGTCCTGTTCCTCCTGGTGGGCGGCGCGCTGGCGGACCGGCTGCCGCGGCACCGGGTGATGGTCGCGGCCAACGCCCTCAACTTCCTTTCGCAGGGCGCCTTCGCGCTCCTCGTCCTGACCGGCGAGCCCGAGCTGTGGCAGATGGTGGTGCTCACCGCGCTCGGCGGTGTGGGCCAGGCCTTCTTCGGCCCGGCCTCCGAAGGCATGCTGATGTCCAGCGTCTCCGGCACGGAGGCCGGCCGCGCCTTCGCGTTCTACCGGATGGCCATGCACGGCGCGGGCATCGGCGGGGCCGCGCTCGGCGGCGCGCTGATCGCGGTGTTCGGCGCGGGCTGGGTGCTCGCGATCGACGCGGCCGCCTTCGCGGTGGCGGGCGCGCTGCGCGCCTTCCTCGACGTGAGTCACATCCCGGCGCGCGCACCCGGCGGCGGAATGGTCTCCGATCTCCGGGAGGGCTGGCGGGAGTTCGTCTCGCGGCCGTGGCTGTGGTCGATCGTGGTGCAGTTCGCGGTGGTCAACGCCGTGGTCGCGGCGGCCGAGGCGGTGTACGGGCCGCTGGTGGCCCGCGACGAACTCGGCGGCCCCGGCCCCTGGGGGCTCGCGCTCGCCGCGTTCGGCGCCGGCACGTTCGGCGGCGCGGTGCTGATGATGCGCTGGAAGCCGCGCCGGCTGCTGCTCGCGGGCACCCTCGGCGTCTTCCCGCTGGCCCTGCCCTCGGCGGCGCTCGCGGTACCGCTGCCGATCGTCGCGCTCGCGGCGGTCATGTTCCTGACGGGTGTCTCCATCGAGGTCTTCGGCGTCTCGTGGATGACCGCGCTCAACCAGGAGGTCCCGGAGGAGAAGCTGTCCCGCGTCTCGGCGTACGACTGGCTGGGCTCGATCTCCATGGTGCCGCTGGCCACCGCGACGGCCGGGCCGGTGGAGAGCGCGGTCGGCCGCACTTCCGCGCTGTGGGGCTGCTCTGCGCTGATCGTGCTGCTCACCGCGGCGGTCCTGTTCGTCCCGGACGTACGCCGTCTGACCCGGCGCACCGAGACGGTGGCCGCGGGCGGTGCCGAGGCGTCAGCCGATGCTGAAAGCGCCGTCGGGCGGCTCGGGTGAGGCCTGCGCGTTCTCGTCGCCGACCGGCGCCGCGCCCGCGATGAAACGCCGCAGCGCGTCGCCGTGCTCGACCCGGGCCGGGAAGGCGTCCCCCGCCGTGCGCCGGGCGAGCGCCGCCACGTCCAGCGGGCGCGCGCAGGCGAGCAGCACCGCGTTCCCGAAGCGGCGCCCGCGCAGCACCGACGGTTCGGCGATCAGCGCGACCTCCGCGAACACCGCCCGGAAGGTGGCCAGTTGGGAGCGGAGGAAGGCGAAGGGTGCGCCGTCCGCGAGGTTGGCGGCATAGATGCCGCCGGGCTTGAGGACCCGCTGGGCGATCCGCGCGTACTCGATGGAGGTGAGGTGCGCGGGCACCCGTGAGCCGCCGAAGACGTCCGCGATCAGCAGGTCCACCGAGGCGGCCGGAGCCCGTCCGGTCCAGGCCCTGGCGTCCGCCGCGTGCAGGGTGATCCCGGCGTCGGGCGGCACCGGCAGGTGTTCCCGGACGAGTTGGACGAGCGCCCGGTCGGCGTCCACGACGTCCTGGCGGGAGCCGGGCCGGGTCGCGGCGACGTAGCGGGGCAGGGTGAGCGCCCCGCCGCCCAGGTGCAGCACGTCCAGCGGGGCGCCCTCGTCGGCCGCGCAGTCCACGACATGGGCGAGCCTGCGGACGTACTCGAACTCGATGTACGTCGGATCGTCCAGGTCCACGTACGACTGCGGGGCGCCGTTCACGGTCAGCAGCCAGGCGCGCTCCCGGTCCACGTCGGGGAGCAGCTTGGCGGTGCCCTCGTCGACCTCCCGGACGACGGGGATCGGTTCGGCGCGCGGGTCGTCGTTCACCGTCCCATTGTGCGCCCGGCGGCTCCGGCCGGGCCGACCGGCCCGACAGGTCAGCCCCCGAGGGCCTTCACGGCTGCGGCCCGCCCCGCCCGGGTGTTCGGGTGGGGCGGGCCGACGGTCAGGCCAGCGCGCTGACCGTGCCGGCGCCGACGGTGCGGCCGCCCTCGCGGATGGCGAAGCCGAGCCCCGGCTCCAGCGGCATGTCACGGCCGAGTTCGACGGTCATGGTGACCGTGTCGCCGGGCCGCGCGACCGCCGCCCCGCCGAGGTCGACGTCGCCGACCACGTCCGCGGTGCGGATGTAGAACTGCGGCCGGTAGCCGGTCGCGATGGGCGTGGAGCGACCGCCCTCGCGCGTCGACAGGACATACACCTGGGCGGTGAACCTCCGGCTCGGCGTCAGGCTGCCGGGCTCGGCGACCACGTGCCCGCGGCGGACCGCGTCGCGCGGCACGCCGCGCAGGAGCAGCGCGACGTTGTCACCGGCCTGCGCCGACTCCATGGGCTTGCCGAACGTCTCCAGGCCCGTGACCACCGACTCGACCTCCGCGCCGAGGACTTGGACCCGGTCGCCGACCCGGATGGTGCCGCGCTCCACGGCTCCGGTCACCACCGTTCCGCGCCCGGTGATGGTGAGCACGTTCTCGACCGGCAGCAGGAACGGCGCGTCGACATAGCGCTCGGGCATGGGCACATAGGTGTCCACGGCGTCGAGCAGCGCGCCGATGGCCTCGGTCCAACGCGGGTCGCCCTCAAGGGCCTTGAGCCCGGAGACCCGTACGACGGGCACCGAGTCACCCCCGTATCCGTGCGCGGAGAGCAGCTCGCGCACTTCGAGCTCGACCAGGTCGGTCAGCTCGTCGTCGCCCGCGTCGGCCTTGTTGAGCGCGACCACTATGTGGTCGACACCCACCTGCCGGGCGAGAAGCACGTGCTCGGCGGTCTGCGGCATGATCCCGTCGAGCGCGGAGACGACGAGGATCGCCCCGTCGAGCTGGGCCGCGCCGGTGACCATGTTCTTGACGTAGTCGGCGTGGCCCGGCATGTCGACGTGCGCGTAGTGGCGGGTGTCGGTCTCGTACTCGACGTGCGCGATGTTGATGGTGATGCCGCGGGCGGCCTCCTCCGGGGCCCGGTCGATCCGGTCGAACGGCACGAAGGTGCCGGTACCGCGCTCGGCGAGCACTTTGGTGATGGCGGCGGTCAGGGTCGTCTTGCCGTGGTCGACATGGCCCATGGTGCCGATGTTGAGGTGGGGCTTGGTGCGTACGTATGCCGTCTTGGGCATGGCTGAATGTCCCTCGCGTGGTCGCGGAGCTGTGCTGGGACCCCTGGATCCGGCCGACCCTCCCCGTGCGGGGTCCGCCGGACTTTCCGGGAAGGGTCAGCTTCGGGCGCCGCCGATGGGCGCTGCGGGTGCGACTGCGTACGCCGCTGCCGAGACGGCAGCCTTCGGCGCGTCCGCGACTGCGGACGGCGCTGCGAGGAAGGCGTACCGGGACATGCCGCTGATCATGCCTGGCGGGCGGGCGCGCGTCGAATGGTTTTCGGCGGGCGGGAGTTGGGGCCGAGTGTGGGCGGGATCACGGTCTTCCCTTCGGGGAGCCAGAGCCTGTGGCCCGCCCCCAGTGCGCGCCCGCCCGGTCGAAACGGCGATCACATCCCCCCGTCGGCTAGTCTCCCCGGATGCTTGAGCCCGCCGTCCGCCCGTCCCCCGGCCTCGCCGTGCGCTGCACCAGAGCGCTGCTCTCGCCGTGGTCGCGTCTCTCGCTGCTCGTGCTGCTGCTCGCGGCGGCCGCGACCACCGTGCTGGTCTTCCAGCCGCAGCGGCTGCTCGCCGGCGGCTGGCCGCCGGAGCTGGGCGGGGCGGGGGCGGTGGCGCTCTTCGCGGTGGCGTACGGGCTGTGCACGGCGGCGTTCGTGCCGCGCCCGATCCTGAACCTGGCGGCGGGCGCCCTGTTCGGCACCCCGGCCGGTCTCGCCTGCGCGCTCGCGGGCACGGTGCTCGGCGCGGGCATCTCGTTCGGCCTCGGCCGGGTGCTCGGGCAGGACGCGCTGCGGCCCCTGCTGCGCGGACGCTGGCTGAAGGCGGCGGACGAGCAGCTGTCGCGGCACGGGTTCCGTTCGATGATGGCGATCCGGCTGTTCCCCGGGGTGCCGTTCGCCGCCGCCAACTACTGTGCGGCGGTCTCCCGCATGGGCTGGTCACCGTTCCTGCTGGCGACGGGCCTCGGCTCGGTCCCCAACACCCTGGCGTACGTCGTCGCGGGCAGCAGCGCCTCGTCGCCGACCTCGCCGGCCTTCCTGATCGCGACGGGGTTCATCGTGCTCACCACGGTCGCGGCGGCCGCGGTCGCCTGGTGCAAGCGGCACCGTCTGCGGGGGCGGTAGGGCGGTCCGCCGGGCGTTTCGTCGGGGATTTCGTCGGGCGGACTCCGGGTTGACGCCCGGAGCCCTTCAGCCCTCCGGCTGTTCGGGTCCGTCCCCCTTGAACTCCTCCGCGCGCAGCGCCAGGTCCTGGAGCACGTCGGCCGACGACACGTCCTGCTCGCCGGAGTCGTGGACCTGGGCGAGGGCCACATAGGCCAGGCTGAAGGCGGCCACGAGCTGGCTGATGGCTCCGCCGACCTCCCTCGCCACGAGGGTGGCCATCTCCTGCGGGGTGGCGTCCGCCGGGATCTCGATGTGCGGCATCGTCTCGTTGAGCAGAGCGGTGACGATGCCGGTCCCGATGTCCCGCCCCTGTTCGCCGTCCTCCTCGATGCGGCGGCGGTAGCCCCCGGCCTCGGTGAGAATGCCGATCACTCGCTTGAGAACCTCGCTCTGCTCCATGGCGTGAGGATAGGCGGGGGTCGATGCCCGGGTCCCCGACAACATCCCTGGCGCGGTGGGCACTTGCCCCGCCCCCTTCCGTACTGTCCGGTTCTGCCCCGGGGTGTGCCGCCCACCCCACCTACCTCAACTGCCGCACGGTGGCTGAGAGTTCCGACTTCATGGCGGTGGGTCACCTCATGGCCGTAGGCTTGCCCCATGCCCCCTTCCGACTGCCGGTCCGTCCGCCCTGCCGACGTGGTGAACGCGGAGATCCGCTCCCTGTGGGAGCGGTCCGACGGACATCTGTCCCCCGGCGAGGAGGAGCGCTATCGGTGGCTCCTGATCGAGTGGGCCGCGGCGATACGCACCGACACCGCCCAGGCGGCCTAACCCCCGGGGCGCGCCCAAACCCTCCCCGGCCTGTGACCTTGAACACCATCGACCGCGCCCACCTGCTGTTCAGCGCGATCGACGCGGCCGAGTGTCCGAGGAGCCCCGTAGCCTGGTCGCATGTCTTCCTCCTCCGACCGGGCCGCTTCCGTGCCGTCCGACGCCGACGCCGCCAACGACGCCATCCGCGCGCTCGTGGACGGCGCGGACGGGCAGTGGCCTGCGGAGGAGTACGAGCGGCTGCTCGCCGAATGGGCCGAGGCCGTGGGCGAAGCAGCGCCGCTCGCCTCGTCGGCGCCCTCGAAGCCGCGGGGCTGAGCCGCCCGAATTCCAGTTGCTGCGGCGCTCCGCGCGGTGTTGGAGTGACCGGATCGACACCAACGCGCCGGACAGCGGCACCGATGACGAACTGCTCGCGGTCTTCGACCGGCAGATGCGCGAGAACGCCCTGGCCGACGGACCGGGGGCGAGGGTCGAGCGGGTGGGTGACGTCGTACGTCAGGTGGGCCCCGGCCATGTGTGGAACGGCGTCCTCTGGTCGGACCTGACGGCCGCGACCGCCGACGCGGAGATCGCGGCGCAGGTACGCCACTTCGCTGCCCTCGGCAACGAATTCGAGTGGAAGCTGTACGGGCACGACTGCCCCGCCGACCTCGGGCAGCGCCTGCGGGCGGCCGGTTTCGAGGCCGAGCCCGAGGAGACGGTCATGGTCGCCCGCGTGGCGGACCTCCCCCTCGATGCCGAGCCCGCCGACGGCATCACCCTGCGTCCGGTGACCGACGCGGCCGGGGTCGACCTGATGACGTACGTCCACGACCGGGCCTTCGACAACGACTCCACCCGCGTCAGGGAACGGCTGCTCGCCCAGTTCGCCGACGCTCCCGAGACCCTCACGGCGGTCGTCGCCATGGCCGGTGACCTGCCGGTGAGCGCGGCCCGCATGGAATTCCACCCGGGTACGGAATTCGCCAGTCTGTGGGGCGGCGGCACCCTCCCCGAGTGGCGCGGCAAGGGCATCTACCGCGCCCTGATCGCCTACCGCACCCGCATCGCCGCCGAGCGCGGCTACCGCTACCTCCAGGTCGACGCCTCCGACCAGAGCCGCCCCATCCTGCAACGCCTCGGCTTCGTGCCGCTGACGGCCACGACGCCGTACATCCGTCAGCCCGCGTAACCCACCAGGCCCACGGCACACCGGTTCGTCAGTGGTGACCCTCGAACGCACCGTGCCGGCCCGCACCGGCGGCGAACCTGGCGGCGCCCTCGGCCGCCTCTCCCAACGCGTGGACGCCGTGCCGCACCTCGTTGAGCAGGGCTTCCGGTTCGGTCAGGCCCTCCTGTTCGAGCAGCGACATCCGGTCGTGGCGCAGGCAGGTCCCCGGGAACGCGGCGATCTGCGCGGCGAGTTCCTCGGCGGCGGCGCGGGCGGTTCCGGTCGGCACGATCCGGTCGGCCAGGCCGATGGCCCGCGCCTCCGAGGCGTCCACCGGCCGCCCGGTCAGCACGAGGTCCATGGCGCGGCCCGCCCCGATCAGCCTCGGCAGGCGTACCGTCCCGCCGTCGATCAGGGGCACGCCCCAGCGCCGGCAGAACACGCCGAACACGGCGTCCTCCTCCATCACCCGCAGATCGCACCAGAGGGCGAGTTCGAGGCCGCCCGCCACCGCGTGTCCGGCGACGGCCGCGATCACCGGTTTGGAGAGCCGCAGCCGGGTCGGCCCCATCGGCCCGTCGCCGTCCTCGGCCACCGTGTTTCCGCGCTCCGTGCCGATCGCCTTCAGGTCGGCGCCCGCGCAGAACGTGCCGCCCTCGCCCCACAGCACCGCCACCGCGGCCTGCTCGTCGGCCTCGAAGGCGCGGAAGGCGTCCGCGAGCGCCCGCGCGGTCGGGCCGTCCACCGCGTTGCGCGCGGCAGGGCGGGAGAGCACCACGGTCGTGACCGGGCCGCGTCGTTCGATGCGTACGGGAGCACTCTCGTCGGTCACGGGGGCAGTCTCTTCAGTCATGGCGCCAGCGGTAGCACGACGCGCCAACCAGCCACAAGTGCGGGGCTCTTGGAGTTCCGGGCCGGCTGCCGGAGACTGAGCCGATGACGCAGCGCGTGGATCTCGGGACCGTGTTGGACCGCTTGGCCATCGACGAACTCATCACCGGATATGCCGCGGCCGTCGACGACGGGGACTGGACGGCCTACCGCGCCCTGTTCGCCGTGGGCGGCCGCGCCGACTACCGTTCGGCGGGCGGTATCGAGGGTCCCGCCGAGGAGGTGGCCCAGTGGCTCGCGGAGACCATGCGGCTCTTCCCGGTCCGCCAGCATCTGATCGCGAACCGGCTGCTGACCCTCCAGGACCTCGGCGGCTACCCGGGCGACCGGGCCGAACTCCGCGCCGACTACCTCAACCCGATGTGCTTCGGCGGTACGGGGGACGGCGACAGCCACTCGTCGGCGCCCGATTTCGAGTCCGGCGGACGCTATGCGTTCTCGCTGGTCCGGACGGATGCGGGCTGGCGGCTCCAGTCGGTGACCGTGCACGAGAAGTGGCGGCGCGTCTCGGGGGCGCTCGCCGGGGCGTGAGCGCGCGGACGGGACGCGGCGGGGCCCCGGTCCGCGGACGGGACGCGCCGGGCGCCCCCGCCATCTGTGCGCCGCTGTCCCGCTCCCGCACACTGGTGGTGCGGGAACACATGTGATCACGGGGGTGGGCAAGGAGGCGCGGTATGCGGATTCCGGTCGGCCGTCACCGTCCACGTCTGGACTCCGCGTGGTGGCGCGGCGCCGCCGCACTACTGGCCGGGGCGCTGCCCGCGCTCGCCTTCCCGGCGCCCTCGCTGTGGTGGTTCGCGTACGTCGCCCTCGTGCCCTGGCTGCTCCTGATCCGCGCCGCACCCACCGCGCGGCGGGCCGCGCTCGACGGCTGGCTCGGGGGCACCGGGTTCATGATCGCGGTGCATCACTGGCTGATGCCGAGTCTCAACGTCTTCATCGTGGTCCTGGCCGCGCTGCTCGGGCTGCTGTGGGCACCGTGGGGCGTCCTCGTGCGCTCCACGCTGGGCGGCCGTCCCTCGGTCGCCCGCGCGCTGACCGCGATCGCGGTGGTGCCGTCGGGCTGGCTGATGGTGGAGCTCGTCAGGTCGTGGCAGGGGCTCGGCGGGCCCTGGGGGCTGCTCGGCGCCAGTCAGTGGGAGGTCACTCCGGCGCTGCGGCTGATGTCGGTGGGCGGGGTCTGGCTGGTGAGCCTGCTCGTGGTGGCGGTCAATACGGCCGCCACACTCTGTGTAGCGCTCCCCCCTGTGCGTACCGCTGCGGTGTCCGCGCTCGTGGTGTGTGCCCTGATCACGGGGGCGGCCTGGATGTGGGCTCCGCACACGGAGCGGGACGGCCGTCTCAGGGTCGCGGTGGTGCAGCCCGGTGTGATCGAGAACGGCGACGCCCGGTTCGCCCGCAGCGAGGCGCTGACCCGTTCGCTGGCGGGGCAGCACGTGGATCTCGTCGTGTGGGGCGAGAGCAGCGTGGGCCAGGATCTGGCGGCCCGGCCGGACCTGGCCGCGCGCATCGCCACGCTCTCCAAGGACCTCGGCGCGGACATCCTGGTGAACGTGGACGCGCGCAGGTCCGACAAGCCGGGGATCTTCAAGAGTTCGGTCCTGGTCGGGCCGCGGGGGCCGACCGGGCAGCGCTACGACAAGATGCGGCTCGTGCCGTTCGGTGAGTACGTCCCCGCGCGTTCGCTGCTCGGCTGGGCGACCTCGGTCGGCAAGGCGGCGGACGAGGACCGCCGGCGCGGGACCACGCCGGTGGTGATGACGCTGCCGGACGCGGTGCGCGTGGGACCGCTGGTGTGCTTCGAGTCCGCGTTTCCCGACATGAGCCGTCATCTGGTGCGCATGGGCGCCCAGTTGCTCATCGCGCAGTCGTCGACCTCGACGTTCCAGAACACCTGGGCGCCCGCCCAGCACGCCTCGCTCGCCGCGCTGCGCTCCGCCGAGACGGGCCGCCCGATGGTCCACGCCACGCTGACCGGCATCAGCGCGGTCTACGGTCCGGACGGCGAGCGCATCGGCGAGTGGCTCGGCACCGGCAGCAGCACGGCGGCCGTCTACGACGTCCCGCTCGCCAGTGGCGCCACTCTCTATGTGCGCCTCGGCGACTGGGCGGTGTTCTCGGCGCTCGCGGTGCTCGCCGTGTTCTGCGCGGCCGAGGGCGCGCGAGCGCTCAGGAGGCCTGCTCCAAGGCCTCCCGCACCACCCTCTCGCACAGCTCATGGGTCGCCAGCGCATCCTGTGCGCTGAGCGTCTTCCCGGCCCGTACGGCGTCGAGGAAGGCGAGCACGGACTGCTCGATGCCGCGCTGGCGGGCCACCGGCACCCAGTCGCCACGGCGGCGCACGCTGGGCTGGCCCTTGTGGTCCACGATGTCGGCGAGGTTGAGGACCTGGCGCTTGGTGTCCTGGCCCGAGACTTCCAGGATCTCCTCGGTGGATCCGTTCATCCGGTTCATGGTGCCGATGGCGGTGAAGCCGTCTCCGGAGAGCTGAAGCACCACGTGCTCCATCAGTCCCTCGCGGATCCGGGCCCGTACGACGGTGTGCTCGATGGGTCCGGGAACCAGGAAACGCAGCGTGTCCACGACATGGATGAAGTCGTCGAGCACCAGGGTGCGCGGGTCCTCGGGGAGTCCCACGCGGTTCTTCTGCATCAGGATCAGTTCGCGCGGGTGATCGGCGCACTGGGCGTAGCCGGGCGCGAAGCGCCGGTTGAAGCCGACGGCGAGGCCGACGCCGCGCTCCTCGGCGAGCGCCACGAGCCGCTCGGATTGGGCGAGTTCGTACGCCAGGGGCTTGTCCACATAGGTCGGTACGCCCGCTTCGAGCAGCCGGGTCACGATCGCGGGATGCACCGCGGTCGGGGCGTGCACGAACGCCGCGTCGAGGCCCTGCGCGAGCAGCGAGTCGAGGTCGGTGTGGCACCGGTCGGCCGGAATGCGGTGGGTGTCGGCCACCGCCGCGAGGGTGGCCGGGGTGCGGGTCTGCAGGTGCAGCTCCGTGCCCGCCAGCGTGGTCAGAACCGGCAGATAGGCCTTCCGCGCGATGTCCCCGAGTCCGATGCATCCGAGCTTCACGGGCTCTCCTGCCGCCGAGTTGTGTCCTGCTCCCTTGCCTGATCAGCATACGGGCGCCGGAGCGGCTGCCAGGTGGCGACGGCGTCCTCGACGGCCTGGTGTGACCCGGCCCGGCGTCGGTGCCACGGCGTGGGCGGCGTCGCCGATGGGCGCGCCCTGACCGCGGTGGTGGGCAGCGCCCCGGCGATCGGGTGGACGTCGTTGCGCAGCACCGGACCGCCCCAGGCCGCGTCGAGGACGGCCGGGATCGGGTCGTACCGGCCGCCGAACAGCCCGCGCAGTTCGGCCAGTTCACCGTCGGCGACCCGCCCGCCCTGCGGGGTCCTGGCCGCCGCGTACGCATAGACGCGGCCGTCCTTCAAGGGCTGGCCGCCCCGGACCGATGACGTGAAGCGCCCGCTGGGAGTTGGGGGCGAGCCCGATGCAGGCGCCGGCCGGCTTCGGCTCGGCAACCGCTCCAGGACAGTGACCCACCGGCCACGGAGGCGGTGATCCCGCCTCGGATAACGGCTGGCCACCGTCATGACGGTCGGCGAGGATGTCGCCATGACGACCTCCGAAACACCCCCGGCCGAGTCGGCCGAACGCAGCGAACCCGCTCTGGACGCCACCGAGCGGGACATGCTCGACGGCTGGCTCGAATACCACCGCGAGACGCTGGCCTGGAAGTGTTCCGGGCTCACGGACGAGCAGCTCAAGTCGGCCGCGGTGCCGTCCTCGGCGCTCACCCTGCTCGGACTGCTGCGGCACATGGCCGAGGTCGAACGGTGGTGGTTCACCACGGTGTTCGGCGGCGAGGCCGACGCGCCGGTGTATTCGACCGATGAGGACCCGGACCGCGACTTCCACTTCGGGCCCGAGGACACCTATGCGGAGGCGCTGGCCACCTGGCGCGGCGAGATCGCCGCCGCACGCGCGCACGCCGCCTCGCACGAGCTCGACGAACTCAGCGCGGGCACCAGCCGCAACGGCAAGCACTTCACTCTGCGCTGGATCTACACGCACATGATCGAGGAGTACGCCCGCCACAACGGGCACGCCGATCTGATCCGCGAGGCGGTCGACGGCTCGACCGGAGACTGAGAGCCTGAGACCGAGAGGCGGAGACTGGGCGAGCCCGCGCGGCGGGGGCGGCGATGTCACTCGTGCGGGCCATTCCGGGGCCGCGACATCGCCGAACTCCCGCTCCAGCCAGCAGAGTTGGCGGATGCACCGAACCGGAACCGCGCTGAAACTCCTGACGGCAGCGGCGGCCCTGACCGTCTGCGGATGCGTCTCAGGCTGTGTCTCCGTCGAGGCCCGTCCCGCGCCCGCCCGGCCGCCCGCTCCGCCGACCCGGCACGAGGAGAGGGTCGGCCCGCAGATCGTCCAGGCGCCGGCCCGCGAAGGGCTGGACACGGTCCTGCCCCCGAACACCCCACCGCCACCGCGGCCCGCGACTCCGAAGACCTCCGAGCCCGAGCCCCCCGCGGTGCCGCATCACCCGCGCGTCCGGTCCGAAGCACCCCCGCACCACCCCACCGTGAAACCCCGCAGGAAGCACCCCCGGCCCGCCCCCGCGCTCCCGTCGGCGGGTGACACCTGCGCGCTCGGCAAGGGGTACGGAGGCTGGACCGACGACAGCCCCGCGGCCCGCATCTGTCGTGAGGCCTACGGACATTGACGGGCAGTCAGACGGCAGCGGTCGGTCATACGGCGTCCAGCCGGCGTTCGAGGCGGCCGAGCGCCTCCCGGATGCCGTTCCCGTACGCATCGTCGGAGAGCGCGTCCAGGGCGGCGTGGGCCCGGTCGAGATGGAGCCGGGCCTCCGCGGGGCGGTGCAGCTTCACATAGTCGGCGGCGAGGTTGAGGTGGAGCGAGGGGTAGAAGGCCCGTACCGCCAGCGAGGACTGGTGTTCCTCCAGGCGGTCCTGGCTCAGCCCGTCGGCCGCCGCCAACGCCCTCAGGTCCCAGGCCAGTTCGTCCCCCGCGTCGTCCTGCGCGTCGGCCATGTAGTGGGCGAGGGTGCAGCGGTGGAGCGGATCGCCGTGTTCGCCGATCTCTGTCCAGAGGTCGCCGAAGCGGTTGCGCGCCTCCTCGCGGTCCCCGCCGTGCAGCAGCATCATCGCTTGCCCGATGCGGGTCATCACGATGTCCCCCGGAGCTTCCTGCATGTCCGTCACTGCGGTCTCCACCCGTCGTCAGGAAAGTCGAGCGTCATGAAAGTCGAACGACTCCGACGCTAGCCGCCACCACTGACAATCGGACTCAGGCTCGGGCGCGGGCCCCGGGCCCGTCAGCCGGACGCCGCCACACGCCCGGACCCCTTTCCCGCCGTCCGGCTCAGCCCAGGTTCGGAATGCGCCAGTCGATCGGGGCGTGGCCCTGGGCCGCGACCGCCTCGTTGATCTGCGTGAACGGATGCGAGCCGAAGAACTTCTTCGCCGAGAGCGGGGAGGGGTGCGCGCCCTTGACCACGACGTGGTGCTCCTCGTCGATCAGCGGGAGCTTCTTCTGCGCGTAGTTGCCCCACAGCACGAAGACCGCCGGGTCGGGCCGCGAGGCCACCGCGCGGATCACCGCGTCGGTGAACTTCTCCCAGCCCTTGCCCTTGTGCGAGTTGGCCTCGCCGGAGCGGACCGTGAGCACCGCGTTGAGCAGCAGCACGCCCTGCTCGGCCCACGGCATCAGATAGCCGTTGTCCGGGATCTCCAGGCCGAGCTCGTCCCGCATCTCCTTGTAGATGTTGCGCAGCGAAGGCGGTGTCCTGACGCCCGGCCGCACCGAGAAGCACAGGCCGTGCCCCTGGCCCTCGCCGTGGTACGGGTCCTGGCCGAGGACCAGGACCTTCACCCGGTCGTACGGCGTCGCGTCCAGGGCCGCGAAGACCTCCTCGCGGGGCGGAAAGACGGGGCCCTTCGCCCGCTCCTCCTCGACGAACTCGGTGAGCTCCTTGAAGTAGGGCTTCTGGAGCTCCTCGCCGAGGACGCCGCGCCAGGACTCGGGCAGCATGGCGGTATCGGTCACGTCAACAACCTCCGTGGGACGTTCGGTTCCTGCACCTTCGGCGCAGATTCCAGAACCTACCCGCCGCCACTGACAACGCCGCCCGCGCCCGCCCCTACGAGCGGGGACGGGCACTTGGCGTGTCCAGGAGCACGTCGGCGCACCGCGCCCATACCCCTTCGCTCAGTGGACTCCGGCGTTCAGGAACAGCCCGCCGTCGACGACCAGCGTCTGTCCGGTGATCCACTCCGACTGCCCGGAGGTGAGGAACGC
Source organism: Streptomyces sp. NPDC094147 (assembly GCF_044764265.1). Taxonomy (NCBI): domain Bacteria; kingdom Bacillati; phylum Actinomycetota; class Actinomycetes; order Kitasatosporales; family Streptomycetaceae; genus Streptomyces; species Streptomyces sp. NPDC094147. The sequence continues at coordinate 33,219 of NZ_JBIWHT010000006.1, read as the reverse complement.
GGCCGCGCCGCCGATGTCGGAGGGCAATCCGAGCCGGCCCATCGGATAGACCGCGGCGGCCTCCGCCTCGCGGCCCTCGTAGAGCGCCTGCGCGAACTTGGTCTTGACCACGGCCGGGGCGATCGCGTTGACCCGTACGACAGGCGCGAACTCGTGCGCCAGCTGGAGGGTCAGGTTGACCATGGCCGCCTTGCTCATCCCGTACGCGCCGATGAAGGGCGAGGCCGAGACTCCGGCGATGGAGGCGATGTTGACGATCGCGCCGCCGTTCTCCTTCTGCCAGGCCTTCCAGGTCTGCTGGGCGAAGCCGAGCGCGGAGATCACGTTGGTCTCGAACACCTTGCGCGCGACGTTCAGGTCGAGCTCGGCCATGGGGCCGAACACCGGGTTCGTACCGGCGTTGTTGACCAGGAAGTCGACGCGGCCGAAGGCCTCCATGGTGCGCTCCACCGCGGTGGCCTGGTGGGCCTCGTCGGCGGCCTTGCCCGGGACCGCGATCACCCGGTCGGAGCCGAGCTTCTCGACGGCCTCCTTGAGGGCGTCCTCGCCTCGTCCGGTGATGCAGACGCGGTCGCCGCGGGCCACGAGCGCCTCGGCGATGCCGTAGCCGATGCCGCGGCTGGCTCCGGTGACCAGGGCCACCTTGCCGGACAGTTCGGGAAGTACAGTCATGTTCCTTGTCCCTGGCCTTAGTTGAGCGGTCCGCCGGCCACGTACATGACCTGGCCGGAGACGAATCCGGCGTCGTCGCCCGCAAAGAAGGCGATGGCGTTGGCGATGTCCTCGGGCCGGCCGACGCGCTGGACCGGGATCTGGGTGGCGGCCGCGGCCTGGAACTCCTCGAAGCCCATGCCGACCCGGGCGGCGGTCTGCGCGGTCATCTCGGTGACGATGAATCCGGGGGCGACGGCGTTGGCGGTGATACCGAACTTGCCGAGCTCCTTGGCGAGGGTCTTGGTGAAGCCCTGGAGGCCGGCCTTGACGGCGGCGTAGTTGGCCTGGCCCCGGTTGCCGAGCGCGGAGGACGAGGAGAGCGAGACGATCCGGCCCCACTTGGCGTCCACCATGTGCTTCTGGCAGGCCTTGGCCATCAGGAACGCGCCCTTGAGGTGCACGTTCATCACGGTGTCCCAGTCCGACTCGCTCATCTTGAAGAGGAGGTTGTCGCGGAGCACGCCCGCGTTGTTGACGAGGATGGTCGGCGCGCCGAGCTCGGCGGCGACGCGCTCGACGGCCGCCTCCACCTGGGCGCTGTCGGACACGTCGCAGCCGATCGCGACCGCCCGGCCGCCCGCCGCGGTGATCTTGTCGACGGTGTCCTTGCAGGCCGCCTCGTCGAGGTCGAGTACGGCGACGGCCCGGCCCTCGGCCGCAAGCCGGACGGCGGTCGCGGCGCCAATGCCCCGCGCCGCCCCGGTCACGATGGCGACACGCTGCTCGGTGGTGGACATGCTGTTCTCCTCGCCCTGGGATCCGCGGCCCTCAGTCACTGAGCAACCGCTTAGTAGCTTCAGCAGACGAGACGCTAGAAGCCCTGGCACGCGGTGTCAACGGCCTGCGGATCCCCCGGCGGATGTCACACCCCCAGGGCGGCGGAATTCAGCGCACCAGCAGGTCGAGGAGCCGCTCGGCCTCGGCCGCCGGATCGACGGTCAGACCGGTGTGCACCGGGCCCGGCTGGACGACGGTGGAGCGCGGCGCGATCAGCCAGCGGAAGCGGCGGCCCGCGTCGTCGCCCGCCGCCTGCCCCGCTCCCTCGCCGCCGCCGCAGACGCCCTCGACGGCGCGCAGCGCGGCCCGTACGCCCACGACGTCCGCCTGCGGATCGAGCGCCTTCAGCTTCGCCTCGTCCAGATAGGTGCGCGCGGCGACGTAGGACCGGGCGCGGCAATACACCAGCACGCCCGCGTTGAAACACTCACCGCGCTCGACGCGTGGCACCACGCGCAGCAGCGCGTACTCGAAGACATCGCGCTTGCTCAACGGTCGGCATCCTTCTGGCTGTTCTGGCTGTTCTTGGTGGGGTGCGGCCAGGGGGTGGCGTGCTCGGTCAGCCAGCCGGGGGCCTGCGAGGGCTTGGGGGCGGTGGGCGCGTCGAGCGTGATCCGCTCGTGAATCGTCGCGGACCGGGCGAGCAGCGGCTCTACGTATGCACGGCGCAGCGCGTCGGTCGTCTCGAAACCGGGCTCGTCGACCAGCCACTCGCTGGGGACCAGGGCTGCGACCTCGGTCAGGAGCTCCTCGGTCACCAGCGGCGCGAGCTCGGCGGCCGCGGCGGCGATCTCGGGCCCGAAGGGCGCCAGCGCATGGTCGGAGGCGTTGTACGGCTTGGCCGCGGACACCTGCGCACCCGGCCAGTTGTGGTGCCAGATCATGGTGGCGCCGTGGTCGATGAGCCACAGGTCCCCGTGCCAGACCAGCATGTTGGGGTTGCGCCACGACCGGTCGACGTTGTTGATGAGCGCGTCGAACCACACGACCTTCCCGGCCTCCGCGGGGTCCACCTGGTAGGCGAGCGGGTCGAAGCCCAGCGAGCCGGGCAGATAGTCCATCCCGAGGTTGAGCCCGCCGCTCGCCTTCAGGAGCTCCTGCACCTCCTGGTCCGGCTCGGAGAGCCCGATGACCGGGTCGAGCTGGATGGTGACCAGTTCCGGCACGCGCAGCCCGAGCCGCCGTCCGAGCTCCCCGCAGATGACCTCGGCGACGAGCGTCTTGCGGCCCTGCCCGGCCCCGGTGAACTTCATGACATACGTTCCGAGATCGTCGGCCTCGACGATGCCCGGGAGCGAGCCGCCCTCACGCAACGGCGTGACGTAGCGGGTCGCTGTGACTTCAGTGAGCATGGCCCCAGGCTACTTCGAGGCAATCGGGTGCCCACTCCCGTTTCCTCCCGCGCGGGCGCGGGCCGCTCCCTGAGAATTGGCCGGACCGCTGAACGCGGGGCGGTCCGGGTGCGTACCCCCTCACGCAGCCAACCGACATACATCGAGAGGACAGCAAGCATGAGCATCGAATCTCTCCCGTCCGAATCCGCCTCGGTTCCGGCGCGCCGCACCGTCATCGCGGTGGTCGGCGCGGCCGGGCTCGCCGCCGCGCTCACCGCGTGCGGGGGCGGCTCCGACAAGGCGAGCGGGTCCGATGCCTCCAAGTCGGCCGGGTCCGATCCCTCGAAGTCGGCCGGGGGCGGCGCCGGAGGGGTCGTGCTCGGCAAGACCTCCGACATCCCGCAGGGCGGCGGGAAGATCTTCGCGAACGAGGGGGTGGTGGTGACCCAGCCGACGGCCGGCCAGTTCAAGGCGTTCTCCTCGAAGTGCACGCATGAGGGCTGCACGGTGTCGACGGTGTCCGGCGGCACCATCAACTGCCCCTGCCACGGCAGCAAGTTCGACGTGGCGGACGGCAGCGTCAAGCACGGGCCCGCGCCCACCCCGCTGCCCGCCGCCGCGATCTCCGTCGAGGGGGGCTCGATCAAGCTCGCGTGATGCGGCGGGGTGTTTTCAGGCAGCCCAGGATGTCGTCGGTGGTGGTCACCGTGGCGACGAGGGCAAGGGTGTGACGGATCATCGCGGGGGTGTAGTCGGCGGGCACCCCCGCGATCGCGTCGGCCGGCACCACCGCCGTGTAACCGAGGTTGACGGCGTCGAAGACCGCGTTGGGGATCGCCACGTTCGCCGAGACCCCGGTGACGATCAGGGTGCGGCAGCCCAGGTTGCGCAGCAGCGCGTCCACGTCCGTGCCGGACACGGGCGACAGGCCGTGCAGCCTGCGTACGACTATGTCCTCGTCCGCCACCTCGATGGGCTCGGCGATCCGCACCGCCCGCGAGCCCGAGTACTGCTGTATCGGCAGCCGTTCGGCGGCGCGGAACAGCCGGGCGTTGCGGCTGGCCCCGCGTCCGTCGGGCCGGCGCTCGGCGACCGCGTGCAGCACCTGGACGCCCGCCTCGTGGGCGCCCGCCACCAGCAGGGCCACGTTGCGCAGCGCCCCCGACGCCCGCGCCTCCTTGGCGAGTTCGGGCAGCGCGCTGTCCGCGCCGACCACGCCCTGTTGGCACTCGACGGTCATCAGCACGGTGGTGGCGGGGTCGAGCTGTTCCGCGAGGTGTTCCTTCGTCGCCATGGCGCGGGAGGCTAACCGCCATTGCGCGACGAGGGAAGAGCGCGTCATGATTTCTGACGTACCGTCAGAATGCCTGCCACCGTGGAAGGGAAGGCGCAGATGACCGCCACACAGCGCCGGGGCCGCCGGATCATGATGACCGACGAGGAGCGGGACGCCTTCCTCGGCGAGCAGCGCACCTGCCGGGTCGCCACGGTGTCGGCGGACGGCAGCCCGCACGTCGCCCCGCTCTGGTACGTCTGGGACGGCGCCTCGCTCTGGCTGTACTCGATCACCCGCAGCCGGCGCTGGGCCCAGCTCGGCAAGGACCCGCGGGTGGCGGTGGTGGTGGACGACGGCACGGAGTACGGGGAGCTGCGCGGAGTGGAGCTGACCGGCCGCGTCGTCCCGGTCGGCGAGGCCCCGCGCACCGGCGGGGCCTGTCCCGAACTCGCCGTCCCCGAGCGGCTGTTCGCGGCGAAGAACTTCGGCCTGGAGGAGATGGTCCACGACGGGCGGCACGCCTGGCTGCGGCTGACGCCGGACACCGTGGTGTCGTGGGACTTCCGCAAGCTGGGGGGCGAGTTCGGGCGGTAGGGCCACCCGTTCCGGGGCGACAGGCGGGCACCCCCTAGGGACGGGCGAGCCGCTCCCCCGCCGCGGCCAGCGCGTCGACGGCGGCCCGGATCGAGGGCCTGCGGTCGGCGTCCGCGCGCCACACCGCGTACACATGGCGGCTCATCGCGTCGCGCACCGGAACCACCCGCACTCCCTCGGGCACCGGACCGCGGCCCAGTCGCGGGGCGATGCTGACGCCCAACCCCGCTTCCACCAGGGCGAGTTGGGTGGCGTGTTCGCGCGCCACATGGGCGATCCGCGGCTCGACGCCCTTGCCGCGCAGGGTGAACATCAGCCACTCGTTGCAGAATTCGCCCTCGGGCCAGGTGATCCACTCGTCCTCGGCGAACTCCTCCAGATCCACCGCCTTCCGGCCGGCCAGCGGATGGTCGGCCGACATGGCGACGTCCGCGAGGTCGTCGAGCACCGCCCGCTTGGCGAGCCCGTCGGGCAGCGGCAGCGGCTTGTTGTACCAGTCGAGTACGAGCGCGAGATCGAGGTCGCCGAGCAGCACGCCCTGCACCGATTCGTCGGCCTCCAGTTCGTCGGAGCGGACCTTGAGCCGCGGGTGCTCGGCGCGCAGCGAGGCGAGCGCCGCGGGGAAGAGCCCGCGGACGGCGGTGGCGAAGCCCGCGATCCTGAGGTCGCCGACGACCCGGCCGCGCTGGGCCTCCAACTCGGCCTGGGCGACCTGCACTTGGGAGAGGATGCGGGCGGCGTGCTCGGCGAGCAGCCGGCCGGCGTCGGTGAGCCGCACCCCGCGCCCGTTCTTGGCGAGCAGCGGCTGACCGGCCTCGCGTTCCAGCTTGGCGAGCTGCTGGGAGACGGCGGAGGTGGTCACGTGCAGGGTGTCGGCGGCGCCGCCCACCGAGCCGTGCCGGGCCACCGCGTCGAGGGTGCGCAGACGCTCCAGGTTCAACATATAAGCAATGCTAACCGATCACCTCAGTTAATTTTCGCTTGTGCTACGTGATGGATGGGCCTCATCGTGGTGGTCATGAGCACCGCCGCCCCCTCCCGGGGCCTCTCCGCACAGATCTCCCCGACCTCGTCCGCCGCGCGCCGCCCCACCGTGGACTGGCGCGTCCGCTTCGCGGCGCTCTCGCTGATCTGGGGCTTCAGCTTCCTGCTGATCAAGGTCGGCACGGACGGCTACGCACCGTTCCAGGTCACCTTCGGGCGGCTGTTCTTCGGCACGCTGGTGCTCGCCGTCGCCATGGCCGTCAAGCGCGAACGGCTGCCGCGCGGGGGCCGCACCTGGCTGCATCTGAGCGTGGCGGCGCTGCTCCTCAACGCCGCGCCGTTCTCGCTGTTCGCGTACTCGGAGCTGACGATCCCCTCCACGCTGGCCGGCATCTGCAACGCCACCTCGCCGCTGTGGGGCATGGCGCTGTCGCTGGTCGCGCTCTCCGAGGACCGGCCGACCCGCCGCCGGGTCGCGGGGCTCGGCCTCGGCTTCCTCGGGGTGCTGACGGTCCTCGGCGCCTGGCAGGGCTTCCACGGTCTGGACGTCACCGGCACGGCGATGGCGCTGCTCGCCTCGCTCTGCTACCCGGTCGGCTGGATCTACGTCCGCCGCACTTTGGCGGGCAGCGGCCACTCCAATCTGTCCCTGATCGGCTCGCAGCTCGGCGTGGCCACCCTCCAACTGGCCCTGGTGACCCCGCTGTTCGCCGGTTTCCCGAGCTCGTTCCCGCTCGTCCCGCTGCTGGCCGTCGCGGCGCTCGGCGCGTTCGGTACGGGGTTCGCGGTGCTCGTCCAGTACGGGCTGGTCAACGAGGTCGGCCCGACGACCGCGCAGATGGTCACCTACTTCATTCCGGTGATCGCCACCGCCGCCGGTGTGGCGGTCCTCGGCGAGAGCCTCAGCTGGAACACGCCGGTCGGCGCGGCCGTCGTGCTCGCGGGCGCGGCCCTCACCCAGAGCCGCCGGCGCGCGAAGTCCACGTCCGCGAAGTCCCCGGCTCAGTAGTCGTAGCGGTTCCCGGGGCCCGGACCGACCGCGGCGGCGATGGCGTCCGCGAGCGGCCCGATCTCGTCCCGGGCCAGGCTCGACACGGTGAGCCGCACCCCGGGGGCCGAGGCCATCCGGAAGCGGGCGCCGGGCGCCACCGCCCAGCCGGCGTGCAGCAGCCGGGCCACCGCCCCCGTCTCGTCGGGCACCGGAACCCAGACCACGAAGCCGCTCCGCCCGCGGGCCTCGATCCCCCGCTCGCGCAGCGCCCGGAGCAGGCCTTCCCGCCGCTCCCGGTACGAGCGGGCCACCTTCGCCGGGTCGACGGCCCCGGATTTCCAGAGCTCCACGACGGCCCGCTGGAGCAGTCTGCTGACCCAGCCGGGCCCGAGCCGCTGGCGCCCGCGCACCCGGTCGAGGGTGACCGCGTCACCAGTAAGTACTGCGAGCCGCAGGTCCGGCCCGTACGCCTTGGCCACCGACCGCACGAAGGCCCAGTGCTCGGTGACCGGGGAGAGCGGGTGCAGCGGCAGGTCGACCATGCCGTGTCCGTGGTCGTCCTCGATCAGCAGCACCCCGGGATGCGCGGCGAGGATCTCGCGCAGCGCGCGGGCGCGGGCCGCGCTCACGGCCGCACCCGTCGGGTTCTGCGCGCGGCAGGTGATCACCACGGCCCTGGCGCCCGCGGCCAGGGCGCGTTCAAGCCCTTCGGGCAGCGGGCCCTCGTCGTCCAGCGCCATGGGTTCGGGCCGCAGACCGAGCGCCGGTACGAGGTCGAGCACCGCGCCCCAGCCGGGGTCCTCGATCGCCACCGCGTCGCCGGGACGGAGGTGGGCGGTGAGCACCCGCTCGATGGCGTCGAGCGAACCCGAGAGCACCCCGATCGGCCCGTCCGGCACGCCCCCTTCGTCGAAGGAGGCGCGGGCGAGGCGGGCCAGTTCCTCGTCCACGGGGTCCTGCCCGTACATGTACCGACCGGGTTCTTCGGCATTGCGGCGGGCGGCGGCCGCGAGCGCGTCGGCGAGCGGCGGCAGCAGTTCCGGATCCGGATTGCCGTCGGCGACGTCGCGCACGCCCTCGGGCACGTCCACGCGGATGAGGTCGCGGGCCGTGCTGGCGGGCCGCGAGCGCACCCGGCTGCCGCGCCGGCCCGCCGTCTCGATCACGCCCCGGTCGCGCAGCAGCCGGTAGGCGGCCGCGACGGTGTTGGGATTGACCCCGAGCTCGGTGGCCAACTCCCTTAGCGGAGGCAGCAGTTGACCCGGTTCGAGTCCGCCGGAACCCACCGCGCGCTCCACGCTCTCGGCAATCTCCGATGCGCGCCGCCCAACAATCCGATATTCTCCTAGCACAAACAAGATTATGCACTAGTGCAATGGAGATCGCAATGTCGGACACCGCCTCTGCGGCCCCCTACCCGGCGACCGACCGCACCGTACCCACCCGCTCGCGCGAGCGGGCCTCCTACGACCGCGCGTTGGTGCACGGCATCCTGGACGCGGCGTACGTCTGCCACCTGGGATTCGTCCGCGACGGAGCTCCGGTCGTCCTGCCGACGCTCTACGGCCGTGTCGGCGAGCGGCTGTACGTACACGGCTCCACCGGCTCCCGCCCGCTGCGCGCGGCGGGCCAGGCCGACCCGGGGCTCGCCGTGTGCCTGACCGTCACCCACGTCGACGGCCTGGTCCTGGCCCGGTCCGCCTTCCACCACTCGATCAACTACCGCTCGGTCGTGGTGCACGGCATCGCCCACGAGGTCACCGATCCGCAGGAGAAGCGCACCGCGCTCGACGCGCTCGTGGACCACGTCGTGCCGGGCCGCTCCGCCGACTCGCGCCCGGCGAACGCCAAGGAGCTGGCCGCGACCGCCGTGATCAGCCTCGACCTGAACGAGGTCTCCGCGAAGCTCCGCACCGGCGGCCCGAACGACGACCCCGAGGACCTCCCGCTGCCCCACTGGGCCGGCGTCCTGCCGCTCGTCCCGCGCTACGGCGCCCCCGTCCCGGCGGACGGCCTCGATCCGTCGCTGGCCGTGCCCGGCTACCTCGCGGCACTGTGAGGGGGCGGCCGACATGCTGATCCACCCCTGGGACACCCCGGAGGACGACGGCGAGTGGCAACGGTGGCTCGCCGCCCACGACTTCGGCCAGCTCGCGGTCAACGGGCTGCCGGGCGAGCCCCCTTCGGTCCAGCCGACGCACTTCCTGTACGAGCCCGGACACGGCGGCCCGCACGGCCAGGTGCTGCTGCATCTGGCCCGCCCGAACCCGCTGTGGCCCGCGCTCGACGCCGATCCGCAGGTCGTGCTGAGCGTCACCGACGACTACGTCTTCGTGCCCGGCCCCTGGGGCGCCGCCGAGGACGCGCCGCCGGAGCACGGCGTGCCGACCAGCTTCTACGCGGCCGTCCAGCTCCGCTGCACCGCCCATGTGGTGGACGACCCGGTACAGAAGGCGGAACTGCTCAACCGGCAACTGGCGCACTTCCAGCCGGAGGGCGGCTCGGCATCGGTGGCCGCGGGCGAGGTCCCGTACGGCCGGACGCTGTCCGGGCTGCGCGGGGTGCGGCTCGAAGTCCTGGGCGTACGGGCCAAGTTCAAGTACGGCAGTCACAAGCCGGAGTACGTGAAGCAACGCACGGCGGCCGCGCTGAAGGAGCGCGGAGGGCCGCGCGACCTCGCGGCGTACACCCATCACGAACGGCGCCGCTGACCTGTGGGCCCCCGGCCGGCGGGGGCCCGCCGCGTTCTACAGCGCCACCGCCCGCCGGGCCCTGGCGTCCCTCGCCTCGGCCGCCGCGAGTCCGACGACCGCGAGCAGCAGCAGGGTGGTGCCCACCGCGGTGGCCGCGGTGATCCGTTCGCCGAGCACCGACACCGCGATCACCGCCGCGCTCACCGGCTCCAGGAGCATGATCACGGAGACGGTCGCGGCCCGGACGACGGCGGCGCCGGCGAAGTACAGCGCGTACGCGAGCGCCGTCGGTATGGCGGCCACGTACAGCATCAGGACGACCACCCGCACCGGTTCGACGGTGTGCGGGAGGAGTCCCTCCGCCGCCGCGAACGGCAGCAGGCAGATCGCGGCGACACCGAAGGCCCAGGCCGTGGTGGCAGAGGGGTCGGCGGCGCCGCCGTCCCGGCCGAGCCACCTGGTCAGCAGGGTGATGGCCGCGTACCCGGCGGCCGACACCAGCGCGAGCAGGACTCCGGCGGGCCGGACCGTGCCGCCGCCGTTGCCGATCCAGAGCACCGCGAGCCCGGCGAGCGCCCCGGCGACGGCCGCGGTGCCCGCCCAGCCGATCCGCTCGCCCATGGTGAGGCGGGCGCCGAGCGCGATGAGGACGGGGCCCGCGCCCAGGGTCACCACCGTCGCGACCGCGAGGCCGGTCGCCTCGACGGCCGCGAAGTAGGCGCTCTGGAAGATCATCAGACCGATGCCGTTGCCGAGGACGCGCAGCAGTCGGCGGCGGCGCGGTTCGGGCGCCGCGGGCGCGGGGCGGCGGCGCAGCGCCATCGCGCCGAGCAGCAGGACGAGCCCGCCCGCGCAGCGCCAGAAAGAAAGGGCGAGCGGTCCGAGGTCGCTGGCTCCGAAGACGAGGGCGGCGGCGCCGCCCGCGGTGCCCCAGGCGACCCCGGCGACGGCCAGGTAGAGCAGACCGCGCCCGACGGGCAGAGCGGTGGAGGGGGCCATGGCAAGGCCCGTGGAAGAGTTCGACACGTACGTACTCCGAAGAGGAAGACGGCTGGCTGGTCGCGTGCCTGGAGTACGCGGGCAGCGACGAGCCGCTCGGGGACTGCCCGAGCCGGGTCTTCGTCTGGAGTGCGGCCGCCCGCGTTACGCGGCGGGAGGCGGCAGTACGGTCGAATGCATGCTCGGAACCCTATGCGGCGGACCGGCTGGCCGACAACTCCCCTTCGGCGGGCGCCGGCCCGCCCGAGGCGACGGGGCCCGAGGGGGCCTTGGGAGCCGCCGACTGGGCGATGAACGCACCGGTCAGGACCACCGCGCCGCCGATGATCTGCGGCGCGGACAGGTGCTCGCCGAGCAGCACCCAGGCGAAGACGGTCGCGAGCACCGCCTCCAGACAGGCGACCACCCCGGCCACCTGCGGGGAGAGCCTGCGCACCGAGATGACTCCGGTGACGTACGCGACGACCGTCGCGATCAGCACGATCCAGCACAGCAGCAGCGCGGCGGGCACCGGCGTGCCGTTCATCTCGGCGCTGCCGCCGAGCACCGACCACTTCATGCCCCAGGGCCGGGCCACGGCGGTCAGGACGAGCGCGCCGATGAGCAGTCCGTAGGCGATGACGCCGAGCGGGTCGGCCGCTTCGTCGCCCTCGCCGCCCTGGTCGGACAGGACGAAGTAGCCGACCTGGCAGCAGGCCGCGCCGAGGGCGAGCAGCAGTCCGAGCGCGTCGAAGCTCAGCCCGGACCAGACCTCCACGACGCAGGCGAGACCGCCGACGGCGAGCACCACGCCGACCGCGGCGGCACGGGTGACGGGCCGGCGCTGGACGAAGCGCACCCAGCCGAGGACGAGCGCGGGCGCGAGATATTCGACGAGGAGGGCGACGCCGACGGGTATCCGCGAGATCGACGCGAAGTAGCAGGCCTGGACGCCCGCGACGGCGAGCAGTCCGAACCCGGCGAGCAGTGCGGGTTTGCGCAGCACCAGGCGGCGGTGGCGCCAGGCCACCGGGAGCATGACGAGCGCGGCCCCGGTCACCCGCAGCCACACCACGTGCAGCGGGTCGAGCCCCGCCTCGATGAGCGGCTTGGCCGCCACACCTGAACCACCGAATGCGAACGCCGACACCAGGGCGAGTCCCAGGCCGACGCTTCTCCCCTGAGACGCGTGCATCGGCACATGATGACAGGCCGGGTCAGGACCGTCATCCGGATGACACCTGTCGAGACGGCTGGGCGGAGCGCGACTGCGCGAAGGACCCCGGAGACCGGGGAACTCGGGGGCATGCGGCGGATCAGGGTCGGACGGGGCCGTCTCTCGTGCGGTAGCGGTGTAGCAGCCATCAGCCGGGCAGGCCCTAGGCCCTCCGGGCCTGCCGGGACGGCTCGGTCAGACGGCAGGCCAGCGCGGCCGCGTCCACCCCGGCGTGTCCGAGCACCTCGACGGCCCGGCACCGCGGATCCTCGGCGAGCGCGGCGAGCAGGTCAAGACCGGTGGCCCGCGCGGCGCCCCGCGCGAAGGCGCGGCGCCGCGCGCACTCCATGGCGGACAGCACACCCGGCGACCAGCCGGGCTGGCCGATCAGCGGCACGGCCCCCGAGTCCTCGACGGAACCCTGCCAGCGCAGTCCGTACCCGATGCTGCGCTGCACCAGATAGCCGAGCACGCGCGCCACCTGCGGCCCGCTCTCGAAGGCGGCCCGGACGTCGGGGTCGCTCTCCATCAGCGAGTGCAGCAGATGCGCGGTGTCCACCTGCCGGTCGCCGTCGCGCAGCGCACGCCTGCGGGCGCCCGCGACCACCGGGGCCAGCTCGGCGGTGAGTCCGGCGTCGATGTCTGCGGGTGAGGGGACCTGGCGAGGGGCTCCCGGAATAGGACTGTGCACTCCTCAACTCCATCAGCTGTCCGTCTCAAGAACATCCCCGTGGGGGAGCATTCGCGCTCCCGCGAAAGTTGGGTATGGATGACCGGCTTCTCCTCCTTACGGATGAGATCTCGGAAATCTCCCCTGACAGGGCAACCCGACGGCTTGTGCCGCGTCGCCCCCGCCCCCGGCGCAACCGGACCGCCGCCCCGGCTCGTCCTCATCCCATGACACAGCCGTCCCCACCGCCCGCCGAGGGAGCGCCGATGTGCTGGATGATCGCCCTCCTGGCGCAGGACGGCATGCAGTACGTGTACCGGGTGTACGCCCCGCGCGACGCGCTGCCGGGCGATCTGTTCTGGGCCGCCTTCCACTGCCACGACGAGTCGGCGCGGCCGCGCGCCTCGGACCTGTTCGACTCCGCGCAGATCTGGGAGCTGGAAGCCCAGAAGATCTGATCCGGCCGCGGGAAGGCGGGAGTTGAGAAATCTGACGGTTCATCAGTATTGAATGTTCGCCGGGGCGCCGCTACGTTCCGCGAGACGTCCCCGTCACAGTCCCACGAAGGAGTGGTCGCATGGCCGAGGTCAGCGCGGAGGCACGTATCGAGGCTCCGGCCGAGAAGGTCTGGGCACAGCTCACCGACTTCTCCTCGTACGGCGAGTGGAACGCCACGCACACCAGCTTCCCCGCGGGCGGCCCCGAGAAGCTGGAACTGGGCGCGACCTACGCGGAGAACATGAAGCTCATGGGTTTCCCCGCCGAAGTGGCGTGGACGGTGGACGAGTTCGAGGCCGGCCGGGTGTTCGGCATCAGGGGCAAGGGACCGATGGGCGTGAACGTCGCCAACCGGTACACGGTGATCCCCGACGGCGCGGCCACCACGGTCCGTATCGAGGGCGAGTTCACGGGCGCCGCGGTCTCCCTCATGGCGGGAAAACTGAAGGACTCGGCGACGGCCGCCCTGAACGAGTCGCTGCGCAAGCTCGGGGGCCTGTGCGCCTGACGCACGTTCCGGGCATGGGAAAGCCCCGCGGCCGCATGGATTCCAGCGGCCGCGGGGCTTTCCTGTACCCGAGGTTCAGTCCTCGTCGGCGAGGATCAGATAGAGCTTCTTACGGGCGTCGTTGATGACCCCGAGTGCCTTCTGGCGCTGATCGGCCGAGCCGGTCTTCCAGACCTGGCCGAACGCCTCCATCAGACCGAAACCGGCCTGCCGGATCTCGTGCATGCCCTCCCAGTCGACCCCGCGCCCGGCGTCCTCCCAGGGGGCCTCGGCCCCCGATTCGGCTTCCGTGCGCCCGGCGTCGGTGAGCGTGAACAGCTTCTTGCCGCCCTCGCTCTCACTGGTGATCAGGCCCTCGTCCTCCAGGAGCTGGAGGGTGGGGTAGACCGAGCCCGGACTGGGCTTCCAGGCCCCGCCACTGCGCTCGCCGATCTCCTGGATCATCTCGTAGCCGTGCATCGGCCGGTCCTTCAGGAGGGCCAGGATCGACGCGCGGACATCGCCGCGCCGCGCCCTGCCCCGCGGACCGCCCCGACCGCCACGGCCGGGACCGAACGGTCCGCCGCCCCAGGGTCCCCCGCCGAAGCCGGGACCGAAGGGCCCGAAGGCGGCACGCCGCCCCTCGAAGTCACCCCGACCGCGATGGCCGGGTCCGTGCTGTCCGTGTCCATGTGAACGCATTGTTCGCTTCCTTCCATCGTTGATCTGTCGCGATGCGTCAACGATATATCGGTGACTTTCGCTTGGCAACCCCCTTCCGGCGCACGTCCGGGCCCGGAAACGGTCCAGCCACCCTGAATTGGCCTTGGCCTGCGGGTTTTCCCGTCCCGTACGGTGCCGCCATGCGCATCCGAATCGTCGACGCCTTCACCGACCGCCCCTTCGCCGGCAACCCCGCCGGCGTCCTCCTGCTCGACGCCTTCCCCGCTGACGACTGGCTCCAGGACGTGGCCCGCGAGGTCAACCACGCCGAGACCGCCTTCGCGCACCCGCTGCCGCCGGGCGGCCAGGCCGACTGGGCGCTGCGCTGGTTCACCCCGGCGACCGAGGTCGACATGTGCGGCCACGCCACCCTGGCCACCGCCCACGTCCTGCACTCCACGGGAGCGGCGACCGGGACCGTGCGGTTCGCCGCGCGCTGCGGCATCCTCACGGCGACCGCCGCCGAGGACGGCACGATCACCCTGGACTTCCCCACCTCGACGCTGAAGGAGGAATCCGTCCCGGACGGCCTCGCCGAGGCGCTGGGCGCGGACATCGTCTCGGTCCACGACACCGCGTCCGACATCGGCGACCTCCTCGTGGAACTGCCCGACGAGCGCACCGTACGAGCCCTCGCACCCGACGCCCGCGCGCTGGGTCGGCGCTCCAGGCGCGGCATCATCGCCACGGCCGCGGCCTCGGATCCCGCGAGCGGCTACGACTTCGTCTCGCGCTGCTTCTTCCCCAACGTCGGCATCGACGAGGACTCGGTGACGGGCAGCGCCCACACCGCGCTGGCGCCGTTCTGGTCGGCCCGTCTGGGCCGCACCGAACTGACCGGCCTCCAGGCCTCGGCCCGCTCCGGCCTCGTCCGTACGGCACTGCGCGGCGAGCGCACCCTGCTCACCGGCCGCGCGGTGACGGTCATTGACGGCGAGCTCCTGACCGCGCCGTAGGGACACGCCGGAACGCGGTAAGGGGCGTACGCAATGGCCGTACGCCCCTTACCGCTCGCGCTCCCCGCTCACATCGTCGGCAGCCAGCTCACCTTGCCGGCCAGCAGCGCGTACCCCACGAACGCTCCGACGTCGAGGAACGCATGCGCCACCACGAGCGGTCCGACCCGCCGCCAGCGCCGGTAGAGCAGCACGAAGACCACGCCCATCACCATGTTGCCGATGAAGCCGCCGATGCCCTGGTAGAGGTGGTACGAGCCGCGCAGCACCGCGCTCGCGAAGAGCGCGGCCATCGGCGTCCACCCCAACTGACCGAGCCTGCGCAGCAGATAGCCGACGACGATCACTTCTTCGAGCACCGAGTTCTGCAGCGCCGAGAGAATGAGCACCGGGTACTTCCACCACACGTCGGGCAGCGACTCGGGGACGACGGTCAGATTGCCGCCCGCCGCGCGCGCCGCCAGGTAGAAGGCGAGACCCGCGCTGCCGATGCCTGCCGCGATCAGGGCACCCCGGCCGAGGTCGGGCCAGGGTCGCGTCCGGTCGAAGCCGATCACCCGCAGTCCGCCCGTGCCCTCACGCAGGAGCAGATGCGCTACGAGCGCGACCGGCACCAGCGCCGTCGCGATGCCGAAGAGCTGCCAGGCGAGATCGAGCCACGGCCGCCCGGGAGCGTAGGAGGTGTTGAGGTTCGCCGCCTGATGCCTGAGGCCGCCCGGCTTGGTGAGCGACCCGACAAAGCTGATCAGCGCCGACACCCCGCTCGCGCCCAGCGAGAGGGCCAGCACGAGCACCGTCTCGGACCGCAAGATCCGTGGTGAAGTCCCCCCGTCGGGAAGAGAATCAGCCACCCGCTCCGCCTCCACCTGCACACCTGCCTCCAGTTGACGAATCCCACTCCGTCCCCGCCGCCTCGCCAGGGTCTCGAAGGACATTCCGAAGATCGCGTGCGACAGGCCGGGGGACGGACGCCATCGCGATGGTGCGGTCCCCCTTTTCCTCGTTCGGGGATCAAGGAGGGGCACCACCGCCATGGGACGTCACAGCTTGCCCGACGACGGCGCGGCCGGGGGCATCGGGGAGGGCCTGGCATCCGTACGGCGTCGCACGATCACCCCGCCAGCGCCCTCGTCCCGGCCGTCGCCGCAGGCACGGGGTTCGGCGAATCAGGGCCGTCTACCAGCCCCGCGAGGACCGGCCGGGAAATCCCGTGGGCCAGGTGTGCACGGGCTCGCCGCCGTGCATCAGCTCGCCGTAACGCCGGGTGGTGGCCGCGAGCGCCGCCTCCCGGCCCAGGCCCGCGGCCGACGCCCGGTGGTAGGTGTCGACCTGCCAGGACGCCCCGTTGACGCGGCGCCGGCACCGCCCCTCGATGATGCCGAGGTAGTGGTCCCGGTCGGCCCGCTCGATGCCCCAGGCATCCAGGCCCGCCGCGGCGAGCGGCAGCAGTTCCTCGCGTACGAGCTTGACCGCGGGCACCGGGGCGACGCCGCCGCGCCGGGGCACCGGCCACAGGAGCTCCGCGTCGATGCCGTAGCGGCACGCCGAGTCGAAGTTCGAGGCGGCCGAGGCGAAGGGCAGCCGGGTCCACACCGGCCGGCTGTCCTCCGCCAGGGCGCGCACCAGGCCGTAGTAGAAGGCCGCGTTGGCGAGGACGTCGGCGACGGTGGGTCCCGCCGGAAGCACCCGGTTCTCCACCCGCAGGTGCGGCACCCCGTCGGCGATCCCGTACACCGGCCGGTTCCAGCGGTAGATGGTGCCGTTGTGCAGCACCAGCTCCTGCAGGCGCGGCACCCCGCCGTCCGCGATGACGTGCAGCGGGTCCTCCTCGTCGCAGATGGGCAGCAGCGGCGGGAAGAAGCGCAGGTTCTCCTCGAAGAGTTCGTACGCGGACGTCACCCACCGCTCTCCGAACCAGGTGCGCGGACGCACCCCTTGGGCGCGCAGCTCGGCCGGCCTGGTGTCGGTGGCCTGCTCGAACAGCGGTGGCCGCGATTCGCGCCACAGCTCCCGGCCAAACAGGAAGGGCGCGTTGGCGCCCACCGCGATCTGCACGGCCGCCACCGCCTGCGCCGCGTTCCACACCGCGGCGAACCTGGCCGGCGTCACCTGCAAGTGCAACTGCACGGAGGTGCAGGCCGCTTCGGGGGTGATCGACGTCGAAGTGCAGACGAGGCGTTCCACCCCTTGGATGTCCAGGGTGAAATCCTCTCCGCGGGCCGCCACTATTTGATCGTTGAGCAGCGTGTAGCGGTCGACGTCGGAAAGGTTCGCGGATACGAGATCATCCTGGGTCAGGGTCGGCAGAATTCCGATCATGACGATGCCGGCGTCGACTTCGGCCGCTTTTCGGTGGGCATAGCCGAGCCCGATGCGCAACTCCTCGGCGAGCTGATCGAATACCCGGCCGCCGAGCCGGTGGGGGGCTATGTTCACTTCCAGGTTGAACATTCCGAGCTCGGTCTGGAAATCCCTGCTCGCGATGCGTTCGAGCACCTCGGCATTCATCATGCGCGGCATGCCGTCGGGACCCGCGAGATTCAGTTCTATCTCCAGTCCCATCAGGTTCCGGGGGCGGTCGAACCGCTTCTGCGCCAGGAGCCTGGCGAGCCCCTCCAGGCACTGCTGGAGCTTGCCCCGGTACCGGTGCCGATCGGACAGGTCGAAACCGCCTGCCACGACCTTCTCCCCCATCGAAGTGTCCCTCCTCGAATGGGCAGCCAGCGACACCGGCCGCTCGCGTCATGCTCGATAATGCCCACGCTGACTGATCCATAACGCATGCGCGAGCGGTGGTCAGGGAGTAGGGTCGGGCGAGACCGCCTCCGGCACATTCGGCGGGCATACGGCAACATGCAGTTACCGGGATCTTCGGAATCGTGAAAAAGACCGACGAGATTCGGCCGACCGCCGAAGGGGCACCTTTCCAGGTCGGGGTCCCGCGGAAGACGTTTCCCCGGGTGAATCGCCTCGACAGGAGGGCCTGATACCGACTTGCGGGCAATATCGGCGACAGCTAGCCGAAACACTGCGTGAACACGTGTCGTATAAACTCTGCAAACGAGGCAGAGAGTTGGCGCCCCGGCCATCGCTCGACGGCCCCCCTCTGACCCCGCACCGCAGACAGCGCCGTCCGCACTGCCCACGCATCACCGTGTCTCCGAAGTGAGAGGCGACCCACCATGCCGCTGCATGTCCCCCCGGCTCCCGCGCCCGCCCTGCGCAGCGTCCTCGCGGCACTCGGTTCCCCCACCGCCGTCCGCGAGGCCCGCACCCCGGCCCTCTGCTCCGCCACAGGTCCGCTCAGCCCCGAACTCCCGCTCCCGCTCCACGTCCTGGACGGGATAACTCCGGGCGGCCGGACCCCGCGCACCCGGCTGGCCGGATGGCGTTTCCTGATCAGCGACCCCGAGCGCCCGGTCGCCGCCGCGGACACCCGGCTCACACCGGACGGCTGGGCCTTCTCGCACTTCTTCGAGGGTCCCTACCTCGCCTCGACCCAACGCGCCCTGCGCCAGGCCGAACTGCTCGCCACACACTTCCAGCCCCGGCTGCTCTCGGTCCCCGAGCTCTACATGCTCACGCTGTGGCTGCACGGCGACACCGCCGCCGACGGTGCCTCCGGCACGCCCGCACCGAACGACCTCCTGGTGCCGCTGGCCCCCGCGCCGCCCGGCATCTGCGCCCACCGCCCGCTGCGCGTCAGCGAACTGCTGCCGGTGCTCACCCTCCGCCTCGCCCCGGCGCCCCTGCTCGGCCAGCCCGTCTGACCTCGTCACAGAAAAGTGCCCCGCGACCGGTGTGGCCGCGGGGCACCGAGGTGTCTATGCTGCGTACGCGCCGCCTCCGCCATACGGGCTAGTCCGGCCGGGCCACCTCGAACCACCCGAAAAGACAGGCCAGTTGAGCTGAACCGTCCGCACGGGTGACACGTCATTAAGCAGTAGGAAGCGCTGCCGCGAAATCCCTGCGGATTGACTCCCGTGGGGCAACACTGGGATCGGACCGACCGACTTACTACGGGGGGCGGCCATGAACAACGCATCTAGCCGCAGCACACTCACCACGACGCAGCGAAAGAACGCATCCATGTGCCAGCACAAGCCAGCCTGCCCGACAGCCTTCTCCGCCGACCGGGAAGCCGCGATGCCCGTGGCGCACCATCCGGAGCAGGGCTGGAGCCTGCTGTGCAACGGTGTCCTGCTCTTCGAGGACACCGGTGAGCTGCTGCCGGACGGGCAGATCATCGCCCCGCACCGGTCGCTCACGGCGGAGCAGGTGGCGACGGCCGCCTAGCGCGGTCCCGTTCGGACAGCTCTCGTACGGACCGGTCCCCCAAGGACTCGTCCCGTACGGACACAAAAGGGCCGGCCCGGGGAATTCACCCCGAACCGGCCCTTACGCATGTGCGGATCAGTTGTCGTACTCGTCGAGCGGCGGGCAGGAGCAGACCAGGTTGCGGTCGCCGAAGGCGCCGTCGATGCGGCGGACCGGCGGCCAGTACTTGTCGGCGGCCGACACACCGGCCGGGAAGACGGCGTCCTCACGGCTGTAGGCGTGGTTCCACTCGCCACCGAGCGCGGCCGCGGTGTGCGGGGCGTTCGCGAGCGGGTTGTCGTCGGCCGGCCAGACGCCGGAGGCGACCTTCTCGATCTCGCCGCGGATCGCGATCATGGTGTCGCAGAACCGGTCGATCTCGATGAGGTCCTCGGACTCGGTGGGCTCGATCATCAGCGTGCCGGCCACCGGGAACGACATGGTCGGCGCGTGGAAGCCGTAGTCGATCAGGCGCTTGGCGATGTCGTCGACGCTGACGCCGGTCGCCTTGGACAGCGGCCGCAGGTCCACGATGCACTCGTGCGCGACGAGCCCGTTCGGGCCGGTGTAGAGCACCGGGTAGTGCGGCTCCAGGCGCTTGGCGATGTAGTTCGCGGCGAGCACGGCGACCTGGGTGGCGCGCTTGAGCCCCTCGCCGCCCATGAGACGTACGTACGCCCACGAGATCGGCAGGATGCCCGCCGAGCCCCACGGGGCGGCCGAGATCGGACCGACGCCCGTCTCCGGACCGGCGCTCGGCTGCAGCGGGTGGTTCGGCAGGTACGGCGCGAGGTGCGCGCGCACCCCGACCGGGCCGACGCCGGGGCCGCCGCCGCCGTGCGGGATGCAGAAGGTCTTGTGCAGGTTGAGGTGCGATACGTCGCCGCCGAACTTGCCCGGCTTGGCGAGCCCCACCAGGGCGTTGAGGTTGGCGCCGTCGACGTACACCTGGCCGCCGGCCTCGTGGACCAGGCCGCAGATGTCGGCGACGTGCTCCTCGAACACGCCGTGCGTGGACGGGTAGGTGATCATCAGCACCGACAGCTCGTCGCGGTACTGCTCGATCTTGGCGCGCAGGTCGTCGGCGTCGACCTCGCCGTCGTCGGCGGTCTTGACGACGACGACCTTCATGCCGGCCATCACGGCGCTCGCGGCGTTGGTGCCGTGCGCGGAGGACGGGATGAGGCAGACGGTGCGCTGGGTGTCGCCGTTGGCCCGGTGGTAGGCGCGGACCGCGAGCAGGCCCGCGAGTTCGCCCTGGGAACCGGCGTTGGGCTGGATGGAGACCGCGTCGTACCCGGTGACCTCGGCGAGCCGCTCCTCCAGCTCACGGATGAGCGTGAGGTATCCGGCGGCCTGCTCGACCGGCGCGAAGGGGTGGATCTGGCCGAACTCGGGCCAGGTCACCGGCTCCATCTCGGTCGTCGCGTTCAGCTTCATGGTGCAGGAGCCGAGCGGGATCATGCCGCGGTCCAGCGCGTAGTCCCGGTCGGCGAGCTTGCGCAGGTAGCGCAGCATCGCGGTCTCGGAGCGGTGCTGGTGGAACACCGGGTGGGTCAGGAACTCGTCGGTGCGCAGCAGGGCGGCGGGCAGCGTGTCGGCGGCCGCGGCGTCCAGCGCCTCGATGTCGGCGTCGACGCCGAACGCGGCCCAGACGGCAGCCAGTTGGGCCCGCGCGGTGGTCTCGTCGCACGCGATGGAGACGGTGTCGGCGTCGACCGGGTGCAGGTTGACCCCGCCCTCTCGGGCGGCGGCGACGACCTCGGCGGCCCTGCCGGGAACGCGCACGGTCAGCGTGTCGAAGTACGAGCCGTGGGCGACCTCGATGCCGGCGGCCTTGAGGCCCTCGGCGAGCAGGACGGCGTAGCGGTGGGTTCGCTGCGCGATCTGCTTGAGCCCGTCCGGGCCGTGGTAGACCGCGTACATCCCCGCCATCACGGCGAGCAGCACCTGAGCGGTGCAGATGTTGCTGGTGGCCTTCTCGCGGCGGATGTGCTGCTCGCGGGTCTGGAGGGCCAGGCGGTACGCCTTGTTGCCGTCCGCGTCCACGGAGACGCCGACGAGGCGGCCGGGCAGGCTGCGGGCGAACTTCTCCTGGACCGCCATGAACCCGGCGTGCGGGCCGCCGAAGCCCATCGGGACGCCGAAGCGCTGCGTCGTACCGACGGCGATGTCCGCGCCCAGCGAGCCGGGCGAGGCGAGCAGGGTGAGCGCGAGGAGGTCGGCGGCGACGGTGACGATCGCGCCGAGTCCGTGCGCCGCGTCGATCACGGGCTTGAGGTCGCGGACCTGTCCGGAGGCGCCCGGGTACTGGAGCAGCACGCCGAAGACACCGCGCTCGGCGATCTCGGCCGGGATGCCGTCGCTCAGGTCGGCGACGACGACCTCGACACCGGTCGGCTCGGCGCGGGTCTGGATCACGGCGACGGTCTGCGGCAGGGTGTCGGCGTCGACGAGGAAGACGCCGCCCTTGACCTTGCCGACCCGCCGGGAGAGCGCCAGCGCCTCGGCGGCGGCGGTGCCCTCGTCGAGCAGCGAGGCGCCCGAGGTGGGCAGGCCGGTCAGCTCGGCGACCATGGTCTGGAAGTTGAGCAGCGCCTCCAGGCGGCCCTGCGAGATCTCCGGCTGGTAGGGCGTGTACGCCGTGTACCAGGCGGGGTTCTCCATGACGTTGCGCAGGATCACCGGCGGCGTGAACGTGCCGTAGTAGCCGAGGCCGATCATCGGGGCGAGCACCTGGTTGCGGTCCGCGAGCCGGCGCAGCTCGGCGAGCACCTCGGCCTCGGTCCGCGCCTCGGGCAGCCCCAGCGCACCGGCGCTCTTGATCACATCGGGAACGGCGGCGGCGGTCAGCTCGTCGAGCGAGCCGTAGCCGACCTGCGCGAGCATCTTCGCCTGGGCCCCGGCATCGGGCCCGATGTGGCGCTGCTCGAAGGGGATGCCACGCTCCAGCTGACTGAGCGGAATGCGGTTGGCGGTCATTACGGAGGCCTCCTGGTCGCACGACCTGCGAGGGGCACCACGGCGCGGGTACCCGGACGGCCTCCCCCTCTGTCATCTCAACCTGAGAGCTTCACCGGGCGCGTGGCAGCGACCCGGCTTTCACCGTCGGTGAGGAAGGGTCGCGCCCGGACACGACTGCCCGTACGTCCCCCGTCCTGCTTTCCAGAGTGACCTCGTCCGTGCGGTCCGTGGGCCTGAGAGATTCCGGGGAGGAGTTGCTCCTTCGGCGCCGTCGAAGGAACTCCAATGAGCACTCCGGACGGCTCTCCCGCACGGGGTCAGCAGCCGCTTGCCAGCCTACCAGCGAGGTCCGAGCTCGATTCTTTGTTCACCTGCTCAAGTGGCCGACACCCCCAATGTGCACTTTCGTAGTAGCTGTGGAGCAGTTGTGACCGGTTGCGACCATTTGGAGGGACCGTGCAGACCGATATCGATCCGCGCAGCCTGATCGGCCGCAAGGCGTACGACCTCAATGGACACAAGATCGGAACGGTGGACGAGGTCTATCTGGACGATGCGACCGGCGCCCCCGAGTGGGCCGCCGTGCGCACCGGGCTGTTCAGCCGGGACGCCTTCGTACCGCTGGAGCCCAGCACCGTGGTCGACGAGGCGCTGCACATCCCGTACGACCGCTCACTGATCAAGGACGCCCCCGACTTCGGCGTGGGCCGCCACCTCTCCCCGGAACAGGAGCTCCAGCTGTACCACCACTACGGTCTGGACATCTCGGCCCCCGATCCGGGCCCGCCGCCGCCCGACCGGGACTTCGGACGGCTCGCCAACGGCGATTCCTGACCCTCCCCGCGCCCGTCCCCGGCCGCCGTCTCCGTACCCGCTGCCCCTTTCTCCGCGGCCACCTCCGCGACCAGGGGCAGCGGTTCGGAGGGCACCAGCTCGGGGTCGTCCACCTTGAAGGTCCGTACGCGCCCCGGCTCCGCCGACACCGGGGTCTCGAACCGCACCGTGACCCGCCCGAGGCCGCTTCCCTGCACCCATCCCGGCCCGTACTCCGCGTGCCGCACGTCGTGCCCGGCCAGCCACCGCCGCTGCGCCGGGTCCGCCACGGCCTCCGCCTCCTCGTCCGGCGGCGGGGCCTCGTCGCTGGTGGGCTCCTCCGCGGCCCGCTCCCCCGCGGCCTGTGCGAACAGGTCCTCCTGCGTGAAGTCGGTGAGCCCGCTGACGCCCACGCCGAGCAGCCGAACGCCGCCCGTGGTGTCCACGGCGTCCAGCAGCCGGCCCGCCGCCTCCCGCACCACCGAAGGGTCGTCCGTGGGGCCCCGCAGGGTCTCGGAGCGGGTCAGTGTCGAGAAGTCGTAGCGCCTGACCTTGAGCACGATGGTCCGGCCCGAGTGCCCGGAGGCCCGCAGGCGCTGCACACACCGGTCCGCCAGCCGCCCGACCTCGGTGGTGATGCGCACCCGGTCGTGCAGGTCCACGTCGAAGGTGTCCTCCACCGACACCGACTTGGTGTCCCGCTCGGCCACCACCGGCCGGTCGTCGCCGCCCGCCGCCATCCGGTACAGCGACGCCCCGTGCGACTTCCCGAGCAGCCGTACGAGCTCGTCCTCGCCAGCCTCGGTCAGGTCCGCGATCGTGGTCATCCCGGCCCGGCGCAGATGCTCCCCGGTCGCCGGGCCCACACCCGGCAGGGTGCGCACCGGCATCGGGGCAAGGAGCTCGCGCTCGGTGCCGGGTTCTATCAGCACGAGGCCGTCCGGCTTCGCCTGCTCGGAGGCGATCTTGGCCAGCATCTTGGATCCGGCGAGCCCGACCGACCCGGTGAGCCCGGTGACCGCCCTGATGTCCCTGCGCAGCCGCTCACCGGCCTCCAGCGCCTCGGCCGGCCCGAAGGCTACCCCGCCCGCCTCCAGGTCCACGAAGGCCTCGTCCAGGCTCAGCGGCTCGACCAGCGGGGACAGCCGCCCGAGGAGCTCCATCACCTGCTCGCTGATCGTCCGGTACAGCTGGAAGCGCGGCACGAGATAGGCCGCGTTCGGACAGAGCCGCCGGGCCTGCGCCATCGGCATGGCCGAGCGCACCCCGAACCGTCTCGCCTCGTACGACGCCGTCGAGACCACCCCGCGCGGCCCGAGACCGCCCACGATCACCGGTTTTCCGCGCAGGCTGGGCTTCGCCGCCTGCTCTGCGGCGGCGAAGAAGGCATCCATGTCCAGATGCAGGATGGTCGGCGCGGCTCTCACACCACCGATGCTGCCGTACGCCACTGACAATCGGCCGCCCGCGCGGCCTCCGGTCGCCTCAGACCGCTCGGTTGCGGCGCCTGGCCAGCTCGTCGGCCGGGTTGTGCCCGACCAGGGTCTCGCCGGTGTCCACGCGCTCGCCGTGCAGCTGCGAGAGCGCCGCCTCGACATCGCGCCACACCACGCCCACCGCGATCCCGAAGATCCCCTGACCACCCTGGAGCAGGTCCACGACCTCGTCCGGGGACGAGCATTCGTACACCGTCGCCCCGTCGCTCATCAGCGTCATCCGCTCCAGGTCGCGGAAACCGCGCTCGCGCAGGTGCTGCACGGCGGTGCGGATGTTCTGGAGCCCGACACCGGTGTCGAGGAAACGTTTGACGATCTTCAGGACGACGACGTCCCGGAAGCTGTAGAGACGCTGCGTGCCCGACCCGTAGGCCGGACGCACACTGGGCTCGACCAGGCCGGTACGCGCCCAGTAGTCGAGCTGTCGGTAGGTGATCCCCGCCGCCGCGCAGGCGGTCGGCCCCCGGTATCCGATCGTGTCGGTACTCAGGTCGGCCGCACTGCTGTGAAGCGGGTACGGCCCGCCCTCCCCCGGACTGCGTCCGGGAGCGCCCCCTGCCGTACCGTCGCCGCTGATTCTCACGCCGACCCTCCGTCCTTGACCTGCCCACTCGACGGTAGGCAGTCACTCGGGGTGCGTCAACGATCGCCACACTCGGCACGCCGAGTGATAATCACCCTGAGAGTGGTTTCCCGTATCTCTCTTGCGGGAAAGGCTACTCGAATGCGCCGGAACGCCCCCGGCGCGAGCGCCTCGGACAGCACCACTCCCTCAGCCGCAGGTTCACCGGTTTCCGGTGCTCACTGGCTGTTGGTGCCGAAATCCTCGGGGGAGATCTGGTCGAGGAACTCGCGGAACTTCTCCACCTCGTCCTCCTGCTCGTCCGGGATGGCGATTCCCGCGTCGTCGAGGACTCCGTCACTGCCGTAGATCGGCGTTCCGGTGCGCAGCGCAAGCGCTATGGCGTCGGACGGGCGGGCGCTCACCTCCACGCCACTGGCAAAGACCAACTCCGCGTAGAAGACGCCTTCGCGCAGGTCCGTGATGCGGACTTCGGTCAGCTCCTGGCCAACGGCCTCCAGCACGTCCTTGAAAAGGTCGTGCGTCAGCGGCCGCGCCGGTGCCATCCCCTGCTGGGCGAAGGCGATCGCGGTCGCCTCCCCTGGACCGATCCAGATGGGGAGGTACCGATCGCCTCCCACTTCACGCAGGAGCACGATCGGTTGGTTGGAGGGCATTTCCACCCGGACACCCACGACGTCGAGCTCGTTCACACAGCAACCCTAGGACGTGCCCGGCAGGTTTGGGTAGTCGGGCACCTACAAGATCAGTGAAGCCGGACACCCAGGGCGGTCTGCACCAGTGCCGCATGAAGCCGTACGGAGAGCGCGGCGAGCTCCTTCGTGGTGGCTTCCGCATGGGCTCTGGTCTGCGGATTGCGGTGCAGCCGCAGCGGCGTCACCACCTGCTCGATCAGGCCCGCCTCACGGTCCGCGGCAGCCTTCATGGCCCGCAGATGGCGGGGTTCGAGGCCGAATCGCCCCAGATCCGCCACAAGTCGCGCCACATTCACCGACTCGGCGTCGAAACCGCCCTCGGGTCCCGGCGTGAGCAGGCCGTACGCCTCCCACTCGGCCAGCTCGGTCTCGCTGACCTCGGCGGCCGCCATGAGCTCCGTACGGCCCACCCGGGCGGCCGTCGGCCGGTCCGGGGCCAGCTCGCCGAGACCGTCGAGGAGCTCCCCGGAGCCGCCCGGAGCGGGCATGGGGGGCCGCTCACCGCGGGAGAGGGCGTCCAGATGCTCGCGGATGACCCTGAGCGGCAGATAGTGGTCCCGCTGCATCCGCAGCACCTGGGCCAGCCGCTCGACGTCCTCCACACTGAACTTGCGGTACCCCGACGGCGTACGCCGCGGCTCCACAAGCCCCTCGGACTCCAGGAAGCGAATCTTGGAGATGGTCACTTCGGGAAATTCTTCGCGCAGCTGGTTGAGCACACCGCCGATACTCATCAGCCGGTCGCCCTCAGAGGCGGTGCCGCGTCCGGCACCGCCCGTCGGTGTCTGCTGCATGAACCTTCCCTGCCGGGCTCTAGAGAGCGCGCTGGCTCGCGTAGAAGACCAGCCGGTACTTCCCGATCTGGACCTCGTCGCCGTTGGCCAGGTCGACGGAGTCGATCCGCTCGCGGTTCACATACGTACCGTTGAGGCTGCCGACGTCGGAGACGGTGAAACGCCCGTCGGGACCGCGCCGGAACTCCACGTGCCGGCGTGACACCGTCACGTCGTCCAGGAAGATGTCGCTCTGCGGGTGCCGGCCCGCCGTGGTCAGCTCGCCGTCGAGGAGGAAGCGGCTTCCCGAGTTCGGCCCGCGGCGCACCACCAGGAGCGCCGAGCCCTGCGGCAGCGCGTCCACCGCGGCCTGCGCCTCCGGCGAGAGCGACGGCAGCTGCGTCTGACCGGTCACCTCGGCGTCGTACGCCTCCAGGCCGGAGATCGAGATGGTCGAGGTGGTCTCGGACGCGCGCTCCGGAACGACACCCGGCCGCAGCGGGGCACCGCAGTTGGAGCAGAAGCGACTGGCGGCGGCATTGCTGTGCCCGCACCTCGTACAAACAGGCAATCCCGACATCGACGGATCCTCCTGCCGCGGCGGCACCGCGTGGGCACTGGTGGCATACGGGTCGGAGCCGAACCCTCCACCCGTACTTGAGGTTGACGGTTCCCCGAAACCTATGCGCCCGGCACCAGCAGGGTCAACAGACGACGCGCCCGGAATGTCACCACCGGAACCAGCCACCTCGTCGCGGAACAGCGGACGCTCGCCGCCCTGCTCCTCCGGCCCACCGGGGCGCTGAGCACGGTGCCTTGCGGCGCTGCCGCCGTCCTGGCGTGCGCTCTTGCCGAACAACTTCGCAAACAACTTCACGGGCGATTCCCCTTGACCGAAATAGACCCGCCCGTGGGGCAGGACGAACCCAGAATCAACACACCTGCCGAACCGGACATCCTCACAACGTCCGTATCCGCCAAACAGTTTCCACCACGCACCACTGTTACCAAGCGGCGACCCCCCGCAACCTCCTGCCCTTGTCCGGCAGCTCCCACGCCTGCCCGCATCAGTGGGAGGACGACTGAGCGTAGTCAGGCCGCTTCGCGGGTCGCAAGGCGTCCACGATGATCTTCTCCGAGCGGGCCACTGTGGCCGTGGCCTGCTCCTTCTCCAGAGTCTGCACCACTCCGCCGGGGATGTTGAGCGCCGGCTCCAGATCCTGCGGCTTGCCGATCACCTTGAACACGTAAGGGGCGCTGACCTTCTTGCCGTCCACCCCGATGCCGCCGGTCTCGTCCGAGAAGTACGTATTGGCCACCACCCGCACGCCGTTGATCTGGATCGCCTCCGCGCCGGCGGCCCGCAGTTCCTGCACCGTGTCGAGCACCTTGTCGGACTGGACACCGCCCTTGGGGTCGCTGATCGTCAACGTGATGCCCGGGCCCTGCGCCGCGACCGTACCGGCCAGGATGCCGAGCTGCCGCTCCTTCTCCACGGTCTGCTTGCGCGCCTCCTCCGCCTGGTTGGAGCTGGTCTCCAGCTGTGTGCGCTGGTCTTCCAGACGCTGCTTCTCATCCTCAAGACGCTTCGTACGCGAGTCGAGTTCATCGAGGATGCGCACCAAGTCCTCCTGGCGGGCACCCCGCAGCGCGCTGTTGTCGCTGTTGGAGCGGACCTGGATGGCGAGACCGAGGCCGAGCACGAACAGGAGCAGCGCCACGATGAGCTGGGCACGGCTGGCCCGCGGCGGCCACAGCCCCGCTGCGAGCCGTTGGCGTCCGGTCAACTGGGCCTTCGCCTCGGGTGGTTCACCCGCCGCCTCGCCGGGCCGCTCGTCGTCGCCGCCGTTCGCTTTCTCCACGTCGCTCATCGGCCTCAGGCCCTGAAGACGTGCCGGCGGATGGCGGCAGCGTTGGAGAAGATCCGGATGCCGAGCACGACGACGACGCCGGTCGACAATTGCGCGCCGACGCCCAGCTTGTCGCCGAGGAACACGATCAGCGCCGCGACCACCACGTTCGACAGGAAGGAGACCACGAAGACCTTGTCGACGAAGATGCCGTCGAGCATGGCCCGAAGCCCGCCGAAGACCGCGTCGAGTGCCGCGACCACGGCGATCGGCAGATACGGCTCGACCACCGCAGGCACCTCGGGCCGGACGAAAAGTCCGACCACGACTCCCACGACGAGGCCAAGTACGGCGATCACGATGTGCCCTTCCCTGTGTCGGCCGCGCCCTTGCCGGCGCCCGCGGCCATTGGCTCTGCTGTCCGTACGGTCAGGCTCGGCGCCGCCGGGAGACGCACATCGGCCTCGACGGAAATGCTGCCCCTGATCCCGTAGTTCTGCTCCAGCACATGCAGGTACTGACCGTCCGCGCTGTCCTGGAAGTCGGTGCTCAGCTTCTTGCCGTCCCCCACCGCGAGCACGGTGTACGGCGGCACCAGTGGCCTGTTGTCGACCAGTATGGCGTCGCCCGCGGCCCGGATCGCCGAGAACGACGTCAGGCGCTGCCCGTTGATCGCGATCGCCTCGGCACCGGACTGCCACAGCCCGTTGACCACCCGCTGCATGTCGCGGTCGCGCACCCGGCCGGTGTCCGCGAAGGTCGTGCTCTCGCGCGGCCGGCTGCCGTCGCCCTGGGCGGTGTCCTTGGCGTCGTCGACGACCAGCTTCACGCCCGGACCGTGCACTTCGGTGGCACCGGAGAGCAGCGCCACGAGCTCGCCCTGGTCGCCGCCGTGCTTTTCGAGCGCCTTGCGCTGCCGGTCGCCGACCTCGGTCCGCAGCCCGTCCACATCCCTCTGCAGCTTGTCGGCGGCCCTGGTCTCGGACTCGACCCGGTTGATCAGCTCCTGGCGCTCCTTGGCCACCACGGGCGCGGTGATACGGGCCTGAGCTGCCCCGACGGTCACCACGAGGGCGGCGAGCACCAGTCCGGCCGCGAGGCCGAGCTTCGCCCGCAGCGGGCGCGGCACTGCGGTGTCGCCCGCGGCCTTGCGGCGAGCGGTCGATTCGGCGTAGCCGTCATCGAGCGCGTGGTCCATGACATTGGTCAGCAGCGACATCGACGCGTCGGGACGCGGAGGCGGAGACGGAGTGCTCCGAACGGGGGGCTGCTGCGGCATGCCGCACATCGTCGCACGTCGGCGCCGCTACCACCGAATGGCCCCACCGGTGCGCCGGGCCGTACCTGCAAGGCCGGCCCGGCACACCCGTACGGTGTCAGTGACCTGCGCTGTCGACCACCGCGGCCCATTCGTCCAGGAGCGCCTGAGCCGATACGTCGTCCGGCCCCTCCGCCCACAAATGAGTGACGGCCTCGGCCGGGTCGGGCAGCACCATCACCCAGCGGCCGTCGGCCTCGACCACCCGTACACCGTCGGTCGTGTCCACGGACCGCGTGCCGGCGGCCTCCACGACCCGCCGCATCACCATGCCCTTCACTGCCCACGGCGTAGCGATGTCCCGGCGCAGCACGTGTGCCTGCGGTATCCGCGCATCGATCTGACTGAGCGTCAGCTGGGTCCGCGCGACCAGCCCGATGAGCCGTACGAAGGCGGCCGCGCCGTCGAAGACGCTGCTGAACTCGGGCACGATGAACCCGCCGCGCCCGTCCCCGCCGAAGATGGTGGACTCCTCGCGGCACACCCTGGTCAGATCGTCCGGCGAAGTGGTCGTCCACTCCACCTGCGTGCCGTGGTACGCCGCGACCTGTTCGGCGATCCTGGTGGTCGTGACGGGCAGCGCCACCCGCCCGCTGCGCCGCTCGGCCGCGACCAGGTCCAGCATCACCAGAAGCGCCCGGTCGTCCTCGACGATCCGCCCCCGCTCATCAACCAGCGAGAGCCGTTCGCCGACGGGGTCGAACCGCACCCCGAACGCCGCACGCGCCGAGGCCACGATCTCGCCGAGCCGCACGAGCCCGGCCCGCCGGCTCTCGGCGGACTCGGTCGGCCGGGACTCGTCCAGGCCCGGGTTGATGGTCAGCGAGTCCACCTTGAGCCGCCCGAGCAGGCTGGGCAGCACCAGGCCGGCACTTCCGTTGGAGGCGTCCACGACCACTTTCAGCCCGGCCTCCGCGATGCCGGTGGTGTCGGCCTTGCGCAGCAGCGATCCGGTGTACGAGTCGAAGACGCTGGAGGGGAACTGCAGATCGCCGATCTCCCCGGGGAAGGCCCGCCGGTACTCCTGGCGTGCGTAGACCCGGTCGAGTTTGCGCTGGCCGCCCTGCGAGAGGTCGGCTCCCCGCTCATCGAAGAACATGATGTCGACGGAGTCCGGCACGCCAGGCGACGTACGGATCATGATCCCGCCGGCGCTGCCCCGCGCGGTCTGCTGCCGCGCCACCGGCAACGGCACGTTCTCCAGGTCCCGTACGTCGATGGCACTGGCCTGCAGCGCGGAGATGACGGCCCGTTTCAGCGCTCGCGCGCCACGGGAGTGGTCGCGGGCCGTGGTGACCGTCGAGCCCTTTTTGAGCGTCGTGGCGTACGCACCGGCAAGACGTACGGCGAGTTCCGGAGTGATTTCCACGTTGAGGATTCCGGAGACGCCACGGGCCCCGAAGAGGTGGGCCTGCCCTCGCGATTCCCAGATCACGGAGGTGTTGACGAAGGCGCCCGCCTCGATCGTCTTGAAGGGGTAGACCCTGACATTCCCCTGAACAATCGATTCCTCACCGACGAGGCACTCGTCCCCGATAACGGCACCGTCCTCGATCCGGGCGGCCCGCATGATGTCGGTGTTCTTGCCGATCACACAACCACGCAGGTTGCTGTGCTGACCGATGTAGACGTTGTCGTGGACAACGGCCTTGTGCAGGAAGGCGCCGGTCTTCACGACGACATTGGACCCCACGACCGTGTGCTCGCGGATTTCCACATCCGCTTCGACCTTCGCGTAGTCCCCGATGTAGAGGGGCCCCCGGAGCACGGCATCGGAATGGACCTCGGCGCCTTCGGCGACCCACACGCCGGGCGAGATCTCGAAGCCGTCGATCTCGACGTCGACCTTGCCTTCAAGTACGTCGGCCTGGGCCTTGACGTAGCTCTCGTGGGTTCCGACGTCCTCCCAGTAGCCCTCGGCGACATAGCCGTAGATGGGCTTGCCTTCCTTCATCAGCTGAGGGAATACATCTCCTGACCAGTCGACGGACTTGTCCGCTTCGACATAGTTGAATACCTCGGGCTCCATCACATAGATGCCCGTGTTGACGGTGTCGGAGAACACCTGCCCCCAGGTGGGCTTCTCCAGGAAGCGCTCGACCTTGCCCTCTTCGTCGACAATCGTGATGCCGAATTCAAGAGGATTGGGCACACGGGTCAGGCACACCGTGACCAGTGCGCCTTTCTCCTTGTGGAAGCGGATGAGATCGGTCAGGTCAAAATCGGTGAGAGCATCACCGGAAATGACCAGGAAGGCATCGTCCTTGAGGGCTTCCTCGGCATTCTTTACGCTGCCCGCGGTGCCGAGGGGCTTCTCCTCATTGGCATAGGTGAGCTCCATTCCGAGCTCTTCTCCGTCACCGAAGTAGTTCCTGACGAGTGACGCGAGGAACTGAACGGTTACGACGGTCTCATTGAGCCCATGCCGCTTGAGCAGCCGCAGCACATGCTCCATGATCGGCCGGTTGACCACCGGCAGGAGCGGCTTGGGCATGCTCGACGTCATGGGGCGAAGACGTGTGCCTTCGCCACCAGCCATCACGACGGCCTTCATGTCGGAAACGTCCTCCTTGAAGAGACGACGGTTTGGCCGACTTCGCCCGCTTGGGCAGACCCGCTGGCGTCACCCGCGGATGCCGGCTCACCGCCGGGGCCGCACCGCCGAGCTCAATCGGCCGCTGCGTCCGCCTTCACCAACCGGCGGACCTGAACCACATAGAGGATCCCTGCCCACCAATACAGAGTTGTACCCCATCCTGCGAACGCCCATCCGAAAATCGCCGCAAGGGAGGCCAGCCAGCCATGCCCGTCACTGAGCAACAGCAGAGGGAAGGCGTACATCAAGTTGAACGTAGCGGCCTTACCCAAGAAGTTCACCTGCGGCGGCGGATAGCCGTGCCGGCGAAGGATTCCCACCATCACCAGAAGCATCAGCTCACGGGCGACAAGGGCGGCGGTCAACCAAATCGGCAGGATCTCCCGCCAGGTGAGCCCGACCAGAGTGGAAAGGATGTACAACCGGTCGGCAGCCGGATCGAGTAGCCGCCCGAGGTTGCTGATCTGGTTCCATCGCCGGGCCAGCTTCCCGTCCAAGTAGTCGCTGACACCACTCAGCGCCAGTACCAGCAAGGCCCAGCCATCACTGGTCGGCCCGCCAAAGACAGGGCGAAGAATCAGCCACAGGAAGAGGGGTACGCCAACGAGGCGCGCCATGCTGAGAATATTGGGGATGGTGAGCACCCGGTCCGTCTGAACGCGAGTCTCCTGGACCTCCACCCGGGGGCCTCCTGTGGGAAACGTGCCAACGATGCCCCCTGACCCTACCGTCAGCGAGAGCCAACAGATGCACAGGGGGTACGGGGAGCCCCTGCCTCCCACTGGGCCTTAAACGCGGAAAAGCCCCGCACCGTGATCCCGAAGGGATCTGGTGCGGGGCTTTCCCCAAAAATTGTTCGGCGGCGTCCTACTCTCCCACAGGGTCCCCCCTGCAGTACCATCGGCGCTGAAAGGCTTAGCTTC
>NZ_JBIWHT010000005.1:180615-308586 GCF_044764265.1 Streptomyces sp. NPDC094147 | reverse complement strand
CGCCCGGTTACATTCCGAACCCGGAAGCTAAGCCTTTCAGCGCCGATGGTACTGCAGGGGGGACCCTGTGGGAGAGTAGGACGCCGCCGAACAATCATTCAACGCTGGCCCCTGAACTTCGGTTCGGGGGCCAGCGTTTTTTTGTGCCCGCTCACCTGGCGTTCATGTGGCAAGAGGACGATCCGCTGTCATGAGGATGACAGGAGCGCTCAAGTCTGCCGGTGTCGCGACCGGCGACGAGGTGATCGTGCCGGCCTACGACTCCGGCGAGTTGGCGCGGGCGGTCGTCGCGGCCGGGGCCGTGCCGGTGTTCGCCGACATCGATCCGCTGAGCTACTGCCTCGCGCCGGAGGCCGTCGGTGCGGCCGTCACGCCCAGGACCGCCGCTGTCGTGCTCGTACGCCGCTTCGGGTATCCGGCCGATGCCGCGCGGCTCGCCGAACTGGCCGCCCGGCACCGGGTGTTGATCCTTGAGCAGGAGGACGGGCCGGGCATCGACGGGGATGTGGCCCAACGGCGGGAACGGGCCGGGTACTTGGACCGGCGGCTCGTCGGGGTGGAGACGCCCGCGCCCGCCGAGGGGCATCGCTATCAGCGGTACGTCGTGCGCGTGCCCGGCAACGGGCGGCCCGACCGGGACGCGTTCGCGCGGCTGTTGCGGCGGCGCGGGGTCGCCTGCGAGGTGCCCGTGCCCATTCCCGTACACCGGATGCGGGAGTTCAGGCGGGACGGGTGGATGCTGGCCGAGACCGAGCGGGCCGCGGACGAGACGCTCGCGCTGCCCTCCCTCGACGGGCTCTCGGAGGCGGAATTGCGGCGGCTGGTGTCCGTCTGCAACGCGCTCGGCGGGCTGCTGCAGCCCGCCTAGGCCGGAACCGGTGGCCGTGGTTCGGAACACCGTCTGATTCGGGGTATGCTTTATCTCGTTGGTGAGGGGGAAACCCCGAAACAACAACAGGCCCCTATAGCTCAGTCGGTAGAGCGTCTCCATGGTAAGGAGAAGGTCTGCGGTTCGATTCCGCATGGGGGCTCAGGAATACGAAAGGCCCCGCCCATTGGGCGGGGCCTTTCGCGTACCCTCTCGGGGTTATCGCTTGGCCTGTTCCGGGATGCGCAGGGACAGGATGGCCATGTCGTCGGAGGCCGGTTCGGCGGCGAAGCGCTCGACCGCGCGCAGAACGCGGGCGGCGACGGCACCGGCGGTGAGACCCGTGCAACTGGCGAGGACGTCGGTGAGGCCGTCGTCGCCGAGCATGCGGGTGCCCTCGCGGCGCTCGGTGATCCCGTCGGTCACGCAGAGCAGGACGTCACCCGGGTCGAGCGTGATCGTCTGCTCGTACAGCTCCAGATCCTCCATGACGCCGAGGAGCGGCTGGGGTTCGGCGGCCGGTTCGACCGAGCCGTCCTGGCGCAGGCGCAGCGGCAGCGGATGGCCGGCGCAGACGATCTTCAGGATGGCGCTGCCGTCCTCCTGCGGCCACAACTCCCCGTAGAGGAGCGTCAGGAAGCGGCTGCGGGCGCCCTCGTCCAGGATCGCCGCGTTCAGGCGCTCCAGGACCGCGGGGCCGCCGAAGCCCTCGCGGGCGAGCAGGCGAAGGGCGTGCCGGGCCAAGCCGGTGACCGCGGCGGCCTCCGGGCCCGTACCGCAGACGTCGCCGATGGCGAAGCCGTACGCTCCGTCGCGGATGGGGAACAGGTCGTAGAAGTCGCCGCCCACCTCGTTGCCTTCGCCGGCCGCGCGGTAGATGACCTCGACCTCGACGCCCGGGATCTGGGGCAGGCCCGGCGGGAGCAGGCTGCGCTGGAGGGAGCGGCTGATGGCCATGCGCTCGGAGTAGAGGCGCGCGTTGTCGAGCGCGAGGGCGGCCCGGCGGGAGAGGTCCTCGGCGAGTTCGAGAATCTCCTGACGGAAATGGTCATCTGACGGCTTGCCAAGTGTCAGCATGCCGATGACGCGGTTGCGGGCGACGAGCGGCAGTACGACGGTTTCGCCGCCGACCGCGGCCGCCGTCGACAAGGTGGTGCCGATCCCGCCGCCCACGTGCGGGCTGCCGGAGCGGCCGAGGTCGCGCATCGAGACGCGGAGAGCGGCCTGGTGGGCGGCTTCACCGGGGGCGGTCCAGACGCGGGCGCCCGGGGTCGGCACCGGCTCCGGCGGATCGATCTTGGAGAGCAGGGCCTTGAGGCCGTCGATGCGCTCCTCGTCCTCGTGCAGGACGTAGGAGAGGTACGGGTCCGAGGCCTGGTCGGCGATCGTGTAGACGGCGCACCAGGTGGCCAGGGTCGGGACCGTCATCTGGGCCATCAGGGCCAGGGTCTGGTCGCGGTCCAGGGTGCCGGCCAAGAGGTCGGAGGCCTCGACGAGGAAGCTCAACGAGCCTCTGCGCAGGCGTTCCAGCTCGCCCAGGCGGGCCGATTCGACGGCCAGGGCGATGCGGTCGGCGGCGAACTGGAGGCGCAGTGCCTCCTCGTTGGAGTAGCGGCCGGGGGATTCCGCGGCGACTCCCAGCGAGCCGGTGAGGCGGCCCTCGACCTTGAGCGGGACCGTGACGACCGAGCGCATGCCGGTGCTTTCGAGGAGCGGGACGGCGCCGGGGACGGCCGCGAGGTCCTCGTGGACGGCGGGCATCCGCGCCGATCCGTACCGTCCCGTGCCCGCCTCCACGGGGACGCGGGCGAAGCGCTGGCGGGCGGAGGGGAGGCCGGTGGTGGCCCGTACCTCCAGCTCCGTCTCGTCGTCGGTGGCGAGCAGCAGGAAGGCGGAGTCGCCGTCCAGCATGTCGCGGGCGCGTTCGACGGTGCGCTGGAGCAGTCCGTCGAGGTCCTCGGGGGCGGGGGAGCCGATGAAGACCTCGAACGGGTCGAGGCTGCGGCTGTCGCCGTGGGCGGCCGGGTCGGTGGCGGGCTGGCGGACGGGGGTCTGGAGCACCGCCCGCTCGTCGTCGCGCACCAGCAGGCAGACCGTCGAGGGCTCGCCCTCGGTGTCGCGCACGCGCAGGTGGGAGGCGTACACGGGGACCACGCGGCCGTCGGCGCCCCTTATCCCGTAACTGCCTTCCCAGCGCGAGAGTTGGAGGGCCTCGACGATGCCGGTGGAGGTGCCGGGGGTGTGCGGCCAGGCGGCGAAGTCGGTCAACGCCTTGCCGGTGACCTGGTCGGCCGGGTAGCCGAACAGGTCTTCGGCGTCCTCGTTCCAGGCGCGCACGGCTCCGGCGCGGTCGATCTGGACGACCGCGACCCGTACCCGGCCGTCGGTGGCGGGAAGCAGCGCGGTGGGCAGGGCGGGGCCGGCGGAGCGGGTGCCCACCGGGCGGTCGGGGAGGTCGAGTTGGAACCAGACGTGCTTCCTGGCCGGTGTGTACTCGACGCCCCAGCGGGAGGCGAGGGCGGCGCAGAGCAGCAGGCCGCGGCCGTTCTCGCGGTCGGGCCCCGCGATGTCGGCGGGGGAGCCCAGGAGCGGAACCTCACGTTCGGGGTAGCGGTCGGCCACCTCTACGCGTACGCCGTCGTCGGAGCGCAGGCACAGGACGTCCGCCTTGGTGCCGGCGTGGACGACCGCATTGGTGACGAGTTCGCTGGTCAGGACGACGGCGTCGTCGACGACGTCCGCGTACCCCCAGCCCTGGAGGGTGTCCCGGACGAAGGCGCGGGCGGTCGCGACCGACCGCCCGACAGGGTCGAAGCTGGCTGCCGCCCGCGCGGTGATCACAGAACTCCTCGTACGCGTCTCGACGCCCGGATCTCCTTGACGGGGCTCCGGAACGTGCCCTCCGGGAATCAACAGTCCCATGTCGGCCCGCCCCCTCCGGTTGTCCCGTGGTCGTCCTTTGTGCCGCCCTCCCCCAAGCTTTACCGAGCAGGAGGTACGAACCGCCCCCTCGCCGGGCGGACCGGGGCGGCTGGACAGCCGGATGCCAGGTTACTTACCTTCGCTGTCCGAGCGGATGCCGGTCACCAGTGTTTCCGCCCTCCGAGGGCGGGGACGGATATGCGAAGCTGCCGAACTGTTATGGCCTGGTTCGGCCGTGGTGAAACACTGGGCATGCTTCCGGAGACATCCCGGGTAGTGCGGTCAACCCTTGCGGGAGGGACACTGTGGAGTCTGGCGCAGCAGCGCGGGGCGTAGGCACGCGCGCGAAGGACGAGCAGCCCCGGACTCAACAGGCCCGGAGCCACAAGCAGCGCGGGGGCAACGGGACGACCGAGGTGGACACGGCGGCGCTCCAGCGACTGCTCGCGGCGCTCGCGTCGATGCGGGACGGGAACTTCCGCAAGCGGCTGACGGTCTCCGGTGACGGCGTGATGACGGAGATCGCGGCCGTCTTCAACGAGGTCGCGGACCGCAATCTGCATCTGACCGGCGAGATCGCCCGCGTGCGCAGGATGGTCGGGCGTGAGGGGAAGCTGACCGAGCGGCTGGAGAACGGGGCCTGCGAGGGTTCCTGGGCCGCCGCGATCGATGCCTCCAACGCGCTGGTGGACGATCTCGCGCGGCCGGTCTCCGAGGTCGGGCGGGTGCTCTCGGCGGTGGCCGAGGGCGATCTGGAACAGCGGATGGATCTGCGTTCGCACGGCAGCGACGGCGCCGAGCGGCCGCTGCGCGGTGAGTTCCTCAAGGTGGGGCGGACCGTCAACAACCTGGTCGACCAGTTGTCGGCCTTCACCGACGAGGTGACGCGGGTCGCCCTTGAGGTCGGCACGGAGGGCAAGCTCGGCGGTCAGGCCCAGGTGCGCGGTATGTCCGGTTCCTGGAAGGATCTGACGGATTCCGTCAACACCATGGCGTACCGGCTGACCGCACAGGTACGTGACATTGCTCTCGTCACGACGGCTGTCGCCAAGGGTGATCTGTCGCGCAAGGTCACGGTGCACGTGGCCGGCGAGATGCTCCAGCTGAAGAACACCGTGAACACCATGGTCGACCAGCTGTCCTCCTTCTCCTCCGAGGTGACGCGGGTCGCCCGCGAGGTGGGCACCGAGGGCGAACTGGGCGGGCAGGCGCAGGTGCCGGGCGTGGCCGGGGTGTGGAAGGACCTCACCGACTCCGTCAACGTGATGGCGACGAACCTGACCGCGCAGGTGCGCGGGATCGCCCAGGTGACGACGGCCGTGGCGAGCGGCGATCTGTCGCAGAAGGTCACCGTCAACGCACGCGGCGAGGTCGCGCAGCTCGCGGAGACCATCAACCAGATGACCGAGACGCTGCGTACGTTCGCGGACGAGGTCACCCGGGTCGCCAACGAGGTCGGCGCGGAGGGACTTCTCGGCGGGCAGGCGCAGGTACCCGGGGCGGCGGGTACGTGGAAGGACTTGACGGATTCCGTCAACACCGTCTTCCGCAACCTGACGACCCAGGTGCGGGACATCGCGCAGGTGACGACCGCGGTGGCCAGCGGTGACATGAGCCAGAAGGTCACCGTCGACGTGGCCGGCGAGATGCTGGAGCTGAAGAACACCGTCAACACGATGGTCGACCAGCTCCAGTCGTTCGGTTCCGAGGTGACCCGGGTCGCCCGCGAGGTCGGCATCGAGGGCCGGCTCGGCGGGCAGGCGGAGGTGCCGGGCGCGGCGGGTACGTGGAAGGACCTGACGGATTCCGTCAACACCGCGTTCCGCAACCTCACCGGTCAGGTGCGCGACATCGCCCAGGTGACGACGGCGGTGGCCAATGGCGACCTGTCGCAGAAGGTCACGGTCGATGTCGCGGGCGAGATGCTGGAGTTGAAGAACACCGTCAACACGATGGTGGCGCAGCTGTCGTCGTTCGCGGACCAGGTCACGCGGATGGCGCGGGACGTGGGCACTGAGGGCCGCCTCGGCGGTCAGGCGCGGGTCGACGGCGTGTCCGGCACCTGGAAGGAACTCACCGACTCCGTCAACTTCATGGCGGGAAACCTGACTTCGCAGGTCCGTCAGATCGCCCAGGTGACGACGGCGGTGGCGCGCGGTGATCTGTCGCAGAAGATCGACGTGGATGCGCGCGGCGAGATGCTGGAGCTGAAGAACACCATCAACACGATGGTCGACCAGCTCTCCGCCTTCGCCGAGCAGGTCACCCGGGTCGCCCGCGAGGTGGGCACCGACGGCCGGCTGGGCGGGCAGGCGCAGGTGCCAGGCGTCGCCGGGGTGTGGCGCGATCTGACCGACTCCGTGAACGGCATGGCCGGCAACCTGACGGCGCAGGTGCGCAACATCGCCCAGGTCGCCACGGCGGTGGCGCGCGGTGATCTGTCGCAGAAGATCGACGTGGACGCGCGCGGCGAGATCCTGGAGCTGAAGAACACCCTCAACACGATGGTGGACCAGCTCTCCAACTTCGCCGAGCAGGTCACCCGGGTGGCCCGCGAGGTGGGCACGGAGGGCATCCTGGGCGGTCAGGCCGAGGTGCAGGGCGTGTCCGGCACCTGGAAGGACCTCACCCAGTCCGTCAACTTCATGGCGAACAACCTGACTTCACAGGTGCGCAACATCGCCGAGGTGACGACGGCGGTCGCCGAGGGCGACCTCTCCAAGAAGATCACCGTCGACTCCAAGGGCGAGATCCTGGAGCTGGTGACGACCGTCAACACCATGGTCGACCAGCTGTCCAACTTCGCCGACGAGGTCACCAGGGTGGCGCGCGAGGTGGGCACCGAGGGCATCCTGGGCGGTCAGGCCCGGGTGCGCGGGGTCACCGGCATCTGGAAGGACCTCAGCGACAACGTCAACCTGATGGCCGCGAACCTGACCACCCAGGTGCGGAACATCTCCAGGGTCTCGGCGGCGGTCGCCAACGGAGACCTCACCAAGAAGGTGACGGTCGAGGCCCGCGGCGAGGTCGCCGAACTCGCCGACACCGTCAACACCATGGTGACGACGCTGTCCTCGTTCGCCGAGCAGGTCACCAAGGTGGCCCGTGAGGTGGGCACGGACGGCATCCTGGGCGGTCAGGCCCGGGTGCCCGGCGTCTCCGGTACGTGGAAGGACCTCACCGAATCGGTGAACTCCATGGCCGACAACCTCACCGGCCAGGTGCGGCAGATCGCCACCGTCACCACCGCCATCGCCCAGGGCGATCTCACCAAGAAGATCGACATCGATGCGCGGGGCGAGATCCAGGAGCTGAAGAACACCATCAACACGATGGTCGACCAGCTGTCCTCGTTCGGCCAGGAGGTCACCCGGGTCGCCCGAGAGGTGGGTACCGAAGGCCAGTTGGGCGGTCACGCCCGGGTGCGTGACGTGGACGGGACCTGGCGCGACCTCACCGAATCGGTGAACGAGATGGCCGGGAACCTGACCCGGCAGGTACGCGCCATCGCCGCCGTCGCTACGGCGGTGACCCGCGGCGACCTCAATCTGAAGATCGACGTGGATGCGGCGGGCGAGATCCAGGCCCTCCAGGACAACATCAACACGATGATCGCCAACCTGCGCGACACCACCGTCGCCAACAAGGAGCAGGACTGGCTCAAGGGCAACCTGGCCCGCATCTCCGGCCTGATGCAGGGCCGCCGCGACTTGGACGACGTGGCCTCGCTGATCATGACCGAGCTGACGCCGGTCGTCTCGGCGCAGCACGGCGCCTTCTTCCTGGCGATGCCGACCGGGCGCGGCTCCGGGGTGAGCGGGGGCAGCGACGGCTCGTACGAGCTGCGGATGCGCGGGAGTTACGGATACTCGGCCGGTTCGATGCCGACGTCGTTCCGGCCCGGTGAGACGCTCATCGGCACGGCCGCCGAGGAGAAGCGGACGATCCTGGTGGAGAACGTGCCGCCGGGCTACCTGAAGATCTCCTCCGGGCTGGGCGAGGCGCCGCCGGCGCATGTGATCGTGCTGCCGGTGCTCTTCGAGGGGAAGGTCCTCGGGGTGATCGAGCTGGCGTCGTTCCAGCCGTTCACGCACATCCAGAAGGACTTCCTCAACCAGATCGCCGAGATGATCGCGACCAGCGTCAACACCATCTCCGTCAACTCCAAGACCGAGGTGCTGCTCAAGCAGTCGCAGGAGCTCACCGAGCAACTGCGCGAGCGCTCGGCCGAGTTGGAGAACCGTCAGCGGGCCCTTCAGGCCTCCAACGCCGAACTGGAGGAGAAGGCCGAGCTGCTCGCCCAGCAGAACCGCGACATCGAGGTGAAGAACACCGAGATCGAGGAGGCCCGGCAGGTGTTGGAGGAGCGCGCCGAGCAGCTCGCGGTCTCCATGCGCTACAAGTCCGAGTTCCTCGCGAACATGTCGCACGAGCTGCGCACCCCGCTCAACTCCCTGCTCATTCTCGCCAAGCTGCTCGCCGACAACGCGGAGGGGAACCTCTCCCCGAAGCAGGTGGAGTTCGCCGAAACGATCCACGGGGCGGGCTCCGATCTGCTCCAGCTGATCAACGACATCCTCGACCTGTCGAAGGTCGAGGCGGGCAAGATGGACGTGTCGCCGACCCGGATCGCCCTGGTCCAGCTGGTCGACTACGTGGAGGCGACCTTCCGCCCGCTGACGGCGGAGAAGGGCCTCGACTTCTCCGTACGGGTCTCGCCCGAGCTGCCCGCGACGCTGCACACCGACGAGCAGCGGCTGCTCCAGGTCCTGCGCAACCTGCTGTCCAACGCGGTGAAGTTCACCGACAGCGGTGCCGTGGAGCTCGTCATCCGCCCGGCCGCCTCCGACGTCCCGGACGCCATCAGGGAGCAGCTCCTGGAGTCGGGCTCGCTGCGCGACGCCGACGCCGACCTGATCGCGTTCTCGGTCACCGACACCGGCATCGGGATCGCGGCCGGCAAGATGCGGGTCATCTTCGAGGCGTTCAAGCAGGCGGACGGCACGACCAGCCGCAAGTACGGCGGCACCGGCCTCGGTCTGTCCATCAGCCGTGAGATCGCGCGGCTGCTCGGCGGCGAGATCCACGCGGCGAGCGAGCCGGGCCGCGGCTCCACCTTCACGCTGTATCTCCCGCTCCACCTCAGCGAGTTGCCCCCGCAGGGCTATCCGCAGCTCGCGCCCGGCGGTATGCAGACCGCGGCGGGGCTCGCCCTGGACGCCGTACGCCCGCAGGCGATCGGGTACAACGGCGGCCCGCAGTCGGGGCAGAGCGAGGCGCAGCCCGCGACGGCCGGACTGTTCCGCCGGCGCCGCAAGGCGCTGGGCGGGGACGGCCGGCCGGTGGGCACGATGTCCGGGCAGTCCGACGCCGAGAGCGACGGCTGGGCGGCGGCCGACCCGGAGCGGTCGCCCGCGCACAGCTTCCACTTCGCCGGCGAGAAGGTGCTGATCGTCGATGACGACGTACGCAATGTCTTCGCGCTCACCAGCGTCCTTGAACAGCACGGCCTTTCGGTGCTGTACGCGGAGAACGGGCGCGAGGGCATCGAGGTCCTGGAACAGCACGAGGACACCGCGGTCGTGCTGATGGACATCATGATGCCCGAGATGGATGGCTATGCCACGACTTCGGCGATTCGCCGGATGCCGCAGTTCGCCGGTCTGCCGATCGTCGCGCTCACCGCGAAGGCGATGAAGGGGGACCGCGAGAAGGCCATCGAGTCCGGCGCTTCCGACTATGTGACGAAGCCGGTCGACCCGGACCATTTGCTCTCGGTGATGGAGCAGTGGATGCGCGGAAAGTGATCGTCTGCCGCCCGTATCACCGGCTGTCGCTGACTGAGTGTGGCCGAAGGCGTGTGAGACGGCGGTATTCGGGGAACCTTCTGGTCTCCCACCGCGTTTCTGCTACGTGCACAGTGACATCGCGGTGACAGGGTGTGGCGACAGGCGGGGTGCGGCTACCATGACCGGCACAAGGACGGGCGACGCAAGGGAGTCGTCCCCTGGGGCGGCGCCCGGTGCACTGCCGGGGCGAGGAGGACGGGCCATGGTGCAGAAGGCCAAGATCCTCCTGGTCGATGACCGGCCGGAGAATCTGCTGGCGCTGGAGGCCATCCTCTCTGCGCTCGATCAGACACTGGTGCGGGCATCGTCAGGGGAGGAAGCGCTCAAAGCGCTGCTTACGGACGATTTCGCGGTCATTCTGCTGGACGTCCAGATGCCGGGGATGGACGGGTTCGAGACCGCCGCGCACATCAAACGGCGCGAGCGGACGCGGGACATCCCGATCATCTTCCTCACGGCCATCAACCACGGCCCGCATCACACCTTCCGCGGCTATGCGGCGGGTGCCGTGGACTACATCTCGAAGCCGTTCGACCCCTGGGTGCTGCGCGCCAAGGTGTCGGTCTTCGTCGAGCTGTACATGAAGAACTGCCAACTGCGCGAGCAGGCGGCCCTGCTGCGGCTCCAGTTGGAGGGCGGCGCCCACGGCGGCGCGGCCAGGGAGTCGGCGGGCCTGCTGGCCGAACTGTCCGCGCGGCTCGCGGCAGTTGAGGAGCAGGCCGAGGCGCTCTCCAAGCAGCTCGACGACGATTCGGCGGATGCCGCCGCGGTCGCCACCGCCGCCCACCTGGAGCGCAAGCTCACCGGTCTGCGGCGGGCGTTGGACGCGCTGGAGCCCGGCACCGGTGGCGCGCCCACCCTGCCTTCGCAGAACTGACGGCCCCGGATCTGACGCCGTGTCCGGCTGAGGCGGCGTCAGTATCCTTGGCGCGTACGACACGGACGGGTGAAGCCGTAGGCACACGTGTCCACCGCCGCAGACCCAGGTAACCTCAGCACCATGGCCTCACGTACGTCCGGCAAGGGTTCCCAGGGCACGGCGGGCACCGCGAAGCGCACCGGCCGTACCCCGGCGAAGAAGGCTGCGCCCGCGAAGAAGACCGCGGCCCCCAAGGCACCCGCCAAGAAGACAGCAGCCAAGAAGGCGCCCGCGAAGAAGGCGGCCGCCCCCAGGCCCGCGCCCAAGGCGGCGCCGTCCCCCACGGGGGGCGTGTACAAGCTCGCGCGCGCTGCCTGGCTCGGCGCGGCGCACGCCGTCGGCGCGCTGTTCCGGGGAATAGGACGCGGCGCCAAGGGACTCGACCCGGCGCACCGCAAGGACGGCGTCGCGCTGCTGCTGCT
This sequence comes from Streptomyces sp. NPDC094147, assembly GCF_044764265.1. Lineage (NCBI taxonomy): Bacteria > Bacillati > Actinomycetota > Actinomycetes > Kitasatosporales > Streptomycetaceae > Streptomyces > Streptomyces sp. NPDC094147. The sequence continues at coordinate 297,606 of NZ_JBIWHT010000005.1, read as the reverse complement.
CGGCCTCGCGCTGATCGTCGCGGCCGGCACCTGGTCGAACCTGCGCGGCCCGGTCGGCGACCTCGTACAGGTGCTGGTGACCGGCGCCTTCGGCCGGCTCGACGTGGTGGTGCCGCTGCTGCTCGGCGCCATCGCGATCCGGCTGATCCTCTACCCGGAGAAGCCCGAGGCCAACGGGCGGATCGTCATCGGTCTTTCGGCGCTCGTCCTCGGCGTTCTGGGCCAGGTCCACATCGCGTGCGGTTCGCCGGGCCGGGGAGACGGCACCGCCGCCATGCGGGACGCGGGCGGGCTGATCGGCTGGGCCTCGTCCAAGCCGCTCGAATTCACGCTGGGCGATGTGCTCGCCGTGCCGATGCTCCTGCTGCTCACCGTCTTCGGGCTGCTCGTGGTCACCGCGACGCCGGTCAACGCCATCCCGCAGCGACTGCGGCTGCTCGGGGTCAAACTCGGCGTCCTCGAACCGCTCCCGCACGACGTGGAGGCGGGCGAGGAGGAGCCGTACGACGACGAGTGGCGCGAGGCCGAGCCCGCGTCCCGCACCGGGCGGCGCTCCGGCGCCCCGGTCGAGCAGGACCCGGACCGGGCCGAACAGGAGGCGCTCTCGCGGCGCCGCAAGCCCCGGCGCGCCTCGGTGCAACCCCCGTTCGAGGGCGGGATGGACCCGGTGGACGTCGCCGCCGCAGCGGCCGCGGCCCTGGACGGAGCCGTCCTGAACGGGCTGCCCCCCTCGCCCGTCGTCGCCGACCTCACGCAGGGCGTCTCGGTCGAACGGGACCGGGAGCAGGCCACACCGCTGCCGACCGCCCGCGCCGCCGAACCCGAAGCGCCGACGGCGCCGAAGGTCACGCCGGGCGCGAAGCCCGTCGTACTGGACCTGACGAAGCAGGCGCCCGCCGCCGCCGAATCGCTGCCCCCGCGCGCCGAGCAGCTCCAGCTGGCGGGGGACATCACGTACTCGCTGCCCTCCCTGGACCTCTTGGAGAAGGGCGGCCCCGGCAAGACGCGCAGCGCCGCCAACGACGCCGTCGTCGCCTCGCTGCAGAACGTCTTCATGGAGTTCAAGGTCGATGCGAACGTCACCGGGTTCACCCGCGGACCGACGGTCACGCGGTACGAGGTCGAGCTCGGTCCGGCCGTGAAGGTCGAGCGGATCACCGCCCTCGCCAAGAACATCGCGTACGCGGTCGCCAGCCCGGACGTGCGGATCATCTCGCCGATTCCGGGGAAATCAGCTGTCGGTATTGAGATTCCCAATACTGACCGCGAGATGGTCAACCTCGGCGACGTGCTGCGGCTCGCGGACGCGGCCGAGGACGACCATCCGATGCTGGTGGCGCTCGGCAAGGACGTCGAGGGCGGCTATGTGATGGCCAACCTCGCCAAGATGCCGCACGTCCTGGTCGCGGGCGCCACCGGTTCCGGCAAGTCCTCCTGCATCAACTGCCTGATCACCTCTGTGATGGTGCGGGCGACGCCCGAGGACGTACGGATGGTCCTTGTCGACCCCAAACGCGTCGAGCTGACGGCGTACGAGGGCATCCCGCACCTCATCACGCCGATCATCACCAACCCCAAGCGGGCCGCCGAGGCGCTGCAGTGGGTCGTGCGCGAGATGGACCTGCGCTACGACGACCTCGCGGCGTTCGGCTTCCGGCACATCGACGACTTCAACGAGGCGATCCGCAACGGCAAGGTGAAGCTGCCCGAGGGCAGCGAGCGCGAGCTGACGCCGTACCCGTATCTACTGGTGATCGTTGACGAGCTCGCCGACCTCATGATGGTCGCGCCGCGCGACGTCGAGGACGCGATCGTCCGCATCACCCAGTTGGCCCGCGCCGCCGGCATCCATCTGGTGCTCGCCACCCAGCGGCCCTCCGTCGACGTCGTCACCGGCCTGATCAAGGCGAACGTGCCCTCGCGGCTGGCGTTCGCGACCTCCTCGCTCGCCGACAGCCGGGTCATCCTCGACCAGCCGGGCGCCGAAAAGCTGATCGGCAAGGGCGACGGCCTCTTCCTGCCGATGGGCGCGAACAAACCCACCCGGCTGCAGGGCGCATTCGTCACCGAGAACGAGATCGCGGCGATCGTCCAGCACTGCAAGGATCAGATGGCCCCGGTCTTCCGGGACGACGTCACGGTCGGCAGCAAGCAGAAGAAGGAGATCGACGAGGAGATCGGCGACGACCTGGACCTGCTGTGCCAGGCCGCCGAACTGGTGGTCTCCACCCAGTTCGGCTCGACCTCGATGCTCCAGCGCAAGCTGCGCGTCGGCTTCGCGAAGGCGGGCCGGCTGATGGACCTGATGGAGTCGCGGAACATCGTCGGGCCCAGCGAGGGCTCCAAGGCGCGGGACGTTCTGGTCAAGCCGGACGAACTCGATGGAGTGCTCGCCGTGATCCGCGGGGAGGCTCCCTGAGCATGCGGGGGAGCGGAAAGGGAAGTCGGCTGACAGCCACTCGGGCGAAACAGCACCCGTACGGGATGTCCGAGCAACCGTTTCCGTTGGCCGTACGTCAAGTTGAGGGAGGGACGGAATCATGCGATGCCGACTGTCCCGTTGCCAGGGGTGCGGCCATACGGATGGCGTACAAAGACCGCTCTCCCGGTTGCCTCACCCTTTCGTACCCCCCCTAGACTGAACACCCAGCAGGTGGCTCACGCTCGAAAGGCGCCCCCGTGTCCATCGGCAACTCTCCCGAAGATGACCGGCCTTCGATCGAAAATGACGGGCCCGCGATCGAAGACGACGAGCCTTCGATCGGTCGTGTACTTCAGCAGGCCCGTATCGCCGCCGGACTGACGGTCGACGAGGTCAGTTCCACCACGCGGGTGCGCATCCCCATCGTGCACGCGATCGAGCTGGACGACTTCTCGCGGTGCGGCGGCGATGTTTACGCGCGCGGCCACATCCGCACGCTCGCCCAGGCCATCGGCCTCGATCCCGCCCCGCTGGTCGCGCAGTACGACGCCGAGCACGGCGGCCGCCCCGCGCCCACCCCCGCGGCGCCCAGGTTCGAGGCGGAGCGGATCCGGCCCGACCAGCGGCGGCCGAACTGGACCGCCGCCATGGTCGCGGCGATCGTCGTGGTCGTCGGCTTCGTCGGGTTCACGATGTTCAGCGGCGGCGACAAGGGCAAGTCCGACAAGGCGGTGGCCGAGGGCCCGTCCCAGCAGAAGCCCAGCACGCGGCCCAGCCCCACCCCGCCCAAGCCCGCCCTCCCTCCCAAGCCGGCCCCCTCGGACAGCGCGATCGCCGCCGTTCCGGCCGACAAGGTCACCGTCAAGATCACCGCGACCACCGACAAGAGCTGGATTTCGGCCAAGGACCACAACGGTCAGATGCTCTTCGACGGCCTTCTCCAGAAGGGCGAGGCCCAGACGTTCCAGGATGCCGACAAGGTCGACCTGATCCTCGGCAACGCGGGGGCGATCGAGCTCTACGTCAACGGCAAGAAGATCGACAACAAATTCCAGGACGGCCAGGTCGAGCGGCTGAGCTACACCAAGGGCGACCCGCAGGTCGGATGAGCCCCCGGCGGCGCGACCCTCGCGGCGGGGGCGTGGGCCAGGACAAAGTAGTCTTGAGTCCATGCCCGAACGCCGCACCGTCGCCCTTGTCACTCTTGGCTGCGCCCGTAACGAGGTGGACTCGGAGGAGCTCGCAGGCCGCTTGGCAGCGGACGGCTGGGAGCTCGTCGAGGACGCATCGGACGCGGACGTCGCCGTCGTCAACACCTGTGGATTCGTCGAAGCCGCCAAGAAGGACTCCGTCGACGCCCTCCTGGAAGCCAACGATCTGAAGGATCACGGCAGGACCCAGGCCGTCGTCGCGGTCGGCTGCATGGCCGAGCGGTACGGCAAGGATCTCGCCGAGGCGCTCCCCGAGGCCGACGGCGTGCTCGGATTCGACGACTACGCCGACATCTCCGACCGCCTCCAGACCATCCTCAACGGCGGCATCCACGCCTCGCACACCCCGCGCGACCGGCGCAAGCTGCTGCCGATCAGCCCGGCCGAGCGACAGTCCGCCCCCGACGTGGCGCTGCCGGGGCACGCGCAGGACACCGCACCCGAGGACCTCCCCGACGGCCTCGCGCCCGCGTCCGGGCCGCGCGCCCCGCTGCGGCGCCGCCTCGACACCAGCCCGGTCGCCTCCGTGAAGCTGGCCTCCGGCTGCGACCGCCGCTGCTCGTTCTGCGCCATCCCGTCCTTCCGCGGCTCGTTCATCTCGCGCCGCCCCAGCGACGTGCTGGGCGAGACCCGCTGGCTGGCCGAGCAGGGCGTCAAGGAGGTCATGCTGGTCTCCGAGAACAACACCTCGTACGGCAAGGACCTCGGCGACATCCGACTCCTTGAGACGCTGCTGCCGGAGCTCGCGGCGATCGAGGGCATCGAGCGGGTCCGGGTCAGCTACCTCCAGCCCGCCGAGATGCGCCCCGGCCTCATCGACGTACTGACGTCCACCGACAAGGTCGTCCCGTACTTCGACCTCTCCTTCCAGCACTCGGCGCCCGGTGTGCTGCGCGCGATGCGGCGCTTCGGCGACACCGAGCGGTTCCTCGAACTGCTCGACACCATCCGCGCCAAGGCGCCGACGGCCGGTGTGCGGTCCAACTTCATCGTCGGCTTCCCCGGTGAGACCGAGGAGGACTTCAAGGAGCTGGAACGCTTCCTCACGGCCGCCCGCCTCGATGCCATCGGCGTCTTCGGCTACTCCGACGAGGAGGGCACCGAAGCGGTCGGCTACGAGCACAAGCTGGACGCCGACACCATCGCCGAGCGGCTCGCCCATCTGTCGCGCCTCGCCGAGGAGCTCACCGCGCAGCGCGCCGAGGAGCGTCTCGGCGAGACCGTGCGGGTCCTGGTCGAGACGGTCGACGACGAGGACGGCGCCGTCGGCCGCGCCGAGCACCAGGCGCCCGAGACCGACGGCCAGGTGATCTTCACGCAGAGCGCGGGGCTCGTGCCCGGCCGTATGGTCGAGGCCAAGGTCGTCGGCACCGAAGGCGTCGACCTCGTGGTCGAGGTGCTTGGCGGGGTTGAGGAGGCGGGCAGATGACCGGAGTCCCGGCATCGGCGCCGGGCGGAGCCGGCCGGGCGCCGGCGCCCGGCGGCAAGCTGGGTGCTGCGGCCGTCAACCAGGCCAGCCTCTGGAACATCGCCAACATCCTCACCATGATCCGGCTCGTGCTCGTGCCGGGCTTCGTCATGCTGCTGCTCGCGGACGGCGGGTACGACCCGGGGATGCGGGCCTGGGCGTGGGCGGCCTTCGCCGTGGCCATGATCACCGACATCTTCGACGGTCACCTGGCGCGCACGTACAACCTGGTCACCGACTTCGGGAAGATCGCCGACCCGATCGCCGACAAGGCGATCATGGGAGCAGCGCTGATCTGCCTCTCCCTGCTGGGCGATCTGCCGTGGTGGGTGACCGGCGTCATCCTGTTCCGGGAACTCGGCATCACGCTCATGCGTTTCTGGGTCATCAGGCACGGAGTGATTCCGGCCAGCCGGGGCGGAAAGCTCAAGACGCTGGCCCAGGGCACCGCGACGGGGATGTACGTGCTGGCGCTGACGGGTCCACTGGCCACCCTGCGCTTCTGGGTGATGGCCGTCGCGGTGGTGCTGACGGTGCTCACGGGGCTCGACTACGTGCGCCAGGCGATCGTCCTGAGGCGCAAGGGACTTGCCGCTCAGCGCGCCGTGGAGGGATCCGCGTTGTGAGCGAGGCGGCCCGGCTCCTGCGCATCCTCACCGAGCGTGACCAGACGCTTGCGGTGGCGGAGTCGCTGACAGGCGGTCTGGTGGCCGCCGAGCTGACCGCGGTGCCCGGTGCCTCGCGGGTTTTCCGCGGTTCCGTGACGGCGTACGCGACCGAGCTGAAGCGGGACGTCCTGCGGGTGGACGGGGCCCTTCTGGCCGAGCGCGGGGCGGTCGATCCCGAGGTCGCGTCGCAGATGGCGGCGGGGGTGCGCGAGCTCCTCGGGGCGAGCTGGGGGATCGCGACCACGGGTGTCGCGGGGCCCGATCCGCAGGACGGGCAACCGGTCGGCACGGTATACGTTTCGGCCGTTGGTCCGGCCGGAGCCAAGAAAACCGCCGCTTTGCGGTTGAACGGCGACCGGGCGGAAATTCGTAGGGAGAGTGTACGCAGCGTGCTCGAACTGCTCTCCAGTGAACTCCGCAAGGCTGGGCGGGCACAGGATACGGAACAGAACGGGGGGATTTGATGTTTGCAGCCCTGAGTGAACACGACATCGCTCCCCGCACGGCCGCGGCGCGAGGCGGTACGGTGGGGCGAGAAGGATGCGGCTACGCGGTCCGAGGAGGGAGCCACCGATGATTCTGCTCCGTCGCCTGCTGGGTGACGTGCTGCGTCGGCAGCGCCAGCGCCAGGGCCGTACTCTGCGCGAAGTCTCCTCGTCCGCCCGAGTCTCACTCGGCTATCTCTCCGAGGTGGAGCGGGGGCAGAAGGAGGCTTCCTCCGAGTTGCTCTCCGCGATCTGCGACGCGCTTGACGTACGGATGTCCGAGCTCATGCGGGAAGTGAGCGATGAGCTGGCACTGGCCGAGCTTGCTGCGTCTGCGGCAGCGAGCGATCCGGTGCGTGCGCCGGTACGTCCGATGCTCAATTCGATCTCCGTGACGTCGGTGACTGGTGTGCCGACGGAGCGGGTGACGATCAAGGCGCCCGCGGAAGCGGTGGACGTCGTCGCGGCCTGATCTTCCAGGCGCGCACCCAGGCTTGTACTGAGCCCCGGTTGGTCACTTGTGACCGGCCGGGGCTCAGCGCTTTTCCGCCGCGCCCCATTTGGGCCTTCTGTGGCAGGGTAGGGGGAGATCGCGCATACATCCGCATATGGGAACAGGCGTTCCCGCGGACGTTCCGTCCGGAATGGAGGAAGTGCATGTCCTACATCAAGAGCCCGCTGTCGCAGCCGGATCTGAAGGTGGTGGGCGACGCCCTGCAGGGCGCGCTGGTCGATCTCGTGGATCTGTCGCTGGTCGCCAAACAGGTGCACTGGAACGTGGTCGGGCCGCGCTTCAGGTCCGTGCACCTCCAGCTCGACGAGGTCGTCGCCACCGCGCGGCTGCACTCGGACGCCGTGGCCGAGCGGGCCTCGGCCGTCGGGGTCAGCCCGGACGGGCGCTCCGAGACCGTGGCGAAGTCGAGCGCGATCGGCGCCGTCCCGGACGGCTGGATCAAGGACACCGAAGCCGTACGGACCCTGGTGGCCGCGCTGGGCGTGGTGATCGACCGTATGCGCGAACGCATCAAGGCGACCGGCGACCCGGACCCGATCACCCAGGACATCCTGATCGGACTCACCGCCGACCTCGAAAAGCATGCGTGGATGTTCCAGGCGGAGACGGTCTGAACCGCGGTACGCGGCCGTGCGCCGCCGCGCACGGGTGCATGGCGTACTGGTGGGGTCGTACGAGATGAAGCGCGTGGGACATGGAGCGCGCCGGGCCCGCACCCGGTGCGCCCTCCCGGCGGGTTGTCCGGCCCTCTAGCGTCGGCCCGAGGAGGCGGCCCATGGCGGTGGCGGTGCGTTGGGTGCCCGCGCTCGTGGTCGCGGCGCTGTGGTGGTGGGCGGTGCTGCGGCTCGTGCTCGTGCCCGGTCAGACGGGGTTCGTGGAGGGGGCGATGGTCGCGGGCGGCTGGGGGCTGAGTCTGCTGCCGGTCCATGTGGCCTCGGTGTCGACCGCGCGGTCCGCAGCTACCAGGGCATCGAGACGCCGCCGTTCGGACGGAGGATCTGACCCGTCGTGAACGCCGAGGCGTCCGAGGCGAGATACAGCACGCTGTGGGCGATGTCCTCGGGCTCGCCGAGTCTGCCGAGCGGGGAGAGCCGGATCACCGCCGACTCCATCTGCGCCTGCTGCTCCGCGGCGTGATGGGTGGTCATGGGGGTGCGGACCCAGCCGGGGGCCACCGCGTTGACGCGGATCCCGTGCGGGCCCAGCTCCGAGGCGAGCGTCTTGGTGAGCTGGACGACCGCCGCCTTGGAGACGCTGTAGCAGAACAGGCCCGGCCGGGAGGAGTCGACGGCGCCGGAGGCCATCGTGATGACCGAGCCCCGGACGCCGTGGGCGATCATCGTGCGGGCCGCCTCCTGGCAGGCGTGGAGCACGCCCTTGAAGTTGACGGAGAGCACCCGGTCGAGGTCTCCGTCCTCGGTGTCCAGGACGGAGCTGGTGTGCATGACGCCCGCGATCGCGGCCAGGACATGGACCGGGCCGGCCGCTTCGATCGCCGCCTTGACCTCGCTGCGGTCCGAGACGTCCAGGGGGTGGACGTGGGCGGTGCCGCCCGCCTTGGTGATCAGCGCCCGGGTCTCGTCCAGGCCCGGCTCGTCGCGGTCCGCGCAGTGCACCGTGGCACCCGCTTCCGCGAGCAGTACGGCACTGGCGCGGCCGATCCCGCTGGCTGCGCCGGTGATGAAGGCGGTGCGGTCGGTGAGGTCGTACGCCGTGAGGGGCATGCGGGGACGGTACGACCGGACCTGACGGGTCGTCAATAAGCGTGCCGGGGTGTCAAGGAGAGGGCTCCGGCTGGCACTTGGGGCACCAGTAGGTGGGGCGTTCGCGGCCGGAGGGGTCGCGCTGGACGGTGGTGCGGATCGGGGTGCGGCAGCGCGGACAGGGCCGGCCGGCCCTGCCGTAGACGTAGGCCTGGCGGACCGGGCGGTCCTTGTTCGCCTCCAGGAGCTGCTTCGCGGCGGTCACCAGGCGTTCGGGAGCCGGGAGTTCGCCGATGGGCAGCCAGGGGACGGCCCGGACCGCGAAGCAGATCTCCGACTTGTAGACGTTGCCGACCCCGGCGAGATTGCGCTGGTCGAGCAGGGCCTCGCCGATGGTGCGGGCGGGGTCCTGGAGAAGGTTGCGCAGGGCCGCTTCCGCGTCCCAGTCCGGGCCGAGGAGATCGGGGCCCAGGTGCCCGACCGCCTTGAACTCGTCCTGGGTGCGGAGCAGTTCGAGCACGGGCAGCCGGTAGCCGACGGCTGTGTGCTCGGTGTTGCCGAGGATCGCGCGGATCTGGTGGGCGGGCCCGCCGCGCCAGGGCTCGCCGGGCCCGTAGATCCGCCAGGACCCGTCCATCCGCAGGTGGGAGTGGAGGGTCAGCCCGCCCTCGATCCGGGTGAGGAGGTGCTTGCCGCGCGGAGTCACATCCAGCACGCTCCGGCCGGTCAGATCCGCCGTGGCGAACCGCGGCACCCGCAGATCGGACCGGGTCAGTACCTGCCCGGCCAGCGCCGCGTGCAGCCGCCGCGCGGCCTGATGAACGGTGTCGCCTTCGGGCATGGGTCAATTCTGCCGGGAGTGGGGGCGCGGGGCTTGTCGTGAGGCGGAGTGGCGTGTGTGGGTGTGCGGGCTGACTCGATGTGTCGGGGGCGTGGGGGCGGGCGCCCCGGCGTGACCGTGGTTGGTGGGTTGGTGGGTTGGTGGGTTGGTGGGTTGGTGGGTTGGTGGGTTGGTGGGTTGGTGGGTCGGAAGGACGGAAGGACGGAAGGCCTGCGGCTCGGCGGGTGCGTGACGGATGCGTCAGGGTCTCAGGCGCAGCCCCCTCGGGGTCGGGATGAAGCCCGCTGTCTCCAGGGCCCGCGCGAGTGGTGACGTCAGGGCGGGGTCGCCGTTGGCCCGCTCCACGGTGACCGTGCCGAGCCGACCGGCCCGTGCCGCCCCCGCCAGGGCGCCCGCGGCGGCCGTCAGCGCCGGATCGTCCGGCTCGGCCGCCCAGGCCAGCAGGGACTTGCCCCCGCGTTCCAGATACAGCGTGAGCTCGCCGTCGACCAGGACGACCATGGAGCCGGCCTTGCGGCCCGGCTTGTGCCCGGCCCCGGTGGGCGGCTCGGGCCAGGGCAGCGCCGCACCGTACGCATTGGCCGGGTCGGCGGCCGCGAGCACGACCGCCTGCGGGGCGGTGTGCGCATCGGCGCCCCGGTCCCGGGCGGTGGCGGCCGCTCGCAGCCGGTCCACCGCGCCGTCCATCGCGAACTGGGCGGCGCCCAGCCCCTCGACCACATACCCGCGCCGCGCCTGCCCGCTGTCCTCGAACGCGGCGAGGATCCGGTACGTCGCCGAGAAGCCGCCCTCCACCCCTTCGGCCTGCACCGCACCCCGGGTGACCACGCCGTGCCGGTCCAGGAGGGTGCGGGCCAGGGCGTGGGCGCGATGGGTGGGGTCGGGCTCGCGGGGCGGGAGCAGGGACCAGCGGCCCGAGACGGTCGGCGGCCCGGTGCGCGAGACCGGGCGGGCCGCGGCGGTCAGGGTGCCGTACCGACCGCGCGGAACGGCCCGCCGGGCGCGGTGGGCGGTGGAACCCGCGGTGCGCCCGGAGCCGAGCAGCGAGCGCAGCGGCGCCAGGGTGTCGTTGGTCAGCCGCCCGGACCAGGCCAAATCCCAGATGGCATCGGCGAGTTGGGGGTCGGTCGCCTCGGGGTGGGTGGTGGCGCGGACCTGGTCGGCGAGCTGGCGGAAGAACAGGCCGTAGCCGGGGGCCAGCGCGGTGAGCACCGACTCGTGCAGCGCGGTCAGTTCGAGCGGCTGCGGGGGCGGCAGCAGCAGCGGGGCGGTGTCCGCGACGTACAGGGAGATCCAGCCGTCCTTGCCGGGCAGGGCGCCCGCGCCCGCCCAGACGACCTCGCCGGTCGTGGTGAGCTCGTCGAGGAGCGCCGTGCTGTAGTCGGCGACCCGGGACGGCAGGATCAGCTTTTCCAGGGCGGAGGCCGGGACGGCGGCACCCTGCAACTGCTCGACGGCGCGGGCGAGTCCGTCGATGCCGCGCAGGCCGTTGCCGCCGAGGTGCTGCCACTGGGGGAGGAAGGCGGCGAGCGCGGCGGGCGGCACCGGCTCCAGCTCCTGGCGCAGCGCGGCGAGCGAGCGGCGGCGCAGCCTGCGCAGGATCGTCGCGTCGCACCACTCCTGGCCGATGCCCGCCGGATGGAACTCGCCCTGGACGACCCTGCCCGAGGCCGCGAGGCGTTGCAGCGCCCCGTCCGTGACCGCGGCGCCCAGGCCGAGCCGGGCCGCCGCGGTGGCCGAGGTGAACGGGCCGTGCGTACGCGCGTACCGGGACAGGAGGTCGCCGAGGGGGTCCTTGACCGGCTCGGTGAACGCCTCGGGCACGCCGACCGGGAGCGCCGTACCGAGCGCGTCGCGCAGGCGGCCCGCGTCCTCGATCGCCGCCCAGTGGTCGGCGCCCGCGATCCGGACCCGGATGGCGCGGCGCGCCGCCGCCAGCTCCGGGGCCCAGCCGGGCTCGGCGCCGCGCGCCGCCAACTCGGCGTCGGTGAGCGGCCCGAGGACCCGCAGCAGGTCGGCGACGCCCTCGGCGTCCTTGACGCGGCGGTCCTCGGTGAGCCACTGGAGCTCCTGCTCCAGCTCGGTCAGCACGTCCGCGTCGAGCAGCTCGCGCAACTCTGCCTGGCCGAGCAGCTCGGCCAGGAGCCGGGAGTCGAGGGAGAGGGCCGCGGCCCGCCGTTCGGCGAGCGGCGAATCGCCCTCGTAGAGGAACTGCGCGACGTACCCGAACAGGAGGGAGCGGGCGAACGGGGACGGCTCGGGGGTGGTGACCTCGACCAGGCGCACCCGGCGGGTCTCCAGATCGCCCATCAGCTCGGTGAGGCCGGGGACGTCGAAGACGTCCTGGAGGCATTCGCGGACGGCTTCGAGGACGATCGGGAAGGACCCGAACTCGCTGGCCACCTGGAGCAGTTGGGCGGCTCGCTGGCGCTGCTGCCACAGCGGGGTGCGCTTTCCCGGGGTGCGCCGGGGCAGCAGCAGGGCGCGCGCGGCGCATTCGCGGAAGCGGGAGGCGAACAGCGCGGAGCTGCCGACCTGGTCGGTGACGATCTGCTCGATCTCGCCCTTGTCGAAGACCGTGTCGGCGGCGCCCACGGGGGCCTGTTCGCTGTCGTAGGTCGCGTCGAGGTGCTGGGGGTCCTGGTCGAGGAGGTCGAGGCCCATCAGGTCGGCGTCGGGCAGCCGCAGCACGATGCCGTCGTCGGCGTGCATCACCTGGGCGTCCATGCCGTAGCGCTCGGCGAGGCGGGCGCCGAGCGCCAGCGCCCAGGGGGCGTGCACCTGGGCGCCGAAGGGGGAGTGGATGACCACGCGCCAGTCGCCGAGCTCGTCGCGGAACCGCTCGACCAGGATCGTGCGGTCGTCCGGGATGTGACCGCAGGCGCGGCGCTGCTCGTCGAGATAGCCGATCACATTGTCCGCGGCCCAGGCGTCGAGGCCCGCGCTCAGCAGCCGCAGCCGGGCGTCGTCGGGGGTGAGCGAGCCGACCTCGCGCAGGAACGCGCCCAGGGCACGCCCCAGTTCGAGCGGACGGCCCAGCTGGTCGCCCTTCCAGAAGGGCAGCCTGCCCGGCACCCCGGGCGCGGGGGAGACCAGCACGCGGTCGCGGGTGATGTCCTCGATCCGCCACGAGGTGGTGCCCAGGGTGAAGACATCGCCCACCCGGGACTCGTACACCATCTCCTCGTCGAGCTCGCCGACCCGGCCGCCGCCCTTCTTCGGGTCGGCCCCGGCCAGGAAGACGCCGAACAGACCGCGGTCGGGGATGGTGCCGCCGGAGGTGACGGCGAGGCGCTGGGCGCCGGGGCGGCCGGTGACCGTGCCCGCCACCCGGTCCCACACCACGCGCGGCCGCAGCTCCGCGAAGGCGTCGGACGGATAGCGGCCCGCCAGCATGTCCAGGACCGCCGTGAACGCCGATTCGGGCAGCGCGGCGAACGGCGCGGCCCGGCGCACCAGCGCCAGCAGGTCGTCCACCTGCCAGGTGTCCAGCGCGGTCATCGCGACCAATTGCTGCGCCAGCACATCCAGCGGGTTGGAGGGGATGCGCAGCGACTCGATCGCCCCCGTGCGCATCCGCTCGGTGACCACCGCCGACTGGACCAGATCCCCGCGGTACTTGGGGAACACGACCCCGGTGGAGACCGCGCCCACCTGGTGTCCCGCCCGGCCCACGCGCTGCAGCCCGGAGGCGACGGACGGCGGGGACTCGACCTGGACCACCAGGTCCACCGCGCCCATGTCGATGCCCAGTTCAAGACTGGAGGTGGCCACCACGGCCGGCAGCCGGCCCGCCTTCAGGTCCTCCTCCACGAGCGCCCGCTGCTCCTTGGAGACCGAACCGTGGTGCGCCTTGGCGAGGAGCGGCGGGGCGCCGACCGCCGCGCCCGAACCGCCCATCAGCTGCGCCGGGGAGTGCGCCTCGGGAAGGGCGGCGCCCATGGCGCGCTCGTACGCGATCTCGTTGAGCCGGTTGCACAGACGCTCCGCCAGGCGGCGGGAGTTGGCGAAGACGATCGTCGAACGGTGGGCCTGCACCAGGTCGACGATGCGCTCCTCGACATGGGGCCAGATCGACGGCTTCTCGGCCCCCTCCTGGACGTCGGCCGCCGGTGATCCCGCCAACTCGCCCAGATCCTCCACCGGCACGACCACCGACAGGTCGAACTCCTTGGCGGAGGGCGGCTGGACGATCTCGACCTTGCGCTGCGGCGAGAGGTAGCGGGCCACCTCGTCCACCGGACGCACCGTCGCCGACAGGCCGATCCGGCGGGCCGGTTTCGGGAGCAGCTCGTCCAACCGCTCCAGGGAGAGCGCCAGATGGGCGCCGCGCTTGGTGCCCGCGACCGCGTGCACCTCGTCCAGGATCACCGTCTCGATGCCGGCGAGCGCCTCGCGCGCGGCGGACGTGAGCATCAGGAACAGCGACTCGGGCGTGGTGATCAGGATGTCCGGTGGCCGGGTGGTGAGGGCCCGGCGCTCCGCGGGCGGGGTGTCGCCGGAACGGATGCCGACCCGGACCTCCGGCTCGGGCAGCCCGAGCCGCACCGACTCCTGGCGGATCCCGGTCAGCGGGGAGCGCAGATTGCGCTCCACATCGACCGCGAGGGCCTTGAGGGGGGACACGTAGAGCACCCGGCAGCGCTTCTTCGCCTCGGCGGGCGCAGGCGTGGCCGCGAGCCGGTCGAGCGCGGCCAGGAAGGCGGCGAGGGTCTTGCCGGAGCCGGTCGGGGCGACGACCAGCACGTCCGAACCCTCCGCGATCGCCCGCCAGGCGCCTTCCTGCGCCGCGGTGGGCGCGGTGAAGGCCCCCGTGAACCAGCCGCGCGTCGCGGGGGAGAAGGATTCCAGTGCTGTCCCTGCCATGGTCCCCATCGTGCACCCAGCCACTGACAATGGCCCGGAGCTGCGAGAATGGGGGTGTGGACGAGGCCGGGGAATGGGCGCGGCACTGGCAGTACCCGGAGCTGCCGGGCCTCGATCTGTTGCGCGCCCGCTATGTGAGCCACTCCTTCGCGCGCCACGCGCACGAGGGGTTCGTCCTCGGCGCGGTGCGCACCGGGATCGAGGACGTGGTGATGCCCGGCGAGACGATACGGGCCCGCCCCGGCACCGTCGTCATGATCAACCCCGAGGTTCCGCACGCGGCCCACGCCGGGGTGCCCGAAGGATGGACGTACGCCACGCTCTACCCCTCGGCGGGGCTGGTGGCCGACATCGCGGCGGAGACCACCACGCTGCGCGGCACCGCCGGATTCGCCGAGACCATCGTCGAGGACCCGGACACCGCACTGCTCATCCAGGAAGTGCACCGCGCCGCCGAGCAGGGCAACGCGCTGGCCGCCGACAGCGTGTTCCGTATCGCCATCGCCCGGCTGCTGGTCCGGCACGGCCGCTCCCTGCCCGCCCGGACTGCCGGATCGGCGGGCTCCCGCGCCGCGGCCGCCGCGAGGGGACTCCTGACGGAGCGGCTGACCGCGCCGCCCTCCCTGGAACAACTGGCGCGGGAACTGGGCACGAGCCCGTTCGCGCTGCTGCGCGCCTTCAAGGCGGAGTACGGGCTGCCGCCGCACTCCTGGCTCACCGGCGAGCGCGTGCGCCGGGCCCGCCGCCTCCTGGACGAGGGAACGCCGCCGGCCGAGGCGGCCGTAGCCGTCGGCTTCACCGACCAGCCGCACCTCAACCGCCACTTCACCCGGATCGTCGGCGTCACGCCCGGCGCCTACCGCCGCGAGCGCGCAAGAACGTACAAGAACGACGGCACCGCCCTCTTTTAACGTCACGGGTGTGGCAGCAGAACAGACAGCACCCCCAGAGATACGCCCCCGGGCCGAGGACAAACCAGATGCGGCGGTCGTTCGCGACGCCCTGGGCGTCGGCGTCGCCGTAGGGCTCTCCGGCTTCGCCTTCGGAGTGACCTCGGCCGGATCGGGACTCACCGTCCTTCAGACCTGCGCGCTCAGCCTGCTGGTCTTCACCGGCGCCTCGCAGTTCGCGCTGGTCGGCGCGCTCGCGGCCGGGGGCAACCCGTTCACCGCGGCCGCCGGCGCCTTCTTCCTCGGCGTACGGAACGCCTTCTACGGGCTGCGCCTCTCCCAACTGCTCGCGCTGCCACGGGCGTTGCGCCCCTTGGCCGCGCAGTGGGTCATCGACGAGACCACCGCGGTCACCCTCGCCCAGCCGACCCGGCGGGCCGCACGCATCGGCTTCACCGTCACCGGACTCACCCTCTACGTGCTGTGGAACCTGACCACCCTCGCCGGGGCGCTGGGGGCCGAGGCCCTCGGCGACACCGACGCCTGGGGGCTCGACGCCGCGAGCCCCGCCGTCTTCCTCGCACTCCTCGCCCCGATGCTCAAGACCTCCACCGAGCGGATCACCGCCGCCTTCGCCGTCGTACTCGTCCTGGGCCTGCTTCCGGTGCTGCCCGCGGGGGTGCCCGTCCTGACAGCGGCACTCGCGGCACCTGTCGTGCTCTTCCTCAAGGGACGGAGCGGTCGCGGGGCGAGCGATGCCGGAGCCTGTGACGAAGCCGGGAACTCCCCGAAGGGGCAAGCGCGTTGAACATCTGGATCGCCATCGCAGCCACCGCCGTCGGCTGCTACCTCGTCAAGCTCCTCGGCCTGCTGGTCCCCGCCGGAGCCCTGGAGCGACCGCTGGTCAAGCGGCTGGCCGCGCTGCTGCCGGTGGCGCTGCTGGCCGCGCTCACCGCCCAGCAGACCTTCAGCACCGGCCACCAGGTGCTGCTCGACGCCCGGGGCGCGGGGCTCGCGGCGGCGGCCGTCGCGTTGGTGCTGCGTGCCCCGTTCCTGGTCATCGTCGGGGCCGCCGTACTCGTCACGGCGGGGGTGCGGGCTCTGGGCGGCTGAGCCCGGCGCCCGGGGCGGTGCGGAACGTACGCCGTGGGTAGTGTGACGCGTCACAACGATCCCTTCGGCCGTCCGGGGAGACGCCATGGCACTGTCCGACGCCGCCCGGTCCCTCGCGCTGCGCTGCGAGCCGCGCGTCAACGAACTGGCCCGGCGCATGGCCCGCGAGGCCTTCGAGGAACTGCCCGGCTACGCCCAGCTCCCGGGCGACGTGAAGGACCTGGAGATGGCCGCGACAGCCCGGCACGGGATGCGGCTGTTCCTGCGCCGCGTCAGTGAGCCCGACCCGGCCCCCGAAAGCTACCGGCTGTTCCGCGAGCGCGCCGCCCAGCGGGCCGAGGAGGGCCTCCCGCTGCACCTCCTGCTGCGTACCCACGCCCTGGGTCTGTACGTCCTGTGGCAGGCCCTCAGGGAGGCTGCCGGGCCGGGTGACGAGGCAGCCCTGGTCGAACTCGTCGACCTGCTGCTCCAGTCCCACCACGGCGTCGTCGGGGCCGTCGCCGAGACCTACCTGGACGAGCGCTCCGCTCTGGAGGCCGAGCAGCGCGCCACCCGGCGCTCACTGGTACGCGGGTTCCTCGACGGCATGCTGCCGCCCGGCCACGTACTCCTCGACCAGCTGAACCTCGAAGGGCCCGCGCTGGTCCTCGCCGTGGGGATCGGGCCGCTCGCCGGTGAGGGCTCGGTGGCGCTGCGCCGGCGGCTGCGGCGCATTCAGACCGTCCTGGACCACACCTTCGGTGTGGAGGTGCTCGCGCTGCTCGACTCGGACCTGGGCCGGGCCGTCGTACCGAAGGGCTGCGAGCCGCCGGACGACCTCGCCCGGCGCCTCTCCAGGGCCTGCGGTCTGGAAGTGCGGGTCGCGGCCGTACCGGCCGGGGAACCGGCCGCGGTGCCCGCCGCCTCGCGCACCGCCGGAGAGATCCTGCGCGTCAGCCGGGCCTGCGGACTGCCCGCCGCGGTGCACCGTCTCGACGACGTCCTGCTCGAATACCACCTCTCGCGGCCGAGCGAGACCAGCCACAAGATCGCCGCACTGCTCGACCCGGTCGCCGGCCGGCCCGAGCTCATCGAGACCCTGCGCACCCACCTCGCCCGCGGACAGGACCGCCGCGCCACCGCGCAGGCGCTCGGGCTGCACCCCAACACCGTCGACAACCGGCTGGCCAAGCTCGCCGAACGGACCGGGCTCGACCTCTCGTCGCCACGCGGTACGACGCTGGCGGTCGCGGCGCTGCTGCTGCGCGACGCCGCCTGACCGCCATGGTCAGCCGATGGCGCGGCCGTGGGCGCGCAGCGTCCTGAGCGCCTCGATCGTCACGATGGGGCGCCCCTCCAAGGACGTGCCGGGCGCCCATGCCCGCCACTGGATGGGCCAGCCGCCGTCCTCCTGCTGCGCCGCCTCCAGATGGTCGAGCGAACGCCGCATCTCCTCGTCGGTGAACCAGCGGCGGGCCAGCGACTCGGGCACCCGCGCGTAGTCGTGCGGAAAGTGGTGCTCGCCGGGGGCGTACCCCTCGGCGACGGGGAAGTCGGCGATCCGCGCGGGATCGAGCACCGCGAGCCGCTGCTCCCGGACGAGGCGGCCGAGCCGGTCCGCGGCCGCCTCGGCCCGGGAACGGTCGGGGGCGCCGTCCAGGAAGGTGACCGCGGCCTCGACCTCGTACGGATGCGACGTCTCCAGGGAGTCGACCGCGGCCCAGCAGAAGTCGGTGGCCCGGAACAGCCAGGCGTGCCACACCCGGTTGCGGTGCAGCAGCCCGACCACGGGGCCGGTGGCCAGCAGGGCGCTGGGCGGGTCGTCGACGATCGGGATGAACGGCGCCGCCGGATAGCCGCGCTGCGAAGGGTGGAGCGCGGGCAGCGCGCCGTCCTTGGTGGAGACGTCCGTCAGATAGCGGCACATCCGCTCCACCCGCTGCCCTGCGAGCCGCCCGATCGAGTCCAGGACCCGCAGCGCGTGCGCGGTGTGCAGGGGCTGGCTGACGGGGCCGCGCAGATCGGGTTCGAGGGCGTGGCCGTAGCCGCCGTCCTCGCCCTGGTAGGCGGAGAGTGCCACCTCGACGGGGTCGGCTTCCTTGCCGAGGAAGTGGTGGGCGAACCGGCGCTGCTCAAGCACCCGGGCCGTCAGCCAGATGAAGTGCTCGGCGCGCGCCAGCGGAGAGTCGGGGGAGTGGGGGGATGCTCCGGAACCAGCCATGTTCCAGACGGTAGGCCCCGCAGAGCCGCGGGCAAGCCCGATGGCCGGGGCTGCACTCTCAGGGGCGCGATACTTGCGTCATGCGGTTGACGATTTTCTGGGAGCGGATGGCCGACCACTTCGGCGCCGGGTACGCCGACTCCTTCGCGCGTGACCATGTGATGACGGAACTGGGCGGGCGCACCGTGCACGAGGCGCTCGACGCCGGCTGGGAGGCGAAGGACGTCTGGCGGGCGGTCTGCGCCGCCATGGACGTGCCCGCGCACCGACGGTGACGAAGGCCGCCTCCGGGGGACGTCCCCCTGGCGAGGCGGTGGTGGCGGCAGCCTCCGTATACCGGACGCCCCCTGAGCGCCCGGCACAGGGGAAGAGTCGTGCATCTCGATCCAGACGGCACGATCCGGCGCTCCTACGGGTCTCGGGGAGCATGACCCCGAGAGTCGGGTCAGGGGGTTGTCCCCCGGGAAGGTGTCGGGCCGGCCCCAGCGCGCCCGGGGCGCCTCGCGCGTGACGATCTTCTCAACAGCGCTTGACACCAAGCACGTTGAGGAGTGATCACACATGATCGGCAATGGGAAGCGGCTCGCGGCGGTGGCTGTTGCTCTGGCCGCGACGCTGGCCCCAGCGGCGGCCGCGTACGCAGCACCGGCGGCGTCCGCGTCGGCCCCCGTCGGCGCGCTGGACCGGATCGCCCATCCGCTGCGGTCGACGGAGCCGGGCACCGGCACGGCCGATCTGCGCGCTCTGGGGGTGATGGTCGGCGACGCCAAGGTGGTCGGCGTGGGCGAGGCCACGCACGGCTCGCACGAGTTCTTCGCCCTGAAGGACCGGGTCTTCCGCCACCTCGTCGAGCAGAAGGGATTCACCACCTTCGCCCTGGAGATCAGCTGGTCGGCGGGTCTGCGGATCGACGACTACCTCCAGCACGGCGACGGCGACCGCGACGCGCGGCAGGTCGTGCACGACGTGATGGCCGGATCTCCCTGGGACCGCGAGGAGTTCGTGACCCTCGTCGGGTGGATGCGCGACCACAACCTCCGACACCCCGATCGCCCGGTGCACTTCCTGGGCGACGACGTCGGCGCGCCCAGGCTCGACGAGCGGGTCTTCGACAGCGTCACCGACTACGTCCGGCGGACGCATCCGGAGTCCCTGCCGCGCCTGAACGAGCTCCTCACCGGCCTGCGCCCGCTCGACGACGCCATCGCCTACCTGGGGCGGCCGCTCGCGGATCGGCAGCACAATGCGGCCAAGGCGCAGCAGGTGCTGGAACTTGTACAAGGCCAGGGGCCAAGGGGCGGCGAGGACTTCGAGTTCGCTCTGCAGAACGCCCGCAACATCGCCCAGACCTACACCTTCCTGACCGTCGACCCCGGCGACCAGGAATCGTTGACCGCCATGGAGCGCTACCGCGACCAGGTGATGGCCGAGACCACGGCATGGTGGCAGCGGCGCACCGGCGGCAGGATCCTGCTGTCGGCCCACGACGACCACGTCGGCTACGCGGCCTCCGACCCCACGACGTACCCGAAGACCCAGGGCTCGTTCCTCCGCGACACCCTGGGCGCGGACTACCTCGCCATCGGCACCACCTTCGACCGGGGCTCCTTCCTCTCCAAGGGCGAGGCGCTCGGCGGCGAGTGGAAGAAGTTCACCGTCGGCCCGGCCGGTCCCGGCACGAACGAGTACACGCTCGACCAGGTCCGGTACCGCGACTACTACGCCGACCTGCGCAAAGCCCCTGCCGCCGCCCGCAGTTGGCTGGACATCTCGCGCCCGACGTACAACGTCGGCACGCAGTATCCGAACGACAAGACGCCCGAGACCGCCATCGGCAGGGCATACGACGTCCTGGTCCACCTCCACACCGTTCGGGAGGCGGGCAAGCTCTAGGGGGTGTCCGGTGGATCATGGCCGGGGCGCGACTCGGGGCCGGATCAGCCACGGCGGGACGCGCGGGGTGCGCTTGACATCAAAATCGAACATCCTTTCTCATGGGGTTCCGGCCCTGTGTTCGCACGGGTTCCACCGCGTTTCCGGTGGAGTTATCCACAGGCTGGAAGGACGTCGGGGCCCATTGTCAGTGGCAGGGGTTAGCGTCTTTGACGTGAAGCGATCGACTCAAGCAAATCGGGTGGAACCCATGGCAGGAACTGACCGCGAGAAGGCGCTCGACGCCGCGCTCGCACAGATTGAACGGCAATTCGGCAAGGGCGCGGTGATGCGCCTGGGCGAGCGGCCGAATGAGCCCATCGAGGTCATCCCCACCGGGTCGACCGCGCTCGACGTGGCGCTCGGCGTCGGCGGTCTGCCGCGCGGCCGTGTGGTGGAGGTGTACGGCCCGGAGTCCTCCGGCAAGACGACCCTGACGCTGCACGCGGTGGCGAACGCGCAGAAGCTCGGCGGCTCGGTGGCCTTCATCGACGCCGAGCACGCCCTTGACCCCGAGTACGCGAAGAAGCTCGGCGTCGACATCGACAACCTGATCCTGTCGCAGCCGGACAACGGTGAGCAGGCGCTGGAAATCGTCGACATGCTGGTCCGCTCCGGCGCGCTCGACCTGATCGTCATCGACTCCGTGGCGGCCCTGGTGCCGCGCGCGGAAATCGAGGGCGAGATGGGTGACTCGCACGTGGGCCTCCAGGCCCGTCTGATGAGCCAGGCGCTCCGGAAGATCACCAGCGCGCTCAACCAGTCGAAGACCACCGCGATCTTCATCAACCAGCTCCGCGAGAAGATCGGTGTGATGTTCGGCTCCCCGGAGACCACGACCGGTGGCCGGGCGCTGAAGTTCTACGCGTCGGTACGTCTCGACATCCGCCGGATCGAGACGCTCAAGGACGGCACCGACGCGGTCGGCAACCGCACCCGCGTCAAGGTCGTCAAGAACAAGGTCGCGCCGCCCTTCAAGCAGGCCGAGTTCGACATCCTCTACGGCCAGGGCATCAGCCGCGAGGGCGGCCTGATCGACATGGGCGTCGAGCACGGCTTCGTCCGCAAGGCCGGCGCCTGGTACACGTACGAGGGCGACCAGCTGGGCCAGGGCAAGGAGAACGCCCGCAACTTCCTGAAGGACAATCCCGATCTCGCCAACGAGATCGAGAAGAAGATCCTGGAGAAGCTGGGTGTCGGTGTCCGGCCGGAGGAGCCGGCCGCCGAGCCCGGCAAGGACGCTTCGGGTGCGACCGCCCCGGCGGCGGACGCGGCCGCGGTGCCGGCCCCGGCCACCAAGGCCAAGACGGCCAAGGCCGCCGCTGCCAAGAGCTAGCGGTGACCCGCAGGACCGAGTGGGCCGATCCCGAGGAGCCCGGCCCGAAGCGGGCCGGCTCCCGGCGGGCCGGCCCGGATGGAGCGGGCGACGGCACCGACTCGTCGAGGGCCGAGAAGGAGCCGCCGCCGCAGGACCCGGCTGAGCGGGCGCGGGCGATCTGTCTGCGCCTGCTCACCGGGACCCCCCGGACCCGCAAGCAACTCGCCGACGCCCTGAAGAAGCGGGAGATCCCCGACGAGGTCTCCGAAGAGGTCCTCTCCCGCTTCGAAGAGGTCGGACTGATCAACGACGCGGCGTTCGCCGACGCCTGGGTGGAGTCCCGCCACCACGGCCGCGGGCTCGCCCGTCGTGCACTGGCACGCGAACTGCGCACCAAGGGCGTGGACTCCTCGGTCATCGACGAGGCCGTCGCCCAGCTCGACTCCGACCGGGAGGAGGAGACCGCGCGCGAACTGGTGGCGCGCAAACTCCGCTCCACCCGCGGCCTGGACCGCGACCGCCGCCTGCGCCGCCTCGCAGGCATGCTCGCCCGCAAGGGCTACCCGGAAGGCATGGCCCTGAGAGTGGTCCGCCAAGCCTTGGAGCAAGAGGGCGAGAACGCGGACGACCTGTACGAGACCTGAGCTGCACCGAGTCGTACTGAGCTGTACGGGCGCGCTCGCCCCTGGCCGTCCGGCCAGGGGCGCCGCTGTTTCCTGGGGCACGCGCGGCCTGCCGCCAACTCCGGCGTGCTGAATCACTGCCCGCCCCCGGCGGAACAGCCCGTCACTCGGCGGGAGCCGTGACCGGCAGCCCCTCCGCGCGCCAGGCCTGGAAGCCGCCGATCAGATCAGTCGCCCGATGCAGCCCCAGCCGCCGCAGCGAGACTGCCGCGAGGGACGAGGCGTACCCCTCGTTGCAGATCACCACCACCCGCAGATCGTGGCTGGTCGCCTCGGCCGCGCGATGGCTGCCCTGCGGATCGAGCCGCCACTCCAGCTCGTTGCGCTCGACCACCAGGGCGCCGGGAATCAGCCCGTCCCGGTCGCGCAGCGCCGCGTACCGGATGTCCACCAGGAGCGCCCCTTCGGCAGCCTCGGCGAAGGCCTCCGTCGCCGTCACCCGGTTCAGGTCCGCCCTGACCCGGTCGAGGAATTCATCGATTCCCACCGGCCGCGTACGCTCAGTGCCCCCGCTCACTGCCAGTCCTCCGGACGCTCGACCTGCTCGATGCGGAGCACCGCGCCCGCCCGGCTGTAACGCCGGATGAGGGGCAGCGGGGGGTAGTAGGCGTGCACCGAGACGGCGTGCTCGGTCTCCGACTCGTTCCTGACCTCGTGCACATGATGCTGCCCGAAGGCCCGACCGCTGCCCGCCCCCAACTCCCTTGAACGGTCGACCCCTTCGGCGAGTTCCAGAGTCCTCCAGCCCTCGGTGGGCAGCCGGACCGCAAGGGAGTCCTCGCGCAGTGCGCCGGCCGCGGTGGCGAAGGCTCCGTGGGAACCGCCGTGGTCGTGCCAGCCCGTACCGGTGCCGGGCGGCCAGCTGATCAGCCAGGCTTCACTGCCCCCCGGGCCGTCGAGCCGGATCCAGGTGCGGCCCTCGGCATCGAGAGGCAACGAGGCGATCAACGCCGCGTTCGCTGCGGTACGGCGGGCGAAGTCGAGCAGCTCCGCCTCGGTCGGCGCGGCGTCGGAGCCGGACGTGGAGGCGGGAGCGGGCACAGAGGTGCTTACGGAGAGTGACACGGCAGACCGTCCTGAGGGAGTTCGCGAATACGCGCGTACGGCCGACGGCGGCACAAGGGCACGGCGGCAGGGCGCGAAGGGAAGGGCGAATCAGCAGGACGGGCGACACACGCAGCCCGCATAGCGGACCAGGTCCATATGGACCCTCCGCCACAGGCGCACATCGGTGTCGGTCACGTTCCGGAGTAGACCATGTGCGCCTGCGTCGGTCAATCGGCGTTCGGATGGCGGATGACGGTTCGAAGACGCCAGATGATGACGGATATCAGCGAGCAGACATCAATTGATGTCAGCCGTCCGCCCTTCCTCCGCCGCGGCCCGTTCCCCCTCCACAGCCCTCGGCACGCCCCCCTCACCCCTGCCCGGCCCCCCTCGCACCGCATCGGCCGCGTGGTACAGCTCCTCCGGCTGCACGCCGTTGAACGCGGCGACCAGGTGGCCGTCGGGGCGTACGAGGAGGACGGTGTGGGCCGGGGCGCCGGGGTAGTCCTCGGCGACCAGCAACTCGGCGTCCATGGGCAGAGCCGCCACCGCGGAGGCCAGACGGGGCATGACACCCGCGGTGAGCCAGTGGCGGCGGTCCCAGACCCCGGTGCCCGGGGCGATCAGGACGACCAGGAGAGCGCCCCGGCCGAGCCGGTCCCGCAGGGACACGGTCGAGCCGTCGGGGGCGGTGACACCGATGTCGGTGGCAGGCGCACCCAACTGGGTGCCGACGGGAGTGTGCGACTCGGCGTATTGGGGTGAGAGAGGGGAGTGCGGGTACGCGGGGGGCGCGCCGAGTGGGCCGCGTCCCACGTGGCCGTCGGTCACGAGGGCGTCGTGACCCCGTGCGGTGCCCGGGATCCAGCCGCGCAGCCCCGCGCCGCCGCGCAGGATCGGCAGCGACTGGTCGGCCGCCCGCAGCCGGGCGGCGACCGCCGGCCGGCGTTCCGTCTGGTAGCTGTCCAGGAGCACGTCGGAGGCGCCGTGGTGCCAGGCCTGGGCCAGTTTCCAGGCGAGGTTCTGGGCGTCCCGCAGACCCTCGTCCAGGGACTGGGTGCCCAGCGCGCCCAACAGGTGTGCGGCGTCACCGGCGAGGAAGGCGCGGTGCACCCGCCAGCGGCGGGCGAGACGGTGGTGCAGGGTGTAGACGCCGGTGTCGAGGAGTTCGTACGGCGGTGTCTGGCCGCACCAGCCCGCCAGTGTGTCGCGGATGCGGCCCACCAGGGCGTCCGGCGTGACGAGTTCGGCGCGGGGCGGCAGCAGCCAGTCCAGCCGCCAGACGCCGTCCTGAAGGGGACGGGCCGTCACCTCGTCGCCGCCGGCCCGCCACGGGGGCAGCCTGTGCAGCAACGCCTCGCCGGGCCACGGGAGTTCGGTCCGCAGGGCCACAACGGCCTGGCGTTCCACGGCAGTACGGCCGGCGAAGCGGATGTCCAGGAGTTTGCGGACGGTCGAGCGGGCACCGTCGCAGCCGACCGCGTAGCTGCCGCGCCACCAGGTTCCGCCGGGTCCCGAGGTGTGTACGGAGACGCCGTCCGCGTCCTGTTCCAGTGTGTCGAGGCGGCTCTGCGGGACCACCCGCACGAGACCGGAGGCGGCAATGGCGTCGCGCAGACCGCGCGCAAGGGCGTGTTGCGGCAGGTGGACCGGGGGCGGGCCGGCGTCGGAGCCCTCACCGAACCTGACGTGGCGCAGCAGTTGACCGCGCCTCATGGACCGCCAGGCAACCCAGTGGGCGCCCTCGTCACGCAGAGTCGTACATCCGAGGCCCGCCACGAACGCAGCGGTGTCCGGGCGCAGTACGGCCGTGCGGACCTGGCGGGGCTCGTCCCTGCCCGGCCCCTCGTCGAGCACCACGGAAGGCACGCCCTGGGCGGCGAGCGAGAGCGCGAGCGCCAGACCCACCGGGCCGGCGCCGACGACGATCACCGGGTCCACGGCGTGGCTCCCGACACGGGTCGGGACGGCTTGCAGGTGGCGCTGGGAACCCGGTGCACGATCACAGAACGTATGCAACCCACTGCGCGTGCTTGCGTCAAGTGACGGAGGCAGCGACGCGAACGCCACTGCCTCATATGCCGTCAGTTCGTCGTGCCGGGCGCCCCATCGGGCCCAACGGTCCCCTCGGGGGCCATGACGGCGGCCGGTCCTGCGGCCGTGATCGGCGCGGCCGCCGAGCCCATGGAGATGCCGGTCTTGGCCCGGCGCCCGCGCTTCTCGATCCAGGTGGCGAGGGCGGAGAGCACCAGACACATCGCGACATAGATGGTGCCGATGACAACAATGGTCGAGACGTACGGGTACTGGCCGTTGACCTGGGTGTTGCTCGCGATCAGACGGGCGGTCTGGAGCAGCTCCGGGTACAGGATGATAAAGCCGAGCGACGTGTCCTTGAGGGTGACGACGAGTTGGCTGATGATCGTCGGCAGCATCGCCCGTACCGCCTGCGGCATGAGGACGCTGGTCATGACCTGCGTCTTGCTCATGCCGAGGGCGTAGGCGGCCTCGCGCTGGCCCTTGGGCACGGAGTTGACGCCGGCTCGCAGCACCTCCGCCTGGACGCAGCCGTTGTAGATCGACAGGCCGAGCGCCAGCGCCCACATCGAGTAGTCGGTGAGGAAACCGATCCAGACCGCGTAGATCGTGATGAGCAGCGGGATGGAACGGAACAGCTCGATGAACGTGGTCGCCGCCCAGCGGACCGGCTTGTGGTCGGAGAGCCGGGCGACGGCCAGGAGCACGCCGAGCACCAGCGAGCCTACGGCGGCGAGACCGAAGGCCTTGAGGGTGGCGAGGACGGCATCGGCGATGTTCTGCCGGATACCGGCGTAGTTGAAGATGTCCCACATCGCGTAGTCGAGGTCGCCCTTGTCCGAGAGCCGGACGATCGCGACGGCGGCCAGGGCGAGCAGCGCGAGCGAGCCGAGGACGGCGTAGATCCTGTTGCGTACGACGGCCTTGGGACCGGGGGCGTCGTAGAGAACGCTGGCACTCATCGGGCGACCTCCATGCGGCGCTCAAGGAGACGGAAGAGACCGCTGATCGCGAAGGTGACGATCAGATAGCCTAGGGCGACCCAGATGAAGACGGGGACGATGTCGTACCCGTCCTCGCTCATCAGCTTCTGCCAGCCGAACAGTTCGGTGACGCTGAAGGCGCCGGCGATCGCCGAGTTCTTGGTGAGCGCGATGAAGATGGAGCTCAGCGGCGGGATCACCGTCCGGGTGGCCTGCGGCAGCACGATCAGCCGCAGGGTCTGCGTGAAGCTCATGCCGATCGAGCGGGCGGCCTCGGCCTGGCCCAGCGGGACCGTGCTGATGCCCGACCGGACGGCCTCGCAGACGAACGACGCGGTGTAGAAGCCCAGCGCGAGCGAACCCAGCAGGAACGGGCTCATCCCGGGGAAGAAGATCTCCGGTACGACGAAGAACGAGACCAGGAAGAGCAGCGTCAGCGGGGTGTTGCGCAGCAGCGTCACCCAGGCGGTGCCGAAGAAGCGCAGCGGCGGAACGGGGGAGACCCGGAAACCGGCGAGCAGCAGTCCCAGCACCAGGGCGATGACCGAACTGACGGCGGTGATCTCCACGGTGCCTATGAAGCCGTCGCGGAAGGCCGCGAAATGGTCGAGCAGTACGTTCATGGGGTCTCCGCGTCGGCGGGCAGCGGCTGGGTCATCGGGCGGGGGCAGGGCCGTGGCGCCCCGTACTACGTACGGGGCGCTTCAAGCGGCGTCGATCAGTAGCGGACGACGGCCGGCGGGGCCTGGTAGGTGGAGCCGGACAGGCCGAGCGTCGCGTCGTAGATCTTCTTGTAGGTGCCGTCCTGCTCGTGCTTCTCCAGCGAGGAGTTGATGAAGTCGCGCAGCGCCTTGTCGTCCTTGTTCATGCCGACGCCGTACGGCTCCTCGGTGAACGGCTTGCCGACCACGCGGAGCTTGCCGGAGTTCTTGGCGGCGTAGCCCTTGAGAATCGCGTCGTCGGTGGTCACCGCGTCGACCTGGTTGGTCAGGAGCTGCTGGACGCAGTCCGAGTACTTGGAGAGCTCCACGACGGAGGCGCCGTACTCGGGCTTCTTGATCTCCTGCAGGGGAGTGGAGCCGACGATCGAGCAGACCTTCTTGCCCTTGACGGAGTCCTTGCCGGTGATCGAGGTGTCGTCCTTGCGGACGAGCAGGTCGGCGCCGGCCTTGTAGTACGGGCCCGCGAAGCCGACGAGCTTCTTGCGCTTGTCGTTGATCGTGTAGGTGCCGACGTAGTAGTCGACCTGGCCCTTGGAGATCGCGGTCTCGCGCACGCCGGAGTCGACGGTCTTCCACTCGATCTGGTCGGCCTTGAAGCCCAGGTCGGCGGCGATCATCTTGGCGATCTCGACGTCGAAGCCGGACCGCTCCTTGGTCGACTGGTCCTCGAAGCCGAGGTAGGGCTGGTCGGCCTTGGAGCCGATGACGAGCTTGCCGCGCGCCTTTGCCGCCTTGAGGGTCGGCGAGTCAAGGGTGACGTTCGAGGCGACGGTGTACGTCGGCAGCTGGGGCGCGTCGCTGGAGCCCGGCTGGGCGGACTGCTTGTCGCCGGCGGAGCCGGACTTGCCGCCACAGGCGGTCGCGGACAGGGCGAGCACAGCGATCGCCGCGACGGCGGCGGACTTGCGGAGCATCATGCGAGCATTCCTTGCGTCGTTGGTCGTTGGTCGTCATTGGTCAGCCGACAATTGCCAGGCGTCGACGGTCAGTTGACATCGGCTGTCTGCCGTCTGTCATCTGGAATCCGCTATCCGTCAGTTGTCATCTGTCAGCCGACTGTCGTCAGTGGTGCAGGATCTTCGACAGGAAGTCCTTGGCCCGGTCGCTGCGCGGATTGCTGAAGAACTGGTCCGGCGTGGCCTCTTCGACGATCTTGCCGTCGGCCATGAAGACGACGCGGTTGGCGGCGGAGCGGGCGAAGCCCATCTCGTGGGTGACGACGACCATCGTCATCCCGTCGCGCGCCAGCTGCTGCATGACTTCGAGGACCTCATTGATCATCTCCGGGTCGAGCGCCGAGGTGGGCTCGTCGAAGAGCATCACCTTGGGGTCCATCGCCAACGCCCGCGCGATCGCCACGCGCTGCTGCTGACCGCCGGAGAGCTGCGCCGGGTACTTGTCGGCCTGGGTGCCGACGCCGACCCGGTCGAGCAGGTCCCGAGCCTTCTGCTCGGCGGCCTGCTTCTCGGTCTTGCGGACCTTCACCTGGCCCAGCATGACGTTCTCCAGCACCGTCTTGTGCGCGAAGAGGTTGAACGACTGGAAGACCATGCCGACGTCGGCACGCAGCCGCGCCAGTTCCCTGCCCTCCTGGGGCAGCGGCCTGCCGTCGATCGATATCGCCCCGGAATCGATCGTCTCCAGGCGGTTGATGGTGCGGCACAGCGTGGACTTCCCGGACCCGGAGGGTCCGATGACGACGACGACCTCGCCACGGGCGATGGTCAGGTCGATGTCCTGGAGCACATGCAGCGCGCCGAAGTGCTTGTTGACGTTGTTCAGCACGACCAGGTCACCCGACGCGGGTACGGCGTCCTCGGTCCCCTTGGCCACTGATACTCCGCTCATCGGCTTCTTGCTCCGTCCTCCTCGGTTGGGGAGGACCGTAGTGGGGAGCCACGACCAGCGTCATTACATCTGAGCGGAACTTGAGCATAACGATCCGGTTGCGCGGTGACACTCTGGGTGAGCGGGCACCCCGGGCGGAATACCGGCTCCGTAACGGATGATGCGCAGGGGCGAGCGCCCCCTTGACCGAAGTGGCGAACATGGGCGTGGATGCGGGGGTACATGCCGTGATGCGGCCGGTGAACATTCAGGGAGGGGGGCCATGAGACTGCTGCTGGTCGAGGACGACGACCACGTCGCCGCCGCCCTGTCTGCCGTGCTCGCCAAGCACGGCTTCGAGGTGAAGCACGCCCGCAACGGTGAAGAGGCGTTGCAGGCCCTTCTTCCTGACGACCGCTGCGCCAAACCACCCTTCGGAGTGGTCCTGCTCGACCTCGGGCTGCCGGACCAGGACGGTTACGAGGTGTGCGGCAAGATCCGCAAGCGGACCGCCATCCCGGTGATCATGGTGACGGCGCGCGCCGATGTCCGCTCGCGCATCCACGGGCTGAACCTGGGCGCCGACGACTACGTGGTCAAGCCGTATGACACCGGCGAGCTCATCGCCCGTATCCACGCGGTCATCAGGCGGCCCCCGCCGGGCGCGCAGCCCGACTCGGCCGAGAGCGAGCTGCGGCTCGGCCGGGTGCAGATAGAACTGCCCACCCGCCGGGTCAGCGTCGACGGCCAGAGCGTGCAGCTCACCCGCAAGGAGTTCGATCTGCTCGCGCTGCTGGCCCAGCGCCCCGGGGTCGTCTTCCGTCGGGAGCAGATCATCAGCGAGGTGTGGCGCACCAGTTGGGAAGGAACAGGCCGCACTCTCGAAGTGCACGTGGCCTCCCTGCGTTCCAAACTGGGCATGCCCGCACTGATCGAGACGGTGCGCGGCGTCGGCTACCGGCTCGTCGCGCCGGCCGCGCTCTGAGCGCCGAGAACCCGCGGTGCGCACCCGACTTCTCCCGCTCCTCATCTTCCTGCTCGCCCTCGTCCTGGTCGCGTTCGGCTTTCCGCTCGCCCTGAGCGTGGCCGGCGCGCAGCAGCAGAGGGTGGTCGTCGACCGCATCGACGACACCGCGCGCTTCGCCGCGCTGGCCCAGTTCGTCACCGCCGCCGACGGCAACGACACCAACAGCGCGGAACGGCTCACCACTTTGGAGGAGGAGCTCGCTCGCTATTCGAACCTGTACGGCATCAACGCGGGCGTCTTCTTCCGCAACGGCAGCGCCATGGCGAGCGCCCCCCAGGGCTGGCACGTGCCCGCCAAGGGAGAGGGGTACGTGGCCTTCAACGAGGCCCTCGCCGGGCGCCGCAGCCACGACCCGGCCCAGGTGTATCCGTGGCAGCGAGGGCGCCTGGTCGTGGCCTCACCCGTCGTGCGCGAGGGCGATGTGATCGCGGTCGTGGTCACCGACTCGCCCACCGGGCGCATGCGGTCCGACACCCTGCACGGCTGGCTCCTCATCGCGGCGGGCGAGCTCGCCGCGATGCTGCTCGCGGTGGGCGCGGCGTTCCGGCTGACCGGTTGGGTGCTCAGACCCGTACGCGTCCTGGACGCCGTCACCCACGACATCGCGACCGGGCGCATGAAATCACGCGTCGCGGCCGCCGGCGGGCCCCCGGAACTCAGAAGGCTGGCCCGCTCGTTCAACGAGATGGCGGACAACGTCGAAGAAGTGCTGGAGCAGCAGCGCGCCTTCGTCGCCGACGCCTCGCACCAACTGCGCAACCCGCTGTCCGCCCTGCTCCTGCGCATCGAGCTCCTCGCGCTCGAACTCCCCGACGGGAACGAGGAGATCGCCTCCGTGCGCACCGAGGGCAAGCGCCTGGCTCAGGTCCTCGACGACCTCCTGGGCCTGGCGCTGGCCGAGCATGCCGCCGCCGACCTTCAGCTCACCGACATCGGCGCGCTCGCGGGGGAGCGGGTCGCAGCGTGGCGGCCGCTCGCCGAGGACAAGGGCGTACGGCTGATCGCGGACGGTTCGGGCGCCGCCACCGGCTGGGCGGACCCGGTGGCGCTCTCCAGCGCCTTGGACGCCGTCGTCGACAACGCGCTGAAGTTCACCCCCCAAGGCGAGGAGGTACGGGTCACCGTCGCCGCCGACGGCTCCAGGACCACCGTGACCGTGACCGACCACGGCCCCGGTCTGTCCGATGAGGAACTGGCCCGGATCGGCGACCGCTTCTGGCGGGCGAGCCGCCACCAGAACGTCAAGGGCTCCGGCCTCGGCCTCTCCATCTCGCGCGCCCTGCTCGCGGCGGGCGGCGGCACGATCGCGTACGCCCATCACGACCCGCACGGTCTGCGCGTGACCGTGACGGTGCCGCGCACGCAGCCGGGCGCGTGAGGCCGGAGGCTGACGACTCCGGTCCGACGCCGCGCGTCCTGCCTCACGGCTTGACCGAGAGGTAGTAATCACGTGCCCCCTCATGCAGCGGCAGCGGATCCGTGTAGATCGCCGTCCGCAGATCCACCAGTTGCGCCGCATGCACCTCGCGCCCGATGCGGTCGCGGCTGTTTATCACCGTGCGGGTGAAGCCCTCGGTCAGCGCCGCGTTCGTGCGATCCGTGGTGACGAGTAGGTTCGCCACGGCGATCGTCGGCACGGGGACGCCCTGCTGAGCCTTGGGGTAGGCGTCGGCCGGCATGGTCGCCGCCCGGTAGTAGCCGGTGCTGCCGTCCGCCTTGTGCAGGGCCGACACCAGATCGGCGAGCGGGATCAGCCGGATCGCGTATTCCTCGGACAGCTTCAGAACAGCGGTGGTCGGCAGCCCGCCGGACCAGAAGAAGGCGTCGATCCGCTTGTTCCGCAGCAGGTCGGGCATGGTGTCGATGCCGGCGGGAACGGGGGTGATGTCCTTCGCGGGGTTCAGTCCCGCGGCTGTGAGCAGCCGCCCGGCGAGCAGCCGAACCCCGGAACCCTCCTGCCCGACGGCGACCCGCTCGCCCCGCAGATCCGCGACCGACCGCACCGGGGAGTCCCTGGGCACCACCAGCTGCACGTAGTCGTCGTAGAGCCGTGCGCAGCCGCGCAGCCGGTCCGCGCCCGCCGCGTTGTCCTTGCGGAACTTGTCGACGGAGTCCGCCGTGGCGATGGTGAAGTCGGAGGTGCCGTCGGCCAGGCGCTGGAGGTTCTGCGCCGAACCCTGGCTCGTCCTGAGGCCGACCCGGACGTCCGGCAGGTCACTGGCCAGCGCCTGCTGCAGCAGCTCGCCGTAACGCTGGTAGACCCCGGTGCGTACGCCCGTACTGAAGTCGATCGTGCCCGACGGCGACTGGCTGCCGAACGGAAACAGCCACCACAGCAGCAGCCCGAAGGCGACCACGGCGGCCGCGGCGCCTTGGACGGCGCGGTTGCGGCCGAGTCGGGACAGGGCGGGGAGCATGGCTGGATCCTGCCAGTTCATTCCCCGCGAGGACCAGGGGTCGCCGGGCCCCGTACCCTGGTGTACGAGATGAGCGCGAAGACTTACGAGGTGCGCACCTACGGGTGCCAGATGAACGTCCACGACTCCGAGCGGCTGTCCGGCCTCCTTGAGGGGGCCGGCTACGTCCGTGCGCCCGAGGGTGCCGATGGTGATGCCGATGTCGTCGTCTTCAACACCTGCGCGGTGCGGGAGAACGCCGACAACAAGCTGTACGGCAACCTCGGCCGGCTCGCGCCGATGAAGACGAAGCGGCCCGGCATGCAGATCGCCGTCGGCGGCTGCCTCGCCCAGAAGGACCGCGACACCATCGTGCAGCGGGCCCCCTGGGTCGATGTCGTCTTCGGCACGCACAACATCGGCAAGCTGCCGGTCCTGCTGGAGCGCGCCCGCATCCAGGAGGAGGCGCAGGTCGAGATCGCCGAATCCCTGGAGGCGTTCCCGTCCACGCTGCCGACCCGGCGCGAGTCCGCGTACGCGGCCTGGGTCTCCATCTCCGTGGGCTGCAACAACACCTGCACCTTCTGCATCGTTCCGGCCCTGCGCGGCAAGGAGAAGGACCGCCGTCCCGGCGACATCCTCGCCGAGATCGAGGCGCTGGTCGCCGAGGGCGTCTCCGAGATCACCCTGCTCGGGCAGAACGTCAACGCGTACGGCTCGGACATCGGTGACCGCGAGGCCTTCAGCAAGCTGCTGCGTGCCTGCGGGAACATCGAGGGTCTGGAGCGGGTCCGGTTCACCTCGCCGCACCCGCGCGACTTCACGGACGACGTGATCGCCGCCATGGCCGAGACCCCGAACGTGATGCCGCAGCTCCACATGCCGCTGCAGTCCGGTTCGGACACGGTCCTCAAGGCGATGCGCCGCTCGTACCGGCAGGAGCGTTTCCTCGGGATCATCGAGAAGGTGCGCGCCGCCATTCCGCACGCCGCCATCTCCACCGACATCATCGTGGGCTTCCCCGGCGAGACCGAGGAAGACTTCGAGCAGACCATGCACACCGTCCGCGAGGCCCGCTTCGCGAACGCGTTCACCTTCCAGTACTCCAAGCGCCCCGGAACTCCGGCGGCAACCATGGACGGACAGATTTCCAAGGATGTCGTTCAGGATCGCTACATGCGCCTGTCCGCCCTCCAGGAAGAGATCTCCTGGGAAGAGAACAAGAAGCAGGTCGGCCGCGTTCTCGAGGTCATGGTCGCCGAGGGCGAGGGCCGCAAGGACGGCTCCACCCAGCGGCTCTCCGGCCGTGCCCCCGACAACCGCCTCGTCCACTTCACGAAGCCGGACGAGGAAGTGCGCCCGGGTGACGTGGTGACCGTCGAGATCACCTACGCGGCCCCGCACCACCTGCTCGCCGAAGGGCCGACGACCGGTGTACGCCGCACCCGTGCGGGAGACGCCTGGGAGAAGCGGAACGCGGCCCCGGCCCAGAAGCCCGCGGGCGTCATGCTCGGCCTGCCGTCGATCGGCGCCCCGGCCCCCCTTCCGGAGCCCACGGGCGGCTGCTCGGTGCTCTAGGGGTGTCAGGGCGGATCATGTCCGGCCCTGAAGAACTGGACACCGCCTGGCCCGGACCCCAGGGCCGGTGTGCCGGAACGGGACTAGGCTGCGGATCATGCTCGTAGCCGCCGCCGTCTGCCCCTGCCCGCCCCTCCTCGTGCCCGAGGTCGCCGCCGGCGCCGCGCCGGAACTCGACGTGGCGCGCGACGCCTGCGCCGATGCCGTCGGGGTGCTCGCCGCGTCCCGGCCCGACCTCCTCGTAGTGGTGGGACCGGGACAGGGCGGCGGGTCCTACCGGCAGGGGGCGGTGGGGTCGTTCGCCGGGTTCGGCGTGGACCTTTCCGTACGCCTCGGTCCTGGCGAGCCCACGGAGTCCGAACTCCCGATGTCCCTGGCGGTCGGCGCCTGGCTCCTGGAGCGGGCGGGATGGGCGGATGCGCCCATGGAGGGGCTCGCCGTCGATCAGGAACTGGCTCCCCAGCTGTGCGTCGGCGCGGGAGAGGAACTCGCCGCTCGGGCCGCCCGAGTCGCCCTGCTCGTCATGGGCGACGGCAGCGCCTGCCGCACCCTCAAGGCGCCCGGCTACCTCGACGAGCGCGCCGCGAGCTTCGACGAACTCGCGTCCGCGGCCCTGGGCGCCGCCGACATCCGCACCCTGACGGGCCTCGACGACCGGCTGGCGTACGACCTGAAAGTGGCCGGACGCGCTCCCTGGCAGGTGCTCGCGGGCGCGGCACGGGACGCGGATCTCGTCGGACGGATGCTCTACGAGGACGCGCCTTACGGAGTCGGCTACTTCGTCAGCGTCTGGTCCTGAAACCCGCAATTCCTGAACGGTCGCCGCTACGAGGCGGCGGGACACGGCGGAGGGCCGTGGAGCGGACAGCTCCACGGCCCTCCGGCGCGCGTGGTTCAGGACGCGGACGCGGGCGGCGTGCCGCCGCCGTCGTCCTTGTGGGAGATCCGGCCCAGGGCTTCCTTGGCCTTGCCCGTACCCGACTCGATCTTGTCGCTGTACTTGCCCTTGGTCTTCTCGTCGACCAGTTTGGCGGCCTTCTCCAGACCGTGGTCGATCTTGTCCCCGTGCTGCTGCGCGAGGTCCGAGACCTTCTCCTTGGCCGGGGCCAGCTTGGCTTTCAGATTATCCAGGAAACCCATGGGGCACCTTCCATCGGGGACTACTTGCGGGCGCTCTCGCCGGCCTCACTGTCCGCCACGTCCTCGGCCGACTGCTGCTTGGGGATCTCGACCCCCTCCGCGGCCGCGGACTCGGCGGGTTCCGCCGCCTCGGCTTCCGAGACATCCTCGCTCACCTTGGAAGCCTCGGCCGAGGAGTCCGCCGTGTCGGCGGCGGCCTCGGCCTCCGGGTCTGCTGTCAGCGTGGCAGCCTTCACATCCTCGGTCGACTCCGCGACAGCCGCGTCGGCCTTACGGCGAAACCTTGAAAAAACGCCCATATCTACTCCATAGCGTACTCGTGTGGGCGAAATCCCGCGCCAACCGGAGCGCCTCATTGCGTCGCCCGGGGGCACCGGTCAACAAACCGGCGTTCGGAACCTCGCAACAGGCAACGAACCCAGCCGTGCCCCGTCACGTAGCTCGTTCGAGGAGGGCTGCCGAGGTTTGCGAGACTGTGACGGTGAGAAGCGCAGCTCCCGCACCGCGGGTCATCGCCGTCGTCGGCCCGACAGCGGCCGGAAAGTCCGATCTGGGTGTCTTCCTTGCCCAGCAGTTCGACGGCGAGGTCGTCAACGCCGACTCCATGCAGCTCTACCGGGGGATGGACATCGGTACCGCAAAGCTGACGCTCGAAGAGCGCGGCGGCGTCCCGCACCACCTCCTCGACATCTGGGATGTGACGGAACCGGCGAACGTCGCCACCTATCAGAAACTCGCCCGCGCCGAGATCGACCGGCTGCTCGCGGCCGGACGTACCCCGGTCCTCGTCGGCGGTTCCGGACTGTATGTCCGCGCGGCGATCGACGTGCTCGAATTCCCCGGGACCGACCCGGAGGTGCGCGCCCGCCTGGAGCGCGAACTGGACGAGCAGGGCTCCGGCGCTCTGCATGCGCGACTGGCGTCGGCCGACCCCGAGGCGGCCCGCGCGATCCTGGCCGGCAACGGCCGCCGGATCGTCCGCGCGCTCGAAGTGATCGAGATCACCGGGCAGCCGTTCACGGCCAATCTCCCCGGGCACGAATCGGTCTACGACACGGTCCAGATCGGTGTGGACGTCGGCCGGCCGGAGCTCGACGAACGGATCAGCCTGCGCGTCGACCGGATGTGGGAGGCGGGCCTGATCGAGGAGGTGCGGGCGCTGGAGGAGCGCGGACTGCGCGAGGGCCGTACGGCGTCACGGGCACTTGGCTACCAGCAGGTTCTCGCGGCGTTCGCCGGAGAGTGCACCGAGGACGAGGCACGCGCCGAAACCGTACGCGCCACCAAACGCTTCGCGCGCCGACAGGACTCCTGGTTTCGGCGCGATCCCCGCGTCCATTGGCTCAGCGGTGCCGTGGAGCACCGAGAGGAACTCCCGCGCCAGGCGCTGGCGTTGGTCGAACGAGCGGTCACAGCCTGATCACGTGATGGCATCGGGACGCTCAGCCGGTCATTGCGGCACTGTCGCGCGTGCCATCATCAAACTTCGATCGACCAGTGGAGTCCGAGTTGGGAGGGCGCGTGGCGATGGAGGCCGGCCCTCGCGACAGAGAGCAAGGATCGCGGGAGGACGCCGCGCTCCCGCGCTCGACCGATCACGATTCCGTGTCCCCGAAGGTTTCGGAAGCGGAATCCGCAGAAGGCACCGCCGGTGCCGGACGCTCCCCGGAAGCAGCGCCCTCGGTGCTGGGGTCCACGGTGCTTGGCGCGTCCGGACTGAGCCCGGACGGGCCGGAGGACGGCTCCGTCGGTGCCGTGTCCGACGGCGGTGAGGTCGAGGTCGAGCTGCGGCCCCAGCGTCGCCTGAGGATCTGGCAGCTCGCCCCCATCGTGATGCTCGCGGCGCTCGGCTCGCTGATGTTCGCGTTCCCCCTGGCCTTCGAATTCGGCGACGGCGGACCGGTCGTGGCCATGCTCGGCCTCCTCATCAGCTGCTGCGCCGCAGGCTGGGGCATGATGGCCGCCCGCCGCGTCGGCCACACCTGGCCGGGACTGCCCACCAGAGGCTCCGGCGAACGCCCTGACTGGCGGGTCCTCGCCCTCTACGTCGGCGTCGCCGGCGTACTGGTGGCGCTCGCGGTCTGGCGCGTCGCCCGGCTGCGCTGAGCCCGGCCGCCACGTAGGGCAGCCGTCCCCGGACGGGTGTCAGAGCGTCCCCGTACGATTGACGCGTGAACACCTCGCCGATCGCCTTCCTCAAGGGCCACGGGACCGAGAACGACTTCGTGATCGTGCCCGACCCGGACAACGCCGTCGACCTTCCCGCGTCCGCCGTCGCCAGGCTCTGCGACCGCCGGGCCGGAATCGGCGGCGACGGCCTGCTCCACGTCGTGCGCAGCGCCGCACACCCGGAGGCCAGGGCCATGGCCGACGAGGCCGAATGGTTCATGGACTACCGCAACGCCGACGGCTCGATCGCCGAGATGTGCGGCAACGGGGTACGCGTCTTCGCGGGCTACCTGGAGCGGGCCGGGCTCGCGGAAGAGGGCGACGTGGCCGTCGCCACCCGCGGCGGCGTCAAGAAGGTGCACATCGCCAAGGGCGGTGACATCACCGTCTCCATGGGGCGCGCCGTGCTCCCCGAGGAGGGCGTCACGGTCACCGTGGACGGACGCAGCTGGCCCGCGCGCAACGTCAACATGGGCAATCCGCATGCCGTCGCCTTCGTGGCCGACCTGGACCACGCGGGCAACCTGTTCTCGGCACCGCCGTTCGCCCCCGCGGAGGTGTATCCGGACGGAGTGAACGTCGAGTTCGTCGTGGACCGCGGCCCCGGACACGTGGCCATGCGGGTCCACGAGCGCGGCGCGGGAGAGACCCGCTCCTGCGGCACCGGCGCCTGCGCGGTCGCCGTCGCCGCCGCGCGCAGGGACGGAACGGACCCCGCGGTCACCGGCGCCCCGGCCACGTACACCGTGGACCTTCCCGGCGGCACCCTGGTCATCACCGAATACCCGGACGGCGAGATCGAGATGACCGGCCCCGCGGTGATCGTCGCCGAAGGCGTCATCGATCCGGCACTCCTGGCCGGCTGACCGGCCCGCCCGAGGAGCCCGCAGCATCCTGATCGGCCCCGGTCGGGACCGAAACGGTCGTGTCCTGAACCTTCGCTCGAATGGGTGATCCGTTTCACGCTGAGCGAGAGCGGGACTGCGCCACGTGGTGGGCTCGGTAGCATCAAGCACCGGTCCGGAGGGACACGCCGGTCCCTCCACCACCGGTCGACGCTGCCGGAGGTGCCCCATGAGTGCAGAGGCCACAAATCCTGGTGCTCAGAGCCGCCGACGCGGCCGCCCCCGGATCGACCTCCGCAGGCTGGGACGCGCGGCGCTGCTGGGACCCGTCTCCCGGGACCGGCTGCCGGATGCCATCGGCCATGTGGCCGACGCGCACCGCGCCCACCACCCCGACGCCGACCTGGCCGTACTGCACCGCGCGTACGTCCTTGCCGAAACGTCCCATCGCGGGCAGTTCCGCAAGAGCGGCGAGCCCTACATCACCCATCCCCTCGCCGTGACGCTGATCCTCGCCGAACTGGGCGCCGAGACCACGACGTTGACCGCTTCCCTCCTCCACGACACCGTCGAGGACACCGAAGTGACGCTCGATCAGGTGCGTGCCGAGTTCGGCGAGGAAGTCACCTATCTGGTGGACGGCGTCACCAAGTTGGAGAAGGTCGACTACGGCGCCGCAGCCGAACCGGAGACCTTCCGCAAGATGCTGGTCGCCACCGGCGACGACGTACGCGTGATGTCGATCAAACTCGCCGACCGGCTGCACAACATGCGCACCCTCGGTGTGATGCGTCCCGAGAAACAGGCCCGGATCGCCAAGGTGACCAGGGACGTTCTCATCCCGCTCGCCGAACGCCTCGGCGTTCAGGCCCTCAAGTCCGAGCTGGAGGACCTGGTCTTCGCGATCCTGCACCCCGAGGAGTACGAACGCACCCGGGTCCTGATCGCGGCCAACTCCGGCACAGTGGACCCGCTCACCGGGATCGCCGACGGCGTACGCGGGGTGCTGCGGGAAGCCGGGATCAACGCCGAAGTCCTCATCAGGCCACGCCACTTCGTCTCCGTGCACCGGGTGCAGCTCAAACGCGGTGAACTGCGCGGTACCGACTTCGGCCGCCTGCTCGTCCTGGTCGCCGAGGACGCCGACTGCTATGCCGTCCTGGGCGAGCTGCACACCTGTTTCACGCCGGTCGTCTCCGAGTTCAAGGACTTCATCGCGGCGCCCAAGTTCAACCTGTACCAGTCGCTCCACACCGCGGTCGTCGGCCCGAGCGGCGAGGTCGCCGAAGTCCTCATCCGTACGCACCAGATGCACAAGGTCGCCGAGGCCGGGGTGATCGCGCTCGGCAACCCCTATGCGGCGGGCCCCGGTGACGGGCCGCAGCAGGCGGGGGACGAGCGCGAGGATCCGACCAGGCCCGGCTGGCTCTCCCGGCTCCTGGACTGGCAGCAGAACGCGCCCGACCCCGACACCTTCTGGTCCTCGCTCCGCGAGGAACTGGCGGAGGACAGCGAGATCACCGTCTACGGCGCCGACGGCCGCACCCTGGGCCTGCCGGCCGGCGCGAGCTGTGTGGACGCCGCCTACGCGCAGTACGGGGAGGACGCCCACGGCTGCATCGGAGCGCGCGTCAACGGCCGCCTGGCGACGCTGAGTACGGTGCTGAGCGACGGCGACACCGTCCAACTGCTGCTGGCCCAGGACGCGTCCTCGGGGCCGTCGTCCGACTGGCTCGACCACGCCAGGACCCCGGCCGCCCGGATCGCGATCACCGGTTGGCTCGCCGCCCACCCGGAAGGCGCCAAAGTGCCGGCCGCGGCGCCCCGGCCGCAGGTCAACGTACCCGCCGGCCGGCGGGCAGCCGCCAACGCGATGACCGACCTGCCGGATGTGACGGTACGTCTCGCGGGGTGCTGCACGCCCGTGCCACCGGACGCGGTCACCGGCTTCTCGGTGCGCGGGGCGGCGGTGACCGTCCACCGCCAGGAGTGTCCGGCCGTCACCCGCATGAAGGCCGTGGGACGGGCGCCCGTGGAGGTGCGCTGGGGGGACGCGGCGGAATGCAGGGTGACCCTGGTCGCCGAGGCTTTCGGCCGCCCACGCCTCCTCGCCGACCTCACGGAGGCCATCGCGACCGCCGAGGCCGCCGTCGTCTCGGCCACCGTGGAACCCCCCAGCGAACAACGCGTCCGGCACACCTACACCCTCCAACTCCCGGACGCCGCAGGCCTCCCAGCGCTCATGCGGGCCATGCGTGATGTGCCGGGGGTGTACGACGTGAGCCGGGCGCAGCATCCGGCTGCGGCGGGGTGAGGGGTAACGGCTGACAGATATCAACCATCAAAGAGCCGCTGCTGACACCCGCCCTCCCCCGCCCCCCGTTAGAGTGGTTCAACGCGAGTGGCCGTCGTACCAGGCTGCCGCCTTGGTAGCGGTAGTGCATGCTGCTCATCTCGCGACACCGCCCCCACCCCCGCCGACTGCGTGCCGGGCTGCTGGTCGCTGCCGCAGCGTCCGTAGTCGCCGCAGCCCTGCCCGCCCCCGTGCCGCTGGGCATCGGGGACCCGCTGTTCCCGCATCTTGGCAATCCCGGGTACAACGTGTTCGCGTACGACATCGGGCTCACGTATCTCGGGGACAACAGGAAGCCGATGGAGGCCGTCACGACCATCGATGCCGTCGCGACGGACGGGCTTGAGCGGATCAATCTCGACTTCGCCCGGGGCAAGGTGCACGGCGTCGAAGTCAATGGCCGGACCGCCGAGTTCGCGAGCGCCGACGAGGACCTGGTGGTCACTCCGCAGCGTCCGGTGTACCCCGGTGAGCTGCTGCGGATCACGGTGCGGCACACCAGCGACCCCAATGGCGCGCATGACGGCGGCTGGGTGCGCACCAGTGACGGCCTGGTGATGGCCAATCAGGCCGACGCCGCCCACCGGGTGTTCCCCTGCAACGACCACCCCTCCGACAAGGCGTTCTTCACCTTCCACGTGGCCGCCCCGCCGGACGTGACCGTCGTCGCCAACGGTCTGCCGACCGCGCGTGAGCGCCGAGGCGACAGCATCGTGTCCACCTAC
Organism: Streptomyces sp. NPDC094147; assembly: GCF_044764265.1. NCBI lineage: Bacteria > Bacillati > Actinomycetota > Actinomycetes > Kitasatosporales > Streptomycetaceae > Streptomyces > Streptomyces sp. NPDC094147. The sequence goes on along the minus strand of NZ_JBIWHT010000005.1, from coordinate 256,443 downwards.
CGCAGCAGCCACCCCATGGCGACCGAGCTGGCCCAGGTGTCGATCGGCCACTCGGCGGTGCGGCACCGGGAGGGGCCGCACGGACTGCCGATCCGCGATGTGGTCCCGGCGGCGGACAAGGCGAAGCTGGAGCGCTGGCTGGAGAAGACGCCCGCACACGTCGCCTGGATGGAGCGCCAGGTCGGGAGGTTCCCGTTCGAGACGTACGGGGTGCTGATCGCCGGGGCCGACACCGGGTTCGAGCTGGAGACGCAGACGCTCTCGCTGTTCGAGCGGTCGCTGTTCCTCCGGCCCGGGTTCCCCGAGTGGTACGTCGAATCGGTCATGGTGCACGAGCTGGCGCACCAATGGTTCGGCGACAGCGTCTCGCCCCACACGTGGTCGGACCTCTGGCTGAACGAGGGGCACGCGACCTGGTACGAGGCGCGGTACGCCGAGGAGTACGGCAACTGGTCCATGGAGCGGCGGATGCGGGACGCCTACGCCCTGTCCGACGGCTGGCGGGCGGCGGGCGGCCCCCCGGCGGCGCCCAAGCCGTCCACGCCGGGGAAGAAGATCGGCATCTTCCGCCCGATCGTCTACGACGGCAGCGCGCTGTTCCTCTACGCCCTTCGCCAGGAGATCGGGACGGCCGCCTTCGACCGCCTCGAACGCCGCTGGGTGCGCAGCCACCGGGACTCCACCGCCACGACCGCCGACTTCTCCGCGCTGGCTTCGCAGATCGCGGGGCGTGACCTGTCGGGGTTCTTCAAGGCGTGGCTGTACGGGGAGAAGACTCCACCGATGCCAGGCCACCCGGACTGGCACAGCCAGGCACCGAAGCACGCCTGACCGGCCAGGGGCTCTTCCCGCCCTGCCCAGGTCGCGCCGGACCGGGGGAGGGCGGTAAAACCGGGGTGACGGCCCTGGAGGCACCGTGCGACCATCGTTCACGTCGGCGGCGCCGCCGGGGCCGGATTCCGTTCGGGAATCATTCGGGTCCATTACGCGTTGTGACCGACACAGCCGGAATTCCCTCGGGGACTCCGGTCCGGAATTCCAACGACGTAAAGGATCCAATGACCTCCTCTTCATCCCCTTCCCAGGACGAGCAGAGCTTCGCGGACACGCACCGCACAGAGAGCCTTCGGGCCGATGCCCTGATGGAAGAGGACGTCGCCTGGAGCCACGAGATCGACGGAGCGCGGGACGGCGACCAGCTGGACCGCTCCGAGCGTGCCGCGCTGAAGCGCGTGGCGGGCCTCTCCACCGAGCTCGAGGACGTCACCGAGGTCGAGTACCGGCAGCTGCGCCTGGAGCGCGTGGTGCTGGTCGGCGTATGGACCACGGGGACGCTCAAGGACGCGGAGAACTCGCTCGCGGAGCTCGCTGCCCTCGCCGAGACGGCGGGCGCCCTGGTGCTCGACGGCGTCTATCAGCGCCGGGACAAGCCTGACCCGGCCACCTACATCGGCTCCGGCAAGGCGCAGGAGCTGCGGGACATCGTGCTGGAGTCCGGCGCGGACACCGTGGTCTGTGACGGTGAGCTCAGCCCGGGCCAGCTGATCCACCTGGAAGACGTCGTCAAGGTCAAGGTGGTCGACCGGACCGCCCTGATCCTCGACATCTTCGCCCAGCACGCCAAGTCTCGTGAGGGCAAGGCGCAGGTCTCGCTGGCGCAGATGCAGTACATGCTGCCGCGGCTGCGCGGCTGGGGTCAGTCGCTGTCCCGGCAGATGGGCGGCGGCGGGTCCAGCGGCGGTGGTGGCATGGCCACCCGCGGTCCCGGTGAGACCAAGATCGAGACGGACCGGCGGCGGATCCGCGAGAAGATGGCGAAGATGCGCCGGGAGATCGCGGAGATGAAGACCGGCCGCGAGATCAAGCGCCAGGAGCGGCGCCGCAACAAGGTGCCTTCGGTCGCCATCGCCGGTTACACCAACGCGGGCAAGTCATCGCTGCTCAACCGCCTCACGGGCGCGGGCGTGCTGGTGGAGAACGCGCTGTTCGCCACCCTCGACCCGACGGTTCGCCGTGCCGAGACGCCCAGCGGGCGGTTGTACACGCTGGCGGACACCGTCGGATTCGTACGGCATCTGCCGCACCACCTCGTAGAGGCGTTCCGCTCCACCATGGAGGAGGTCGGGGATTCCGATCTGATCCTGCACGTGGTGGACGGTTCGCACCCCGCGCCGGAGGAGCAGCTCGCCGCCGTGCGCGAGGTGATCCGCGATGTGGGCGCCGTCAATGTGCCCGAGATCGTGGTGATCAACAAGGCGGACGCGGCGGACCCGGTCGTGCTGCAGCGGCTGCTGCGGATCGAGCGGCACTCCATCGCGGTCTCGGCTCGCACCGGCGAAGGCATCGAGAAGCTGCTCTCGATCATCGACACCGAATTGCCGCGCCCCGAGATCGAGATCGAGGCCCTGGTGCCCTACACCCACGGGCAGCTGGTCGCACGGGCGCATGCCGAGGGAGAGGTGATCTCCGAGGAGCACACCGCGGAGGGCACCGTGCTCAAGGCGCGGGTGCACGAGGCGCTCGCCGCCGAGCTGGCCCCCTATGTACCGGCCACGCGCTGATCGTAAGTACCGCCGCTGAGCAGGCAGTTCGCCGGCCCGCATGACGACGAAAGGCCCGCCCCCTCGCAGGAGGGAGCGGGCCTCGCGTCGTATCCGGGTGTTACTGGCCGCCGTACTTCGCGCTCATCGAGTCGAAGAGCGCCTTGGCCCCGGCGCCGAGCTGCGGGCCGGCCAGCCAGCCCGAAGTGACCGGGCCGATGGACGTGTTGGAGACCAGCTGCGCCTTGCCGTCGGGGCCGTTCATGAACCAGCCGCCGCCGGAGGAGCCGCCCGTCATGGTGCAGCCGATGCGGTACATCGCGGGCGTGCCCGGACTGATGGAGAGCTGGCCGGGACGGTCGATGCACTTGAACATCTGGAGACCGTCGTACGGGGGCGCCGCCGGGTAGCCCCAAGCGCCCATCGTGGCAACGGACTTGGCCTGCGGTGCGGAGAAGTTGACCGTCAGCGCGTTGCCGACCGTCTCCTCAAGGGACTTGGTGCCGTTCTCCGGCTTCACGTGCAGAACCGCGTAGTCGTACGGGGCACCGGTGCCGCCCGTCGGGCCGCCGTCGCTGATCCACTCATTGGACGTCGAGGCCCAGTCCGCCCAGTACACGCCGTAGGGGGCGATCTCCTGCGGCTTCGCGTTGTTCAGCGCCGCCGCCGACTTGCCCTGGTCGTTGTACGACGGGACGAAGGCGATGTTGCGGTACCAGCCGCCGGTGCCGCCCTGGTGGACGCAGTGGCCCGCGGTCCACACCATGTTGGACTTGCCGGGGTGGGCCGGGTCCTTGACGACGGTGCCCGAGCACACCATGGGGCCCTCGGGGGAGTCGAAGAAGACCTTGCCGACCGGGGCCGCGAAGTCGTGGTACGGCAGCTTCTCCTGGACGGCCTTGACGGGCGCGGGCTCGGGGTCGGAGATGCCCGTACCGCCGTTGACGTCACCGGCCGCCATGGTCTTCTGCGGGTCCTTGGCGGACTTCATCCGGTCCGGCTTCCACAAGCCGCTGATCACCGGGTTGACGAAGTCCTTGGCCTCACGAAGCCACTTGTCCTTGTCCCAGTTCTTCCATCCGCCGTTCTTCCACTTGTCGAGGTCGACCCCGTGCTTCTTGAGGGTGTCGGCCAGGTCGGCGGGAGAGGCGGAGTCGCCCTTGGCCTGGGCGGAGCCGGAGGCGGACGGCTTGCTGTCCGCGTTGTCGCCGCCCGGACCGCACGCGGTGGCGGTGAGCGCGAGAGCCGCGGCGAGGCCGGAAGCGGCCAGCAACGGACGTATGGATCGCATGAAGACGATTCCCCCTGATGAGCCTGCCCGGCGAGGGCAGATTTTGCCATGAACTTGTCACTGCGGTGGGCGGACGTGTACACGGCCGCCCACCGCGCAGCCCCCTACTATGCCTGCTCGGCGCAGGGGGTACGAACGGGGGTCCCGGCGTTCACAGGACCCCCGCAACGCGTCTACTGACTCGCGTACTTAGTGCTCACCGAGTCGTAAACACCCTTGGCCTCCTTGCCCAGGCGCGGGCCGGCCAGCCAGCCCGCCGTGACCGGGCCGATGGAGGTGTTCGAGACGAGCGACGGCTTGCCGTCCGAGCCCGTGGCTATCCAGCCGCCGCCGGAGGAACCGCCGGTCATGGTGCAGCCGATGCGGTACATCGTCGGGGTGCTCGCGTCGAGTGAGAGCCGGCCCGGCTTGTCCCTGCACTGGTACAGCTTCTGGCCGTCGTAAGGAGGCGCGGCCGGGTAGCCGTTCGCCGTCATGGCGCTGATCTTCGGCACGGCCGGGGCGTTGAAGTCCACGGGAAGCGCGGCGCCGACCGTCTCCTCAAGGGACTTGCCGTTCGAGTTCTTCTCCGGCGTCACATGCAGGACCGCGAAGTCGTACGGGGCGCCGGTGCCGCCGGTCGGGCCACCCTGCTCGATCCACTGCTGTGAGGTCTGCGCCCAGTCGGCCCAGAAGACGCCGTACGGAGCGATCTGCTGCTTGGTGGCCTTCTGCAACTGCGCCATCGGCAGATTGGAGCTGTTGTAGGAGGGGACGAAGGCGATGTTGCGGTACCAGCCGCCCTTGGCGCCGGCGTGCACACAATGGCCCGCGGTCCACACCATGTTGGACTTGCCGGGGTGCGCCGGGTCCTTCACGACGGTCGCGGAGCAGACCATCGAGCCCTCGGGGCTGTCGAAGAACAGCTTGCCGAGCTCCGGAAGGCTCTGGTGGTACGGAGCCTGCACGGCCGCGGCCTTGACAGGGGCCGGCGTCGGGTCCGTCACGCCCTTGTCGCCGGAGATGTCGTTGGGGACGGCCTTCTCCGGGGGCTTGTCCGCCTTGCGCATCCGCTCCGGGTCCCACAGGTCCTGGATGATCGGGTTGACATAGTCCTTCGCCTCACGAAGCCACTTGTCCTTGTCCCAGTTCCTCCACTCGCCGTTCTTCCACTTGTCCAGGTCGATCCCGTGCTTCTTGAGCTGGTCCTTGACGTCGTCCGGGATCTGGAGCTTGTCGGCGCCGCCCGCGGTCGCCGAGGCCGACGGCTTGCTGTCGGCGTTGGAACCGCCGGGTCCGCAAGCGGTGGCGGTCAGTGCGAGCACGGCCGTGAGGCCGAGCGCGGCCAGCACGGGGGAGGCGCCGCGACGCGCTCTCCTCCCGGTGCGCTCGGCGCGTGTTGGGCGTGTCGGTCGCATGTCGTATTCCCCCTGGAACTTCGTCATCACAGCGTCTTCGTCTTCTGAACTCGTGAAACAGCGGCACCGCGGGCCGGTGCCGCAGCGCGGCCCCCACTATGCCGGTGCCGGAGGGGACGGTATCCGGCAGGGCCGCAGTTCCGTCCCGCCGGGATCGTCCGGCCGCCCCGGTAAGGCGAACCTTGCCCGGAGGCAAGGAACTTCCGGTCAGGCCGTGATCCTCCGATGGCGGCGTCGTTGGTACGTACGGGGGACATCAGGACAGCGTTCAGCGTGGGCGTACGCACCGCGCAACGGACGCGATACGGAACCGTCACAGCGGGAGGACCAGTAGTCGTGGCCGTGACCGAACCAGCTCCGACGGCACTGCCCGCCGGCCATGAGGGAATCCTGCGACGGCAGTCCCTCCGGGAGTCGGCGGCCCGGACGTATGCCCGCTCGCTGCCCATCGTGCCGGTGCGGGCGCGCGGGCTGACGATCGAGGGCGCGGACGGGCGGCGCTATCTCGACTGCCTCTCCGGAGCGGGGACGTTGGCGCTCGGGCACAACCATCCCGTGGTCCTCGAAGCGATCCGCAAGGTCCTCGACTCGGGGGCGCCGCTGCACATCCTCGATCTCGCGACGCCCGTCAAGGACGCCTTCACCACGGAGCTGTTCGCCACCCTGCCGCGCGAACTCGCCGAGAACGGGCGCATCCAGTTCTGCGGACCGGCCGGCACGGACGCGGTGGAAGCCGCCCTGAAACTGGTCCGAACCGCCACCGGGCGCACCGGAATGCTCGCCTTCGCGGGCGCCTACCACGGCATGACGGCCGGCGCCCTCGCCGTCTCCGGCGGCGCCCCGGACGTCCGGGTGACCCGGCTGCCCTATCCGCAGAACTACCGCTGCCCGTACGGAATCGGCGGCGAGCGCGGGGCCGAACTCGCCGCCCGCTGGACCGAGAACCTGCTCGACGACCCCAAGGGCGGTGTCCTGGCACCGGCCGGGATGATCCTCGAACCGGTGCAGGGGGAGGGCGGGGTGATCCCGGCGCCCGACGCCTGGATGCGCCGGATGCGCGAGATCACCGAGAGCCGCTCCATCCCGTTGATCGCCGACGAGGTGCAGACCGGAGTCGGGCGCACCGGCACCTTCTGGGCCGTCGAGCACAGCGGGGTGGTGCCCGATGTGATGGTGCTGTCCAAGGCCATCGGCGGCTCGCTGCCGCTGGCCGTGATCGTGTACCGGGACGGCCTCGACGCGTGGGTACCGGGCGCGCACGCCGGCACGTTCCGCGGCAACCAGCTGGCCATGGCGGCCGGGACGGCCACCCTCGCGTACGTCCGCGAGAACCGGCTCGCCGACCGGGCGGCCGTCCTCGGGGCCCGGATGCTCGGCCACTTGGAAGGACTCGCCGCCGATCACCCGTGCATCGGCGAGGTACGCGGCCGCGGCCTGATGATCGGCGTCGAACTCGTCGACCCGGAGCGCGAGGACCTCAGCTCCGGCAATCCTCCGCCCCCCGCGCCCGCGCTGGCCGCCGTGGTGCAGCAGGAGTGCCTGCGGCGCGGGCTCATCGTCGAACTCGGCGGCCGCCACTCCAGTGTCGTACGGCTGCTGCCGCCGCTCACCCTCACCGATGAACAGGCCATGGCCGTCCTGGAGCGGCTCGCCGACGCCCTGGCCGCCGCCGCGGGCTCCCCGCAGGTGCGGCCCGCCGCGCGCCGACGGACCGAGGCCGGACCGTCCCACTGACCCTGGATCACCACACGAGCTACCGAGGAAGACCTCCGTGAATCCCACTCCCGCACCCGATGCGCACAAGGCCGAGGGCCACCCCACCGCCCCCTGCGGCCCGCTGGTGGCCGAGCCGATGACGGTGCCGCACCAGAAAGCGGGGATCCACGACGAACGACCGACCACCCCCAACGATCCCGAACTCCCCGCCGCCGATCCGCTGGACGATCCCGATCCGCAGGCCGCCGCGGAAGCGGCCGCCGTGGAGAGCCTGCTGCGTTGCTGGGTACGGGAGAACGACCTCGCCGAGCCCGACGGCCCGGTGCTGCGCATCCCCCTCACCGCCAGCGGCACGGCCCTGCTGGTGCCCGTGCCGTACTGGTCGACCACCGGCTGGCACCGGTTCGGCAGGCCGTCCCTGGAGGGCGGCCGCCACGGCGCGCCGCCCGCCGACGCCGTCACGGTCGCCGCCCTCCTGGGGCGCGAGGCAGGCCAGAGCGAGGGCGCCGACCTGGTGGGCCGGGTCGCCGATTCCGTGCGCCGCACCGCCTGCTTCATCGCCGACCGGCGCACCCGCACCGGCCCCTGCGAAGCAGCCGATCTCTTCCTCACCGCCGAACAGTCCCTCCTCCTCGGCCACCCGCTGCACCCCACCCCGAAGAGCCGCGAGGGTCTCTCCGAGGCCGAAGTGCGCCGGTATTCGCCCGAGTTGTATGGCTCCTTCCCCTTGCACTGGATGGCCGTCGCCCCTTCCGTCCTCGCCACCGATTCGGCCTGGAGGGAGAGCGGCCGCACCATCGCCGCCACCCAGCTGGCCCAGCGCTTCGCGGCAGACCTCCAACTTCCGCCAGACACAGCCCCGTTGCCCTTGCACCCCTGGCAGGCCCGCGACCTCGTGCAGCGCCCCGCCGTCGCGGAACTGCTCGATGCCGGGCTCCTGCACGACCTGGGTCCGCACGGCGGCGACTGGTATCCCACCTCCTCCGTGCGCACCGTCCACCGCCCCGGCGCCGACGTCATGCTCAAGCTGTCCCTCGGTGTACGCATCACCAACTCCCGTCGTGAGAACCTCCGTAAGGAACTCCACCGGGGCGTGGAGGTCCACCGTCTGCTGCGGTCCGGTCTCGCCGAGGAGTGGCAGTCCGTCCACCCCCGCTTCGACATCGTCCGCGACCCGGCCTGGCTCGCCGTCGACACCCCGGACGGCGAACCCCTGCCGGGGTTCGACGTGCTGTTCCGCCACAACCCCTTCGGCCCCGGCGACGACGCCGTCTGTATCGCCGGACTCACCGCGCCATGCCCCATGCCGGGCCGTACCGGAACGCACTCGCGCCTCGCCGACATCGTGCGCCGACTCGCCGCCCGGACCGGCCGGCCCACCACCGCCGTCTCCGCCGAGTGGTTCCTGCGCTACCTCGACCAAGTAGTACGCCCCGTGCTCTGGCTGGACGGCACCGCCGGCATCGCCCTCGAAGCCCATCAGCAGAACACCCTCGTCCTGCTCGACCCCAACGGCTGGCCCGTCGGCGGCCGTTACCGCGACAACCAGGGCTACTACTTCCGCGAGTCCCACCGAGCCGCCCTCGACCGTCGCCTGCCCGGCATCGGCGCCGCCAGCGACACCTTCGTCCCCGACGCCGTCACCGACGAGCGCTTCGCCTACTACCTCGGCATCAACAACATCCTCGGTCTCATCGGCGCGTTCGGTGCCCAGCACCTGGCCGACGAACGCGTACTCCTCGCAGCGCTGCGCCAGTTCCTCACCCGGGCCACCGGCTTCGGTTCGCCCCTGCCCGCCCAGCTCCTGGACAGCCCGACCCTGCGCTGCAAGGCCAACCTGCTGACCCGGCTGCACGGCCTGGACGAACTCGTCGGCCCGGTCGACACCCAGTCGGTCTACGTCACCATCACCAACCCCCTTCACACTCCCGGAACATGACCCGTACGAATTGCTGAGAGAGGAGCGTCGCCGTGCCTCCCACCGATGCGAGCACCGACGCCGGCGCAGGCCCGACCCCCCAACCGGGGGAGGCGGCCGACGACACCCTGGACCTGCAGCTGCCCGACGAGTTCATCACCCTGTTTTGTGACGGGGCTGCCGGATCGGACGGTTCGGCCCCTGACGGGTCGGGCGAACCTCTTCGGGCCGACCTCGCCGACAGGCCGGGAGTCACCTGCGCACCCCTGGGTGATCCCGCCTCCCAGGGTCCTCTCCACGCGGGCAGCGCCCACCCTGGGCCCGACACCGCCGTGCGGCTGCTGCGAGGCGGCGCTGCTCGGCGGGTCACCGCCCCCCCCGTCGCGCGGGATCTGCTCGATTCCCCCGGCGACTGGGCACCGGCCACCACGCCGGTCGGCGTGTTCCGCCTCGTACCCGTACGACTCGAACGAGACCTCCCTCTCCTCACCAAGTGGATGAATGACCCTGCCGTGGCCGCCTTCTGGGACCTGGCCGGACCCGCGTCCGTCACCGCTGCCCATCTGCGCGGCCAGCTGGACGGCGACGGCCGCAGCGTGCCCTGCCTCGGCGTCCTCGGTGGAACTCCCATGAGCTACTGGGAGATCTACCGCGCGGACCTGGACCCGCTGGCCCGTCACTACCCGGCCCGGCCGCACGACACCGGCGTGCATCTGCTCATCGGCGGAGTCGCCGACCGCGGCCGGGGCGTCGGAACCACCCTGCTCCGGGCCGTCGCCGACTTGATCATCGACAACCGCCCGCACTGCCCCCGTGTGATCGCCGAACCCGATCTGCGCAACACCCCCTCCGTCTCCGCGTTTCTCAGCGCCGGCTTCCGCTTCCATGCGGAAGTCGACCTCCCCGACAAGCGAGCGGCCCTGATGGTCCGCGACCGCGCGCTCAGGAACCTGCTGTGATCGCCTCGCCGCTCCGCATACTCCACCCGCCCCGCATCGGTTCCACCCCGAGGAGTCTCCGTGCCGAACCCTCCTTCTCTCCATGACTCCTACGGCTCCCTCGACCCCGCAGCCCCGCCCGGACTGCTGGCCCCACCCGAGCTGAACCGCGAGGCCTGGGACCGCGCGGGACGTCTCCTCCTCGCGAAGATGATCGGTGCCTTCGCGTACGAGGAGATCGTGAAACCAACGGTAGGGCCCGCCACTGACAACGACGCTCCGACCGGGAAAACCGCAGGTCAGTACGCGTTAGTGCTGGACGATGGCGGCACGGTGACCTTTCGGGCCAAGCGGGGCGCGTACGGCGGCTGGCTGGTGGACCCCGATTCCGTACGGCTCATCGCCCGACCCGTCCAAAGCGACGGGGGCACCGCCCGCGGGTCTGTCGCACGCGTCGACGGTCCCGCTGACCAGACTGCCACTGGCATCGAGGGGCCTGGTGACCAAGGGGCAAGGGACCACCCCCGCACGGCCCCCGAAGGCCGGCCCTTCGGCGACCCGATCCGCTTCCTCGCCCTCGCCCGCCGAACCCTCGGCATCGACGGTGCCACCTTCGGCCACGTCGTACGGGAACTCTCCGCCACGCTGTCCGCCGACAGCCGGCTGCACGCCGCCGCGCTGCCCTCCGCCCAGCTCGCCGAACTCGGCTACGCGGAGCTGGAAGGCCACCAGACCGGTCACCCCTGGCTCGTGCTCAACAAGGGCCGGCTCGGCTTCTCCGCAGACGACGCCGCACGCTGGAGCCCGGAAGCCCGCACTCCGGCTCAACTGCCCTGGATCGCGGTCCGCAGGGACATCGCGACCTACCGCGGCGTAGAGGCGCTCGCGACGCCGGACCGCCTCTACGCCCTCGAACTCGACGAGCCCGTCCGAGAGTCGTTCGCCGCCGCGCTCCGAGCCAGAGGCCTGGACCCGGCCTCGTACCTCTATCTGCCCGTACACCCCTGGCAGTGGACGGAGATGATCCTTCCGCTCTTCGCCCCCGCTGTCGCCGACAACGCCATCGTGCCGCTCTCCACCGACGGCGACGAGAGGCTTCCGCAGCAGTCCATCCGCACCTTCCTCAACCTCGCGCGGCCCGATCGCCACACCGTGAAACTGCCGCTGTCCATCCTCAACACCCTGGTCTGGCGCGGACTCCCCACGGAGCGAACCGTCGCCGCCCCCGCCGTCACGGCCTGGGTCCAGGGCCTGTGCGAGGCGGACGCCTTCCTGCGGAACGAATGCCGGGTGATCCTGCTCGGCGAGGTGGCCTCGATCGCTGTCGAGCATCCGCTGTACGACCACATCGGCGAAGTCCCGTACCAGTACAAGGAGTTGCTCGGCGCGATCTGGCGTGAGCCGTTGCAGCCGAAGCTCGCCCCGGGCGAGCGGGCCCGTACGCTTGCCGCGCTGCTTCACACCGACCCCGAGGGACGCGCCTTCACGGCCGAACTCGTCGCCCGCTCAGGCCTCGCGCCCCATGTATGGCTGCGTCACCTGTTCGGCGCCATGTTGCCGCCGCTGCTTCATTTCCTCTACCGCTACGGAACGGTCTTCTCGCCGCACGGCGAGAACGCCATCGTCGTCTTCGACGACGAGGACGTTCCCGTGCGTCTCGCGATCAAGGATTTCGTGGACGACATCAATGTGAGCGCCGAGCATCTGCCCGAACACGATTCGATGCCGGAAGACGTTCGGAAGATCTTGCTCACCGAGGCGCCTTCCTTCCTCACGCAATTCATTCATTCGGGGCTCTTCGTGGGTGTCTTCCGGTTTCTGGCTCCGTTGTGCGAGGACCAACTGGGCGTCCCCGAGGCCGACTTCTGGGCACTCGTACGCGACGAGATCCTGCGGCATCAGGCGCGCTTCCCCCACGACAAGGACCGCTACGAAACCTTCGACCTCCTCGCTCCCAGGATCGAGCGCCTCTGCCTGAACCGGAACCGTCTGTACACCGACGGCTACCGGGACCGCTCCGAGCGGCCGCACGCCACGGTTCACGGCTCGGTCGTGAACCCCCTCGCCCCGGCGGAGTGATCCGATTGTCAGTGGCGAGCCTTAGGGTGGTCTGGCTATGACAAAGCCTTCACTCCCCGAGCTCCTGCACGCCGCCGTCACCGCCGTCGGCGGTGTGGAGCGGCCTGGCCAGGTCACCATGGCCACGGCTGTCGCCGACGCGGTCGACGACAGCTCCCACCTGCTGGTCCAGGCCGGGACGGGCACCGGAAAGTCCCTCGGCTATCTGGTGCCGGCCCTGGCGCACGGGGAGCGCGTCGTGATCGCCACGGCGACGCTGGCGCTTCAGCGGCAGCTCGTGGAGCGAGACCTGCCGCGCACGGTGGACGCGCTGCATCCGCTGCTGCGCCGCCGCCCGCAGTTCGCCATGCTGAAGGGCCGCTCCAACTATTTGTGTCTGCACCGCCTCCACGAGGGCGCTCCGCAGGACGAGGACGAGGGGCTCTTCGACCAGTTCGAATCGGCCGCGCCCACGAGCAAGCTCGGCCAGGACCTGCTCAGGATGCGGGACTGGGCGGACGAGACCGAGACCGGCGACCGCGACGACCTCACCCCAGGCGTCTCGGACAAGGCGTGGGGCCAGGTCTCGGTGTCCTCGCGCGAGTGTCTGGGCGCGACGAAGTGCGCGTACGGGGCGGAGTGCTTCGCCGAGATGGCCCGCGAGCGCGCGAAGCTCTCCGACGTCGTCGTCACCAACCACGCGCTGCTGGCCATCGACGCGATCGAGGGCGCCCCGGTGCTTCCGCAGCACGAGGTACTGATCGTCGACGAGGCCCATGAGCTGGTCTCGCGGGTCACCGGTGTCGCCACCGGTGAGCTCACCCCCGGCCAGGTCAACCGGGCCGTGCGGCGCAGCGCCAAGCTGGTCAACGAGAAGGCGGCCGATCAGCTCCAGACCGCCGCCGAAGGCTTCGAGCGGCTCATGGAGCTCGCCCTGCCCGGCCGCCTGGAGGAGATCCCGGAGGACCTCGGCTATGCGCTGATGGCGCTGCGTGATGCCGCCCGTACGGTGATCTCGGCGATCGGATCCACTCGCGACAAGTCCGTCCAGGACGAGGACGCCGTGCGCAAGCAGGCCCTCGCCATGGTGGAGAACGTGCACAACGTGGCGGAGCGCATCACCAACGGCTCCGAGTACGACGTCGTCTGGTACGAGCGCCACGACCGCTTCGGCGCCTCGTTGCGGGTGGCCCCGCTCTCCGTGTCCGGTCTGCTCAGGGAGAAGCTCTTCGCGGACCGCTCAGTCGTCCTGACCTCGGCCACCCTCAAGCTGGGCGGCGACTTCAACGGGGTGGGCGCCTCGCTCGGTCTCGCCCCGGAGGGCACCGGTGGCGAGGATGTGCCGCAGTGGAAGGGCCTCGACGTCGGCTCGCCCTTCGACTACCCCAAGCAGGGCATCCTCTACGTCGCGAAGCACCTGGCCACGCCGGGCCGCGAGGGCTCGCGCGGCGACATGATGGATGAGCTGGCCGAACTGGTCGAGGCGGCCGGCGGCCGCACCCTCGGCCTGTTCTCCTCGATGCGGGCCGCCCAGGCGGCCGCCGAGGAACTGCGTGGTCGGCTGGACCATCCGATCCTGCTCCAGGGCGAGGAGACGCTGGGCGAGTTGATCAAGTCGTTCGCCGCCGACCCGAAGACCTGCCTGTTCGGCACGCTGTCCCTCTGGCAGGGGGTGGATGTGCCCGGACCGAGCTGCCAGCTGGTGATCATGGACCGGATTCCGTTCCCGCGCCCCGACGACCCGCTGATGAGCGCCCGCCAGAAGGCGGTGGAGCAGGGCGGCGGCAATGGCTTCATGGCGGTGGCGGCCACCCACGCCGCGCTGCTCATGGCTCAGGGCGCGGGCCGTCTCGTACGGGCGACCGGGGACCGGGGCGTGGTCGCGGTGCTCGATCCGCGGCTGGCCAATGCCCGCTACGGCAGCTACCTGCGGGCCTCGCTGCCGGACTTCTGGTACACCACGGACCGTAACCAGGCGCGTCGCTCGCTCGCTGCGATCGACGCGGCGGCCAAGGCCGACGGCAAGTAGACGCCGACGGCAACTAGGGCTGGTCCCGCCTCCGGTGCACAAGCCGACGAGCGGGCGGGGCACCGGCCGATGCGGGCTTGCTGACACAACAGGACCCCGGGACCGGCGCAGGAGGTCCCGGGGCCTGGTCAGGGCCGGCGGTGTTCAGACCCGCCGGAGCACCGCCACGACCTTGCCCAGAATGGTCGCTTCGTCGCCGGGGATCGGCTGGTAGGCGGCGTTGTGCGGAAGCAGCCAGATGTGGTTGTCCTCGCGCTTGAAACGCTTGACCGTGGCCTCGCCGTCCAGCATCGCGGCGACGATGTCACCGTTCTCGGCGACGGGCTGGCGGCGCACCGTGACCCAGTCCCCGTCGCAGATAGCGGCTTCGATCATCGAGTCGCCGACGACCTTGAGGACGAACAGTTCACCGTCGCCGACCAGCTGGCGGGGGAGAGGGAAGACGTCCTCGACCGATTCCTCGGCGAGGATCGGGCCACCGGCCGCGATCCGGCCCACCAGTGGCACATACGAGGCGGCGGGCTTGCCGGTGGTGTCGGTAGGCTGGCTGCTCGGCTGGTCGGAGCCGCGGACCTCGTACGCGCGCGGCCGGTGCGGGTCGCGGCGCAGGAAGCCCTTGCGCTCCAGAGCCATCAGCTGGTGGGCGACGGACGAGGTGCTGGAGAGGCCGACGGCCTGACCGATCTCCCGCATCGACGGCGGGTAGCCACGCCGCTGCACGGAGTCCCGGATGACTTCGATGACCCGCCGCTGCCGGTCGGTGAGCCCGGAGCTGTCCGCCCTGATCCCTGGAGGTCGGCCGGGCAGGGAACGGGCAGGCCGCGCGGCGTCCGCCCCCGAGTTCGTGACTGCGTCATTCATGGCATGCACCGGCTCAAGTCGGGTCTGGGAGCGGTCCTGGGCAGTGATGGTGGCACTGTCTGCGGTGGTGGTCACGTCGGCCCCTCTCGAAATGGTCTCCCTAGCTGGACAACGGTAGTTGCTTTCGAAAGGTTGCGCCAAACACACGTTCGAGTGAAAAAATACAGAACGCATTACGTGGCCGTGCGGGTGGGTGTATGTGCGAGTCCCGACCGGGGGCCCGTCGAACGGCAATTCGGGCCATTACGGTACCCTTCACCGCCGGGGCCGACGCTTTGCGACCCCCCCAAAGGGCCTTTCCGGTGGCTGCCGCGAGTCGCTTGCGGCGGCGGTGCGGCGACGCACAGTCTGTCATCCGGCACCCCCTCAATCCACGGCTGCCACGCGCTTCCCGTAATCTCGTGGGCGGCCGGAACGGGCCGGGCCGCAGTCGGGATCCAGCGACACGCGGTAGGGCGTGCCAGGCGGCGAAACCCTAGATCTAGTGGTTGGATTGGTGCAGCTGCCCAGAAGTTGTGGTCCATGGTCCATCAAGACCCTGGCCATCGCCTATGCTTGTGGTCGCTTCGCGGGCGGATTTCCGGCCCTGCGAGGCTATTCAGTCGTGCTGTGAAGGAGGGTTGGGAACCATGCACTGCCCCTTCTGCAGGCACCCTGACAGCCGGGTCGTCGACAGTCGTACGACCGACGACGGAACGTCGATCCGCCGGCGCCGTCAGTGCCCCGACTGCTCCCGCCGCTTCACGACGGTGGAGACGGCCTCACTGATGGTGATCAAGCGATCGGGCGTGACCGAGCCCTTCAGCCGCACCAAGGTCATCTCCGGCGTCCGCAAGGCATGCCAGGGGCGGCCCGTCACCGAGGACGCCCTCGCCAAGCTCGGCCAGCGGGTCGAAGAGGCGGTGCGCGCCACCGGCAGCGCCGAGCTGACCACCCACGACGTGGGTCTCGCCATACTCGGCCCGTTGCAGGAGCTCGACCTCGTCGCGTACCTGCGCTTCGCGTCCGTTTACCGAGCTTTCGACACGCTCGAAGACTTCGAGGCCGCCATCGTGGAACTCCGCGAGCGGCGGCCTCCAGCAGGCCAATCAGACGAGTGCGTGGCCGGCGCGACCCCCGAGGTCCCCGTGCCCGCCACCGCTGCCGACTGACCGAAGGGCCGGACCGGCCCGCGGTCGCCGATCGGCGGCAATCCAGGACCTGTCAGGGGTGCTTCTGCTGCGCCCGTGGCACCAGACAAACACCGTGCCTTGGGAACATTCAGGCACTTTTGGGCGTTTTTGCCCGCGTATGGGAGGCGGCAATGACAGAGACGGCGAGCGGCCCGGCACGAGGTTCCCGAGCCAAGGGATCCAAGGCCACCAAGGGTCTGCGTATCGAGCGCATCCACACCACCCCCGGCGTGCATCCGTACGACGAGGTGGCCTGGGAGCGCCGTGACGTCGTCATGACCAATTGGCGCGACGGCTCGATCAACTTCGAGCAGCGTGGCGTCGAGTTCCCCGACTTCTGGTCGGTGAACGCGGTCAACATCGTCACCAGCAAGTACTTCCGCGGGGCCGTCGGCACCCCGCAGCGCGAGACCGGCCTCAAGCAGCTCATCGACCGGATCGTCAAGACGTACCGCAAGGCCGGTGAGGACTACAGCTACTTCGCCTCGCCCGCCGACGCCGAGATCTTCGAGCACGAGCTGGCGTACGCACTCCTGCACCAGATCTTCAGCTTCAACTCGCCGGTGTGGTTCAACGTCGGCACGCCCCAGCCGCAGCAGGTCTCCGCCTGCTTCATCCTGGCCGTCGACGACTCCATGGAGTCGATCCTCGACTGGTACAAGGAAGAGGGCATGATCTTCAAGGGCGGCTCCGGCGCCGGCCTGAACCTCTCCCGCATCCGCTCCTCCAAGGAGCTCCTGTCCTCCGGCGGCAACGCCTCCGGTCCGGTCTCCTTCATGCGCGGTGCCGACGCCTCCGCCGGAACCATCAAGTCCGGTGGCGCCACGCGCCGCGCGGCCAAGATGGTCATCCTCGACGTCGACCACCCCGACATCGAGAACTTCATCGAGACCAAGGTGAAGGAAGAGGAGAAGATCCGCGCGCTGCGCGACGCGGGCTTCGACATGGACCTGGGCGGCGACGACATCACGTCCGTCCAGTACCAGAACGCCAACAACTCGGTCCGCGTGAACGACGAGTTCATGAAGGCCGTCGAGACCGGCGGCAAGTTCGGTCTGCGCGCCCGCATGACCGGCGACGTCATCGAAGAGGTCGACGCCAAGTCCCTCTTCCGCAAGATGGCCGAGGCCGCCTGGGCCTGTGCGGACCCCGGCATCCAGTACGACGACACCATCAACCACTGGCACACCTGCCCCGAGTCCGGCCGCATCAACGGCTCGAACCCGTGCAGCGAGTACATGCACCTGGACAACACGTCCTGCAACCTCGCTTCCCTGAACCTGATGAAGTTCCTCAAGGACGACGGCAAGGGCCGCCAGTCCTTCGAGGTGGAGCGCTTCGCCAAGGTCGTCGAGCTCGTCATCACCGCGATGGACATCTCCATCTGCTTCGCGGACTTCCCGACCCAGAAGATCGGCGAGAACACCCGCGCCTACCGCCAGCTGGGCATCGGCTACGCCAACCTCGGCGCCCTGCTGATGGCCACGGGCCACGCCTACGACTCGGACGGCGGCCGCGCCCTCGCCGGCGCCATCACCTCCCTGATGACGGGCACCTCGTACAAGCGCTCCGCGGAGCTCGCCGCGGTCGTCGGCCCGTACGACGGTTACGCCCGCAACGCCGAGCCGCACCAGCGCGTCATGAAGCAGCACGCCGACGCCAACGCCGCGGCCGTCCACGTGGACGACCTGGACAACCCGATCTGGGCCGCCGCCACGGAGGCCTGGCAGGACGTCATCCACCTCGGCGCGAAGAACGGTTTCCGCAACGCGCAGGCTTCGGTCATCGCGCCCACCGGCACCATTGGTCTCGCGATGTCCTGCGACACCACCGGCCTGGAGCCCGACCTCGCCCTGGTCAAGTTCAAGAAGCTGGTCGGCGGCGGCTCGATGCAGATCGTCAACGGCACGGTGCCGCAGGCGCTGCGCCGCCTCGGCTACCAGGAGGAGGCGATCGAGGCGATCGTCGCCCACATCGCCGAGCACGGGAACGTCATCGACGCCCCCGGCCTGAAGACCGAGCACTACGAGGTCTTCGACTGCGCCATGGGTGAGCGTTCCATCTCCGCGATGGGCCACGTCCGCATGATGGCGGCCATCCAGCCGTGGATCTCGGGCGCGCTCTCCAAGACGGTCAACCTGCCCGAGACCGCCACGGTCGAGGACGTCGAAGAGGTCTACTTCGAGGCGTGGAAGATGGGCGTCAAGGCGCTCGCCATCTACCGCGACAACTGCAAGGTCGGCCAGCCCCTCTCCGCCAAGACCAAGGAGAAGGAGAAGGAGGCGGTCACCGCCAAGGCCGAGGACACCATCCGTACCGCGGTCGAGAAGGTCGTCGAGTACCGCCCGGTCCGCAAGCGCCTCCCGAAGGGCCGCCCGGGGATCACCACCTCCTTCACCGTCGGTGGCGCCGAGGGCTACATGACCGCCAACTCCTACCCGGACGACGGTCTGGGCGAGGTCTTCCTGAAGATGTCGAAGCAGGGCTCGACCCTCGCGGGCATGATGGACGCCTTCTCCATCGCCGTCTCCGTCGGCCTCCAGTACGGCGTGCCGCTGGAGACGTACGTCTCGAAGTTCACTAACATGCGCTTCGAGCCGGCCGGCATGACGGACGACCCGGACGTGCGGATGGCGCAGTCGATCGTCGACTACATCTTCCGCCGCCTGGCGCTGGACTTCCTGCCGTTCGAGACCCGCTCGGCACTCGGCATCCACTCCGCCGAGGAGCGTCAGCGTCACCTGGAGACCGGTTCGTACGAGCCGACCCTTGAGGACGACGAGATGGACGTCGAGGGGCTGGCGCAGTCCGCGCCGCGCCAGACGGAGATTCTGAAGGCTGTCGCCGCCCCGAAGCCGCTCCCGGTCGAAGCCCCCAAGGTCGCGCACACCTCGGCGGAGCTCGTGGAGATGCAGCTCGGCATCAGCGCCGACGCGCCGCTCTGCTTCTCCTGCGGTACGAAGATGCAGCGGGCCGGCTCCTGCTACATCTGCGAGGGCTGCGGCTCCACCAGCGGTTGCAGCTGATACTGAGCGGAATCGCGCGGGACGGATCGTCCGGCGTAGCGCGCATGTTTAGCTGAGCAGCAGTGCACTAAGGGGATCGGCAAGCGCCGGTCCCCTTAGTCGTGCCCGTGACGCGCCAAGAACAGGGCCGTCCCAGGCGTCAGGCGGTCGCGGCACCCATAGCGGCGATGAAGGCATCCGGGTCAAGGTCGAATCCGTGGATGTTCTCCCGGAATTCCCAGGCGCCGGACTCGCCTCGACTGAACTCCGCCACCGTTGCGGCCTTGGCGTCGGCGACCTCTCGGAAGTCGTGGTTCGACAGTTCGACGTATCCGTCACGGAGACGGACCCCCGGGTTGGCCACATCACCGAAGACGCGGCGCCCCGCCCGCTGTTGGATGACCACGCCGACCACCACGCGCGTGTGCTCCGCCGGCACCCGGGCGAGGTCCAGGGTCATGACCTCGTCGTAGCCGAGGCCCTGGCCGGTCTGACTGTCCCGGTTGAGGTCAATGGTGCCGTCGGGGGAGCGGCTGCCGAAGGACACCACATAGTCGGGCGGTCCGTACGGGGCGAGCGTCGGATAGACCCCCGCGACCACGTCGAGGTCGTGGGCGGGTGAGCCGAGCGGGCTGGGATCCCATCGGAGTGCCACCTCGACCATTCCGAGCCCTTTGCTGATGCCGCCCATCCAAACCCCTCCCCGAGTCCGCCCTGCCGCCCCCGCGTGCTTCCCATGCTGTCACGCTCCAGGAGGAATCCGGCGGTCGGCCGATGGCGTACTGCGCCACGTAACTCCCCTGACACGCAGCTGACTTGAGGCGGCCGTCGGCGGTGCTCGGGCTGTCGGGGTACGCGCCCGCTGTTGTGAAGCCGTTCGAGGAATGGTTTGGTGTGCGGCGCCGGGCGCGGTGATCATTGTGCGGGGTGGGGGCCGACAGGGTCCCCGGGGCCTTCGGGGGATCACGATGTGGAACGGTCAAGACGCCGACCTGGAAGCGTACTTCGAGCGGATCGGCTACGGCGGTGACACCGAGCCCACGCTGCGAACTCTGCGGGCGCTGCACCGGGCGCACGTGGCGGCGATCCCATTCGAGAATCTGGACGTGGCCCTCGGCCGGCCCGTGCCGCTGGACGTGAAGAGCCTGCTGGGCAAGCTTGTTGGGCAGGCGCGCGGAGGCTACTGCTACGAGCAGAACTCGCTGTTCGCCGCCGTACTGGAGCGGCTCGGGTTCGAGTTCGGCGGGCGTGGTGCCCGCGTCCGGACAAGCGGAACGCCGCTGCCGGTGACCCATGCGCTGCTGGTGGCCACGGTCGACGGTGAACCGTGGCTCTGCGACACGGGGTTCGGGAATCAGGGACCGCTCGAACCGGTGCCGCTGAAGGACGGCGCGGTGGTGGAGCAGGGCGGCTGGACCTTCGGGGTGCGTACCGAAGGCGACGGAACTCATGTGCTGCGGTCATTGCGGCCCGAGGGATGGGTCGACCTCTATGCCTTCGCCCCGCAGACCGTCTATCCGGCCGACTTCACGATGATGAACCACTACAGTTCCTCGCACCCCCAGTCCCGTTTCGTGGGCCAGATCGTGGCGCAGCGGACCTCACCCGGAGCGCGGCGGGCCCTGGTCAGGGACGAGTTGACCACGGTGCGTACGGACGGAACGGTGGAGCGGCGCAGAGTGCCAGCGGACGAGCTCGGACGGGTGTTGTCAGAGGTCTTCGCTATCGTGATGGAGCAGCAGGACCTCGTACAACTGGGCGCATTGGGGGGCGGGTTGCATGAGCGGGATTCTCGACCCCGCGTTCGGCATTGAACTGGGTTTCGGGCGGTGGGACATATTGCTGCGGAAGTAGTCCGCCGGAGCATGACCGGGGCGTGGATTCCCGCCGTACGATGGCGCGGTGCTGGTCAAGTGGATTCGCTGCACCGTGGTGGACCGCCGCGGTTTTGAGCGCGGGCAGCGGAAATGGGCGGGGTTACTGGGCGAGCCCGGTTTCCGGGGGCAGAGTGGCGGCTGGAGTCGGAGGCGGCCGGATGTGGCGCATGTCTTCGCTTTCTGGGAGAGCCGGGCGTTCTACGACTCCTTTATGGCGCGGGCGCACGACCGGCTCGCCGCCGCGCAGTCCGGCACATACAAGGACATCGAAGTGAAGCTCTTCGACCATCGCTTCGACGTGAAGACCGGCTTCGAGCCGCGCTTCACCGACGCGGACGTGGTCCGCGTTGCTCACTGCAAAGTGCACGAGGAACGGGTCGACCACTTCGCGCTGATGCAGGAGAAGGTCTGGAACCCCGCGATGGCCGGGTCGCCGGGCATGCTGCGCGGGGTGTTCGCCGAGGCGCCCGGCCATGAGTTCCTGGTGCTGTCCATGTGGCAGTCGGCGGCCGAGCACGGCAAGTACCGGGCCGAGCGGGTCGAGCGGCTCTCGCTGCGGGCGCAGACCGAGACCGATGTGGCGGCGCTGACTGGCGATGTCGTCCAACTCGACGGGGACTGGACGGTCTGAATCAACTCCCTTCATCAGTAGGGGACTTGATGAACGCCCCTGCCTGGGCCGCGGCGAACGCGGCCGCGGCCGCCTGGTCCGCGAGGCGCGTGTCGATCGGCTCGCGCGTGATGAACAGGCGCAGGAAGAGAGGCGCCGAGACCGCCCGCACCAGTGCGCCGGCCTCGGTGTCGGCGGGTACCTCGCCCCGCTCGACCGCGCGCCGGACAACGGCTTCGCAGCGCCCGAAGCGCTCGGTGTAGAACGTGCGCAGCGCGTCCGCCGCGCGCGGTGACTGGAATGCCGCGGCGATGAACGCGGTGGGAGCGGCGGCCGCGGCCGCATCCGTGAACGAGTCCGTCACCTCGCGGGCCAGGGCGCGCAGATCGCCCTCCAGGCTGCCGGTGTCCGGCGGGGTCCAGGCGTCCTCACCCGCCAGGTCCAGGGCGTCGGCGACCAGCCCTTCGAGCCCGCCCCAGCGCCGGTACAGGGTCGTCTTGTGCACCCCCGAATGCTCGGCCACGTACTCGACGGTGAGGCCCGGGTAGCCGTGCTCGGACAGCCCGGTGAGCACGGCGTCCCGCACGGCGGCGCGGGTGCGCGCGGTACGGCCGCCCGGACGTCGGCTGCCGGGGGCGGGGGTTGTGGGCGTGGCTGGTGGCGTGGCTGGGGCATTGGCATCGGTCGGCTCTTCGGCGGAAGGGGGGCTGAGGGGCTGGGAACCGGGTGACATATTCAATTGCTACTCCTGTTGCATTAGATAGCCCACGTGTGCCAGACTCATCGTAACGCGACGCAAGTTGCATTTCGAAGTCCTGCTGTGTCCTGCTGCCGAACGCCGGGGAGGCGACCTTGCCCACTCAGATCTCTCTGCATGACGTGACCAAGGCTCGCGGAGACACGCTGCTGCTCGACAGGGTTTCGCTGACGATTCGCCCCGGCGAGCGCATAGGAATCGTGGGGGAGAACGGCGCCGGAAAGTCCACTCTGCTCCACCTGCTCGCTGGGCTCGAACAGCCCGACGAGGGCGAGGTGGTGACCGTGGCCGACGGAGGTGCGGGGCTGCTGGCCCAGACCCCGCAACTCCCCCCGGACCGTACCGTCGGCGACGCGATAGGCCTCGCCCTCACCGAACTCCGCACGATGGAAAGGAGGTTGCGCGACCTGGAGGCCGACCTCGGCGCGGCGAGCCCTGCCGGTTTGGGCGAGTACGGGGACCTGCTGACCGCGTTCGAACTGCGCGGCGGGTATGAGGCGGACGCCCGCGTCGACAAGGCGATGCATGCGCTCGGGTTGGCCGAGACCGGCCGCGAGCGGACGATGGGCAGCCTGCCGGGCCGGCGCCCGGGTCCAGGCGTTGGTGTCGGGACGTGTCCGCAACGCCCAGGAGCGGTTGCGCAGGCTCCGGGCGGACCCGGTCGCCAAGCCGCCGGAGCCGCTGCGCTTCGCCGCCCGCCCGGTCACACCCCCGGCGTCGGAGGGATCGATGGCAGAGGCGGTGCCGACGGCCCCTGCGGCGCCAGCCGCGGGCATGACCACGGCCGTGGCTACGGCATCCGAAGCGATACGCGGGGAAAGGGTGGCGAGGCAGAAGCAGTTCCGGGCGCGGGCATGGGGCCTGAGGTGCGGGCACAGAGCGGGGGGCGGATGGCTGGTCGAGGCGAAGGGGGTACGGGTCGGGGGCCGGCTGGCGGTGCCGGAGATGGCTGTGGCGGCCGGAGAGAAGGTCCTGGTCCACGGCGGCAACGGGGCAGGCAAGTCGACGCTGCTCAAGGTTCTGGCGGGACTGGTGGAACCTGACGCCGGGTCGGTGCTGCGGCGGGGGCGGATCGGATACCTCGCTCAGGAGATACCTGTCGCGCGCCCCGCGGTGCGGGTCCTGGCGGCCTTCGGGTGGGGGCTCCCGCTCGGCGAGGACGAACAGAGCGAACGGCTGCTCTCGTACGGGCTGCTGCGGCCAGGCGACCTGCACGTGCCGGTGGGTTCGCTGTCGGCTGGACAACGCCGAAGGCTGGCGCTCGCGCGGTTGCTGGCACGGCCCGCGGATCTGCTGTTGCTGGACGAGTCGGCCAACCACCTGGCGCCCGGCCTGGTCGAAGAAGTGGAGGAGGCTTTGGCGGGATGGGACGGAGCGTCGTGGTCGTGTCCCACGATCGACGGCTGCGGCAGCGCTTCGACGGGCGGATACGCCGGATGGAGGTCGGACAACTGCTCGACTGAGGCGCGGGCGATCTAGTGTTTGGGCATGGCAAGACCGCGGCGCATCGTCCTCGTCCGGCACGGCGAGTCGGAGGGCAATGCCGACGACACCGTGTACGAGCGCGAGCCGGACCATGCGCTGAGGCTCACCGAGTCCGGTCGGCGACAGGCCGAGGCGACCGGGGAGCAGTTGCGCTCGATGTTCGGAAGGGAACGGGTCAGCGTCTACGTTTCGCCCTACCGGCGGACCCATGAGACATTCCAGGCGTTCGGCCTCGACCCCGAGCAGGTGCGGATCAGGGAGGAGCCGCGGCTCCGCGAGCAGGACTGGGGGAACTGGCAGGACCGGGACGACGTGAAATTGCAGAAGGCTTACCGGGATGCGTACGGGCACTTCTTCTACCGGTTCGCGCAGGGCGAGTCGGGGGCCGACGTGTACGACAGGGTGGGTGCGTTCCTGGAGAGCCTCTACCGCAGCTTCGAGGCGCCGGACCACCCGCCCAACGTGCTGCTGGTCACGCACGGGCTGACCATGAGGCTGTTCTGCATGCGGTGGTTCCACTGGAGCGTGGCGGACTTCGAGTCGCTGTCCAATCCGGGGAACGCCGAGACCAGGACGCTGCTGCTCGGGGCCGACGGTCGGTACTCGCTGGACCGGCCGTTCGAGCGCTGGCGCGCCCCGGAACCGTACGGGATCACCGGATAGAGTGGCTGAGCGATGACCGCTGACTCCTCGACCGAATCACTCGACCCGCGCTTCGAACGCGCGCTGGGCAGCCTGCGCGGGCTGTCCGTCGGCGACGCGCTGGGTTCCCAGTTCTTCGTGCCCGCCAACTATCCCCGCCTGAAGAACCGGGAACTGCCCGACGGCCTCTGGCAGTGGACCGACGACACCGAGATGGCGTGTTCGGTGCTCGGCGTGCTGGCCTCGTACGGCCGGATCGATCAGGACGCGCTCGCGCGGTCCTTCGCCGAGCACCACGACTTCGACCGGGGCTACGGTCCCGCCGTCAACCGGATGCTCCGGCTGATCAGGGAGGGCGGGGACTGGCGGGAGCTGGCGTCCGCCCTGTTCAAGGGGCAGGGCTCCTGGGGCAACGGCTCCGCCATGCGGATCGCGCCGCTCGGCGCCTGGTACGCGGACGATCCGGAACAGGCCACGCACCAGGCGGAGATCTCGTCGTACACGACGCACCAGCACCGTGAGGCGGTGGTGGGGGCCATGGCCGTCGCGGCGGCCGCAGCACTCGTCGCCGCCCCGGCGGGACCTCCCGGCCCCGGCGAGCTGCTCGACGGGGTGATCGCGCTGGTTCCGCGCAGCGCCGTCGGTGCCGGGCTGCGGCGTGCGCGGGACATGCTCGACTACGACGATGCGGGGACGGTGGCCGCGGTGCTCGGCTCCGGCCGGCGCACCAGTGCGCACGACACGGTGCCGTTCGCGTTGTGGTCGGCGGCGCGCGGGCTCGGCGCGTACGAGCGGGCGTTCTGGACGACCGCGCAGGTGGGCGGCGACGTCGACACGACCTGCGCGATCGTGGGCGGGGTGGTCGCGGCCGGCCGGGCCGGGGCGCCCCCTGCCGCCTGGCTGGACCGCACGGAGGACTTGCCGGACTGGGTCCCGGCCGCTCCGGTCCGCTGACCCCTCGGCCTGCCTGCCACGACGAACCTGGCCGCCCCGCCCGCTCGGTGCGGACGGGGCGGGCCCAAACACGTACCCCGGGGCGTGTGTCTAGAGTGCGGCGCTCCCGGTCGTGCCGCTCAGGGCCTCCAGGTCGCTCTTGCGGACCTGGATGACGAAGACCGCGGTGACGATCGCGAGGGCGACCAGGGCGACGGCGGCGATGAACGCGGTGCCGATGCCGTGGGCGAGGACCTCGTCGCTCCAAGGGGCGGGCAGCTGACGGGACTTGACGAAGGCCGCCTTCTGCTCGGCCGAGCCGTTCGCCAGGAAGTCCTTGACCTGGGTGGTGGCCTCGTGGCGGCTCGCGGTGCCGAACACGGTGGTCAGGATGGACAGGCCGAGCGCGCCGCCGACCTGCTGGGTGGCGTTCAACAGGCCTGAGGCGGCACCGGATTCCTGGTCGGCGACGCCGGAGACGGCGGTCAGGGTGAGGGTGACGAAGTTGAGGCCCATGCCGAAGCCGAACATCAGCATCGGGCCGAGGATCCCGCCGGCGTACGAGCTGCCGGGGGCGATCTGGGTGAGCCAGGCCATGCCGAGGCCCGTGAGGGCGGTGCCGGTCACCATGAAGGGTTTGGGACCGAGCTTCGGCAGAAGATTGGAGGAGATCCCGGCGCCCGTGACGATCGCGACGGTCACCGGAAGGAAGGCCAGACCCGCCTTGATCGGGCTGTAGTGCAGCACGTTCTGCACGAACAGCACGATGAAGAAGAACATGCCGAACATCGCCGCGGCCAGGCTGAGCATCATCACGTACGTACCGGAACGGTTGCGGTCTGCGAACATCCGCAAGGGCGTGATGGGTTGGGCCGAACGGCGCTCCACCGCGATGAACGCGAGCAGCAGGACCACGGCCGCGCCGAACGAGGCGAGCGTGAGCGGGTCGCTCCAGCCGTCCGTCGAGGCCCGGATGAACCCGTAGACCAAGGCCGCCATGCCCAGCGTGGAGGCCAGCGCGCCGGTGAGGTCGAAGCGGCCCGGATGGCGTTCCGACTCCTTGATGAAGCGGGGTGCGAGGAAGGCGATGAACACGCCGATGGGCACATTGACGAACAGGACCCAGCGCCAGTTCAGCCAGTCGGTGAGCATGCCGCCCGCGAGCAGACCGATGGCGCCGCCACCGGCCGAGACGGCGGCGAACACTCCGAATGCGCGGTTTCGTTCCGGGCCCTCCGGGAACGTCGTCGCGATCAGGGCCAGCGAGGTCGGCGAGGCGATCGCTCCGCCGATGCCCTGCAGGGCGCGTGCCGCGAGCAACTGCCATGGCTCCTGGGCGAATCCGCCGAGGAGCGAGGCGAGCGTGAAGACCAGGATGCCGGTGATGAACATCCGGCGCCGGCCGAGCAGGTCACCGGCCCGGCCACCGAGCAGCAGCAGCCCGCCGAAGGTGAGCGCGTAGGCGTTGATGACCCAGGTGAGGTCGTTGGTGGAGAAACCGAGGGCGGTCTGGATGTGGGGCAGAGCGATGTTCACGATGGTGGCGTCGAGCACCACCATCAGCTGGCATGCCGCGATGACGGTCAGGGCTATGCCGGGCCGGGCCGACCGGTCCTTGGGGCCGGGGCGGGCTTTGGTTTGCTGGGCCGTGCCGATCTGGTTGGGCGTCACTGGGTCCCCCTGAAAGCCGTAGTGAACGCTTCCGTTCACTAATGGGTGACGATAGTGAGTGGCCCGGAGTGAACACAAGGGTTTTCCTTGTGAGTTGGGCCTCGGCGAGGCCTTGCGGCGTCTGGAACATCGGGGTGACGCGGGGCCACCATGGAACGCGGAGTGCCACCGCGCGCATACGCTGCAAGCCCCGTCCCCAACGGTTGCCGCACCCGTCCCCGGCAGTTGGGGGCACCCGTCCCCAACAGGGGGATGTCCGTCCCCGCGGAGAGTCCCCAACGGAGAGAAGAAGATGGCCACTTCGCGCGCCACCGCCACCGGGGCGCAGCCCGTCTCGCTGCGTCGCCGGGGTCCCGTTCTGGAACAGGCGATCCTCGACGCCGCGCTGGAGCAGCTGAGCACGGTCGGCTGGAGCGGGCTCACGATGGAGGGCGTGGCTGCCGGCGCGCAGACCGGGAAGGCCGCGGTCTACCGTCGCTGGCCCTCCAAGGAGGACCTGGTCGCGGACGCGCTGCAGTCCGGACTCCCGAGCCTCGACGAGGCGGGGGACCACGGTTCCGTACGCGAGGACCTCTACCAGCTGTGTCGGCGGATCCGCGGGACGATGTACTCGCGATCCGGCTACGCACTGCGTTCGGTGCTTTACGAATGCGACCACGCTGTGGCCGACCGGTTCCACTCGCTGATCGTGCGCCGGGTGATCGAGCCCTCCAACCGGCTGTTCCGTGAGGTGGTGCGGCGGGGGATCGAGCGTGGTGACGTGCGCCCGGACGCCACCGGTGAGCTGGTCTTCGATGTGATCCCGGGGCTGATGATGTTCCGCTCGAAGGTGTGCGGCAGCGAATGGAGCGACGAGGACATCGCCGCGATGATCGACGAGGTGATGGTGCCGCTGCTGCGTCCGCACGTCGGCTGAACGCGGCCTCGGCGCGACCTCTGTACGGCTTCGGTGCGGCCCCCGCGCGGGCCCGGCCAGGCTCCCTGGCGACCTGGGTGTCGCGGGCGGCCTCCGGCGGCGTAACCTTGCAGGCGCCATGCCGTACGAACCACCCACCCACACCGTCGAGCGCTCGATTCGCGCCACCACCGGAGCCAAGATCGTCGCCGGTGTCGACGAAGTCGGACGCGGGGCGTGGGCCGGTCCCGTCACGGTGTGCGCCGCCGTCACCGGACTGCGACGCCCGCCGGCCGGGCTCACCGACTCCAAGCTGATCAGCCCCAAACGCCGCACCGAGCTCGCCGCGGTACTGGAGGGCTGGGTCACCGCGTACGCGCTCGGTGACTCCTCGCCGCAGGAGATCGACGAGCTGGGCATGACTGCGGCCCTGCGGCTGGCCGCCGTGCGCGCCCTGGAGGCGTTGCCGGTGCGGCCCGACGCGGTGATCCTCGACGGAAAGCACGACTACCTCGGCCTGCCCTGGAAGGTCCGCACGGTGATCAAGGGCGACCAGTCCTGTATCGCGGTGGCGGCCGCCTCGGTGATCGCCAAGGTGCGCAGGGACGCGATGATGGCCGAACTGGGGGACGCGCAGGGGGAGTACGCGGGATTCGGCTTCGCCGAGAACGCCGGCTACCCCTCGCCCGTGCACAAGGTGGCGCTGGAGGAGTGGGGTCCCACTCCCTACCACCGGCTGTCGTGGTCGTATCTGGACGCGCTGCCCCAGTGGCGGCACCTGAAGAAGACGCGGCTCTCCGCGGAGGCGGCCGCACTCGAAAGCGGGGGACAGCTCGGCTTCGACTTCTGACCCGGATTCCGGACGAGTCCGGAGGTTTTCGGTCCGTTTCCCTCACCGTGAGGCTCGGTTCCCGGAGCCTTCCGATCCGCTTCGCGGATGTCCGGAAGTCCGGTGCCACGGCCCGAAATCCCTGGACTTTCCCGCCCAGTTGCGGGGAGACTCCGCCCCGATCGCACCTTTGTGCCCACCCGCCGGTGACGCCTTCACCGGCATTTGATAGACATCCATTCATGCCTCTCATCCCCGAGGAGCCTCAGATTCACGAGAGTGCCCAGGGTCCCCGCGTCACTCCGGCCGCCGGCCGCACCGCGCAGACCCCTCGCCCCGTACCCGGTCCGCGTCCCGCGGCCGCACCGCGTCCCGGACGTCCGGGACCCGGCCCGGCCCGGCCCACGCCCCCCGCGCAGCGGACGCACAGCCCCGCCGCGCCGACCCCGGCGCCCCGGCCGGAGCAGTCCACCGGGCCGCAGATCCAGCTGATCCCGGCCCCGTCCGACGGTGCGCTCGACGCCGCGGGCGAAGCGGTGGACCTGCTGCTCGACTCCGGCCGCGCGCCGGGCGACATCCTGGTCCTCACCACCGGTGAGCTCCACCCGTGGGCGGCGCACGAGCTGTCCTTCGGAGAGGACGCGTACTGGGCCCAGCACGATGCCCGTGACGACGTCTTCTACGCCGGTGCAACCGCCGTGGGACGTGCCTCGGCCCGGCCGGTCGTGGTCGTCGCCGTCAACTCCGACGACGACTCGGCGGCTGCCGCGCTGCCGCTCGCACTGGGCCGCGCCGAGGCGCTGCTCATCGTCTGCGGCGACCCGCAGCGCATCAACGCGGCGCTCGGCGCCGGAGTCTGAACTCCTGGCCCGAGCGGGGAGTTGCCCGCGGTTGCGGGTCCTCGCGGGTCAGGACGGAATCCGGAGCGAGCGTTCCGGAACCCGGGCGTGCCTGAAGGGTCGTGCCGCCGTGCCCTACTGCCGTCCGGCGGGGGCACGGCGCAGGGCGCGCTGGCAGGGTTCAGGACACGCGTGGCTCCGAGCAGCCCGGGAGGATGTGCCCGACCCGCCTACCGCCGGTGGCGCGGCGTCCGCCCGGCATGGCGCCGGCCGTGCCGGAACGGTTCAGCGCGCCGCGGTCCGCCGCAGCATTTCCACCGTGCCCGTTCCCGAGCGCAGCGGCAGCGGCTCGGCCAGTTCGCACTCGGCGTCGGCCAGGGAGCCGGGCCCGGCCGTGGAACTGGGGCGGCGGCCGCCCCGCCCCTCGCCGAGGACCTGCCAGCCGCCCCGCGTGAGCGTGATGTACGCACCGCAGCGCAGCCCGTGCAGGGTGCAGGCGTCCCGCAGGCCCCACATCCAGGCGCCGTCCTCCTCCGTCCAGCGTTCGTCGCCGTCCCGGCAGTAGAGCAGCACGGCGGTGCGTACCGGCGTTCGGCGGCGCAGGTCGTGCGGGATCACCCGGCGCAGGTGCGCGAGGAGAGCGTTGCGGAACTCCCAGCCGTCGGCCGGTGCGGCGCGGCGGCTGAACGACGCGCTGGCGGCGAGCCGCTCCTCGTGGTCGAGCACCGCGATCACGGCGGTCGTGGGTGTCGGCAGGTGCCGGGCGTGCAGTCCGCTGACGACCTCGCGGGGATTTCGGAGCAGCGGGATCCCGGCCGCGGCCCATTCGGCGGGCTCCAGGATCCTGCCGAAACGGTTCGCGGACTCGGCCGCTATGGGGGTGGACACTGCTGCCGAGGCTGCGGACGGAGCGAATCCGAAGGTCATGGTCCTCCCTTCCGGATACGCGCCCACAGTGCGGGCAGGGTCGGGTGAGGGCGCACCACGGCACAGCCCATCCGGACCACAGGGGGACCGTGCGGGGGCGGGTCCAATTCTCGCTGCCGTACGGTCGGGCGGCAACGAGCAATTGACGCCGCTGACCTGAATCGACGGGTATGGCACTCATATCCCTGCCCAGCCTCCAGCGGGGTCACCCCCGCCGTTACGACTGGGCGGCCAGGACCAGTGGGAACACCCCCTCGGCTCCGGAGCGGCGCAGCAGCCTGGCCGCCACTGCCAGCGTCCAGCCCGTGTCGCAGGCGTCGTCGACCAGGAGCACCGGCCCCCCCGTCTCGGCCAGCGCGGCCGCCAGCGCGTCCGGGACCGTGAACGCGTGGTGCAGCGCGCGCACCCGCTGGGCGCTGTTGGACTGCGGGACCCGCTCACCCGCCGGGCCCTGCGCGTAGGCGAGCCGGCCGAGCAGCGGCATCCGGCCGATCTCGGCGATCCGGGCACCCAGGGACTCGACCAGGGCGGGCCGGGTGCGCGAGGGCACGGTCACCACTCCGGCGGGCCGGGCCGGTGCGCCGGCCTCGCCCGAGGCCCAGCCGCCCGGACCCTTCGCCCAGTCGGCGAGCACGCTCACCACCGCCTGCACCACATCGTCCGGCACCGGCCCGTCCGGGGCGCCCGGCGCGAGCATCGGGCGCAGCCGGTTGCCCCAGCCGATGTCCGAAAGGCGCCCCAAGGCCCTTCCGGGGAAGGCCAGTTCGCCCGCCGCGATGCGTCCCTTGAGGTCGATGCCGACCGCGGCGAGACCCGTGGGCCACATCTTGCGGGGCTCCACCTCGACACCGGGCCTGGTCAGTTCGCCGCGCGCGGCGTCCAGTGCCGTACCGGACACGTCCGCCGTGAAGCGCGCGCCCGCGCAGTTGTCGCAGCGCCCGCACGGCGCGGCCTGCTCGTCGTCCAGCTGGCGGCGCAGGAACTCCATCCGGCAGCCCGTGGCCGAGGCGTAGTCGCGCATCGCCTGCTGCTCGGCCGAGCGCTGCCGGGCAACCCAGGCGTACCGCTCGGTGTCGTACACCCAGGGCTGACCCGTGGTGGTCCAGCCGCCCTTGACGCGGCGCACCGCGCCGTCCACGTCGAGCACCTTCAGCATCGTTTCCAGGCGGGTGCGCCGCAGCTCCACCAGCGGTTCCAGGGCGGGCAGCGACATCGGCCGGTCCGTCTGCGCCAGCACGTCCAGGGTGCGCCGCACCTGCTCCTCGGGCGGGAAGGCCACCGAAGCGAAGTACTTCCAGATCGCCTCGTCCTCGCGGCCCGGCAGCAGCAGCACCTCCGCATGGGCCACTCCTCGGCCCGCCCGGCCCACCTGCTGGTAGTAGGCGATGGGGGAGGAGGGCGAGCCCAGGTGCACGACGAAGCCCAGGTCCGGCTTGTCGAAGCCCATGCCGAGCGCGGACGTGGCGACCAGGGCCTTGACCCGGTTGGCGAGCAGATCGTCCTCCGCCTGCTGGCGGTCCGCGTTCTCCGTCTTGCCGGTGTACGACGCGACCGTGTGCCCGCGCTGGCGCAGATACGCGGTGATCTCCTCGGCCGCCGCGACCGTCAGCGTGTAGATGATCCCGGAGCCCGGCAGGTCGGCGAGGTGGTCGGCGAGCCAGGCGAGCCGGTGGGCGGCGTCCGGCAGCGAGAGCACGTTCAGGCTCAGGCTCTCGCGGTCGAGGGGGCCGCGCAGCACCAGCGCGTCCGAGCCGCCGCCGGTGCCCAGCTGCTCGGCCACGTCCGCCGTCACCCGGGCGTTCGCGGTCGCGGTGGTGGCCAACACCGGTACGCCCGGCGGCAGTTCGACCAGCATGGTGCGCAGCCGGCGGTAGTCGGGGCGGAAGTCGTGGCCCCAGTCGGAGATGCAGTGCGCCTCGTCCACCACGAGCAGGCCCGTCGCGGCGGACAGTTTGGGCAGCACGTTGTCCCGGAAATCCGGGTTGTTGAGGCGTTCCGGCGATACGAGCAGCACGTCCACGGCGCCCGCCGCGACCTCGGCCTGGATGGCGTCCCACTCCTCCGGATTGGCGGAGTTGATCGTCCGGGCGCTGATGCCCGCTCGGGCCGCGGCCTCGACCTGGTTGCGCATCAGCGCGAGCAGCGGGGAGACGATCACGGTCGGGCCCGCTCCGGCGGCCCGCAGCAGGGCGGTCGCCACGAAGTACACCGCGGACTTGCCCCAGCCGGTGCGCTGCACGACGAGCGCCCGCCGCTTGTCGGCGACCAGCGCCTCGATGGCCCGCCACTGGTCCTCGCGCAGCCGCGCGGTGCCGGTGGGGTCCCCGACGAGGCGGGCGAGGACCGTGTCGGCCTCGGTGCGCAGATCCGCGTTGCTCGTGTGCTCCATGCCCCCATACAACAGGACGGGTCCGACAATCGCGGAACGAACCGTTCCTGATCAGCCATCTCTGCTGGTCAGGTGTCTCCACGCAGGGGCAGCCCGTTATTGGCCGGGGCACGGTCGGCGGGAGCGCCGCGATCCGGGTCGCGGCGCCGACCGGCGGCTGCTGCCGGGCTGCCGAGCAGTTCGCGTGCGGTGTCCAGGAAGGGTCGGAGACTCGGCGACGGGGTGCCCTGGGCGCGCCAAGAGACATGCAGCGGTGTCTCGCGGCGGGCGTTGGTCCACGGGACCGTCTCCACCGTGCCCCGTGCCAGGTCGGCCGCCACCGCGATCTGCGGAAGCAGCGCGCAGCCCATCCCCTCGGCGACGCAACTGCGCAGCGCCCCGATGCTGGTGAGCTCGGCCACCACGGTCGGACGCGGTCCCCGGACGCTGCCGAGTGTCTCGTCGTACATCCTGCGGTAGCTGCAACCGGGCTCGGTCACCAGGAACTCCGCGCCCGCCAGTTCCGCCGTGCTCACTTCCTTCATCCTGGTCAGCGGATGCCCGGGGGGCGCCACCACGACGACGGTCTCGGGAGCCAGCGCCATGCTCTCGAACTCCGGCTCCACGGGCGGCGGTCCGAATGTGAAGCAGAGGTCCAGGGTTCCCTCGCGCACCCCGGCGCGCGACTCCGACCGGTTGCCCGGCCGCAGTACGACCCGGATGTTCGGATGGGTCTCGCGGAACCGGGTCAGCAAGGAAGGCAGCCGGTACACACAGAGCGTTTCCGGCGCACCGATGGCGAGTTCGTCGGCCGGGTCGGCCATGCCCGCCACCGCGGCCCTGGCCTCCTCGGCGAGCTGGAGCATCCGCTCGGCGTATCCGACCAGGCGGCTGCCCGCCGCGGTGAGCCGCAGCCGGCGGCCGGAACGGTCGAACACGGCCACTCCGAGATCCGCTTCGAGTGACTGGATCTGCTCGGTGACACTCGACTGGGCATAATTCAGCCGCTCGGCCGCCCGCGTGATATTGAGCGTTTCGGCAACAGTGCGGAACGTGTTCAGCTGACGGAGCTGCATCTCTCGGCCTCCCCCGAACCATCGGTGCTTCCGATGGTGCCATCGGAATTTCCCGTTTCTCCTTCGCCTGGGCGCCCGCCAGGCTGTAACAGCCGCAGGTTCACGACCCGGCTGTCTCGAATTCGTCATTCCGAATCAGTAATGGAGAAGGGAACAACTATGTCCTCGCAGTCATCGACGGTGACGGCCGCACAAGGAGAGAGCGCTGCGGCGGGTGTCAAGCCCGGGGCCGGGATCCGGCGCAAAGGGCTTCTGCTGCTGGGTCTTTCGCTCGGCTACTTCATGGTGCTGCTCGACACCAGCGTGGTGAACGTGGCACTGCCCGCCATCCGGGATGATATCGGCGGCGGCCTCTCCGGGCTCCAGTGGGTGGTCAACGGATACACCCTCACCTTCGCCGCACTGCTGCTCACCATGGGCGCGCTGTCCGACCGCTTCGGCGCCCGCCGGGTCTTCCTCGCCGGCACCTGGGCCTTCCTCGTCGCCTCCGGACTCACCGCCGCCGCACCGGACTTGGGCGTCCTGATAGGCATGCGCGGTGTCCTCGGCATCGCGGGCGCAGCCCTGCTGCCGGCCTCGATGGCCGTCATCGCCACCGCCTGCACCGACCCCGCCGAGCGCGCCCGTGCGCTCGGCTCCTGGGCGGCGATCACCGGCGTCGCGCTCGCCGCGGGTCCGGTCGTCGGCGGTGTCCTCACCGACACACTCGGCTGGCGCTTCATCTTCGTCATCAATGTGCCGGTCGCCCTGCTCAGCGTGTTCCTCACCCGCGCCTTCGCGCCGCAGGTGCCCCGCAACCCGGACCGTGCCATCGATCTGCCGGGCCAGCTGCTCGCCGTACTCGCCCTGGCGGGCCTGACGTTCGGCGTCATCCAGAGCGAGCCGGAAGGCTGGACTTCGGCGCCGGTGCTGATCGCGCTGGCCGTCGGAGTGGCCGCCGCGATCGGTTTCCTCGCGGTGGAGCGCCGGGAGCCCGGGGTACGCGGCCCGATGCTGCCGCTCAAGCTGTTCCGCAACTCCGCCTTCTCGGTCGGCCTGCTCAACGGCCTGCTCGTCAACTTCGGCCTCTCCGGTGTCCTGTTCGTCATGTCGCTCCACTTCCAGCAGGGGCTCGGCTACACCGCCATGGCCGCGGGCCTCGCCTTCCTGCCGCTGACCCTGCCCACCGCCTTCAACCCGATCTGCACCGGGCGCCTGGTGGCCAGGAAGGGCCCGCGCGTCCCCTCGATCCTCGGTTTCTCACTGATGACGCTCGGCGCGCTCATTCAGCTGCTCTTCGTGGGCGACGTGGGAGCCGGGCAGTACGCGCTGACCGCCGTCGGCCTGCTGGTGTTCGGTTTCGGCGTCTCCTTCGCCATCCCGTCCCTGGTCACCACGCTGGTCTCGGCGGTGCCCAAGGAACAGGCCGGCATCGCGTCCGGCGCGCTCAACTCGGCCCGCCAGACCGGTGCCGTCGTGGGCGTCGCCGTACTCGGCTCCTTCCTCCAGGCATCGCCCGGCGACAGCGGCACCAAAACCGCCCTCGCGGTGGCCGCGGCGGCCCTCGCGGTGGGCGCCCTGCTCGCGGTCGGCTACATCGGCCGAGGTGCTGCCCGGTGAGCGGGCGAGCGGGCTCACGGCACGGGATTGCCCTGGTGGCAACGGCCGTTGTCGGTCAGGCCGGGTGACGAGTCGAGCCGGAGCTGTCGCGGGGGTCGCCGCCATCCGGCTCGGCCGTCGCGACTTGTATGACCAGGGCCGATGCCCTGTGGACAAGGTTATCCACAGGGGTGGTGGGGGAGCCGTGATCGCGGGACCGTCGAGGTATGCGAGACACGAGCGAACACCACGAATCCGAATCCCACGACCCGTCGGGCGAGCCCCGAATCACCTTGCGCGGCCCGGCCGAACTCGCCGACGCGCTGCCGTACTTGCTCGGCTTCCACCCGACCGACTCCGCCGTGCTGGTCGCGTTGCACGGCGAGAGTGGCCGGTTCGGCGGCCGGGTCAGGGTGGGCCTGCCCACCTCGCCGCAGGAGTGGCCGGACATCGCCGACCAACTCGCCGACTGTCTGGTCACGGGCAGCGAGCGGCGCGGACCCCGGCCCGACGGAATCGTCGTCTTCCTCTGCCAGGACCCGTCGGCGGACGGCACCGGACGTGAAGTCATGGAGCGATTGCGGCCCTTGGCCCAGCGACTGCGAACGGCCTGCGGAAGCCTGGACGTTCCCGTCCGCGAAGCGCTCTGCATTTCCGACGGCCGCTACTGGTCGTACTGCTGCCCGGACACACGCTGCTGTCCACCGGAGGGGAACGTGCTGGCCCTGCCGGGCACCTCCGTCATGGCGGCCGCGGCGACCTACGCGGGTATCCAAGTGCGCGGTTCTCTGCGGGAGATGGAGGAGCGTCTCACGCCGTGGCGCACCGCGGCGGCGGCAGATCAGGAGCGGGCGCTGGACGCGGCGGCCGCGGAGTTGTTCCCCCGCATCCTGAGCGAGGGCGGACGGCGCGGAGTGGCCGACGAGACGCTCGACCTGGCGGCGCGGCTCATGCGACGGATCGCCGAAGCGCCCCCGCAGCCCGCTCGCGGCACGGGTGCCTTCCCAATGGCCGACCGGGGCGGCGACACCCTGCTCCTCGGCAGGAACACGACGGATGACCTGGACGACGGGCTCATCGCCCACGACGAGGCCGCGGCCGTGATCCTCGGCCTCCAGGACCGCACCACCCGCGACTGGGCCGCCGAGTGGATGGAGGGGCCCGACGCGCAGACCGCGCTGCGCCTGTGGCGGGCGCTGGCCCGCCGTTGTGTGGGGTCGTACGGCGACCACGCGGCCGCGCCGCTCACCCTGGCGGGTTGGGTCTCCTGGTCGACCGGCGACGACCCGAACGCCAGGGTGGCTCTCGGCATGGCGATGCGCGCGGACCCCGACTACCGCTTCGCCGGTCTGCTCCATCAGGCCTGCAACCAGGGCCTCGACCCCGAGGAGCTCCGTATCTGCCTGCGGCAGGAGCGCGCGGCGAGGCTGGCCGCTCTCCCCGGGACGAACGACGGGATCGCCCTCGCACCCGAGGGGGCGGAGCAGTCTCCGGATCCGACCGGTCTGACCACGCCGACCGATTTGACCAAGCCGACTGATCCGATCAAGTCGACCGAGCTGCCTGAGCCCATCGAGCCGCCTGGGCCGATCGCGTCGCCGGAGCCGCGCGTGCGCAGGACGTTCCGCGCAAGGCCCGGCCGCAAGTCCGGTCTGCCGTCCGCAACCCGCCCCAACAAGCCGCCACAGAAGGGGAGTTCGGTGCGTCCCGAACCGGGGCACCCCGAGCCGAAGAAGGTCCGTGGGCGCACGCGCCGGCGGGGCGGGGAGCGGATGGAGAGGGAGGTGTGACGGGGGGTGCGTAGACCGAAGGGTCCTGATGGGCGGGGCCGGGGGTGGCCTGCCCGTGACTCGGTCGTCCCGTGCGATGTCACCGGGTGGCAGCACGGAGAGCGGCCGAGGGCGCGTAGTTCGGGCGCTCCCGTAGGGCGGGACCGGGGGCTGTCGGTCCGTGACCCGGTGGCTTCTCGCGGCGTTCACCGTGGTGGCAGTGCGGCACCGGGTCGCGTGCCGCACGGGCGAGCGGATCCGCCCGCTCCGTCTTCGCGGTCCGCAACGCGCAGAAGGGTACGCATGGCGCCCACCTACTCTTCCCGAACCGACACCGGCCCTGGCGCAGTTCCCGGGACCGGCACCGGCAGAGGCACCGCCCCTGGCATAGGTATCGGCACCGGTGCCGCTCCTGGCATCAGTACCGGCACAAGTGCAGGTGCCGGCCCTGGTTCCACCATCGCGAGCCCGCCCGGCCCGGTTCCGCCGAAGGCCGTCGGGTCGCTCGGTGAGCTTCCGGCGGTGCATGCCGCCGTCATCTGCGTGGCCCTGCCCGGCCTCGCGGTGTCGCCGGAGCACGGCCAGCTGACCGGACGCGGCCTCGAAGGCTTCTATCAGCACGGCCGACGGCTGCTCTCCCGCTGCCAGTTGAGGGTGGCGGGCCGGGAGCCCATCGCCGTTCAGGGCAGAGCGATATCGGCGGATCGCGCGCGGTTCCTCGCCGTGGTCCGCACGGCGGCCGACACCGGCCCCGACCCCGAGATCACCGTCGAGCGGCTCCGCCACGCGGATGGCAGCGAACGGATCACGCTGCGCAGTTCCTCGGCCCGGCCATTGCGGCTTCCGGTGGAAGTCGCCCTCGGGACGGACCTGGCGGACCTGGGCGCGGTCGCCGCCGGCCGCTCCGGGCCCGAACTGCCCGCCAGCGTCCACGACTCGGGGATGCGCTGGACCTCGGACGGCGCACGCTCCACGGTGAGTGCCCAGCCGCCGCCGACCGACGCGCTCGCCTCCGCGGGGGTGCTGCGCTGGACCGTGGAGCTGCCGCCGGGCGGCTCGTGCACGATCCAGCTGACCATCAGGACCGACCGGCCCGTGCGGCCGCCAGGCCGGATCGCGAGCCCGCTGCCCTCGACCCGGGAGGCGAAGGCCGAGGGGGACGATCCGTGCGTGGGAGCGCTGCTGCACCACAGCGTCGACGATCTGCGGGCCCTGCTGATCCGCGATCCGGCGCGCCCGGCCGACCTGTATGCCGCGGCCGGTGTCCCCTGGCGGTGCGGGGCGGCGCCGGCCGAGGCGCTCTGGGCAGCCCGCATGGTCCTACCGCTCTCGACCCGGCTCGCGGCAGCCACCCTGCGCACGCTCGCCAGAACACAACTCCCGGGTCCAGGACCGGAGTTAGGGCGCATTCCGGGCCCGTTCAGGGACGCGGGACCGTATCTGCCGCCCGGCTGTACGGGAGTGGAGGCGACCCTCGCCTTTCCGGTGGTGCTCGCGGAGGCGCGCCGCTGGGGCCTGCCCGAGCCGGAGGTGACCGAGCTGCTGCCCGCGGCGGAGCGCTGTCTGAACTGGCTGGCCACCGCCATCGGGGACGACGGCTACCTCGCCGACACCGGTCCAGGGCCCAGCGGATTCGTCCGCGCCGAGACCCAGGCGCACGTTCACCGGGCCGCACTGCTCGGCGCGGAGCTGCTCCGCGAGTGCGGGCGTCCGGGCGCCGACGCGTGGCTGGAGCGGGCCGGGGTTCTCCGGGGCCGCTTCCGGGCGGAGTTCTGGCTCGACGATCTCGGCGGTGGCCGGCCCGCGGCAGCCCGAGCCGCCGACGGCCGACCGGTTCCGCTGCTCGGCGCGGGCGCCGCCCACCTGCTGGACACGGGGCTGCTCGGCGGCGGCCGTCCGGCGCCGGGGCTGCTCGACAAGGTGCAGACCGAACAACTGGCCCGGCTGCTCGGCGGCCCCGCGATGGACTCGGGGTGGGGGCTGCGCGGCCTCGCCGTCAACGAGCCGGGATACAACCCGTTCGGCCACCGGGCCGGCGCGGTGCGGGTGCACGAGAGTGCCGTCGCCGTCGCGGGGCTCGCGGCCGCCGGATTCGAGAAGGAGGCCGGCGCCCTGCTTCGGGGAGTCCTGGACGCCGCGGAGGCGTTCGGCCACCGGCTGCCGGAGATGTACGCGGGGGAGCAGCGCACCGCGAACAGCGTGCCCGTGCCGCATCCGGCCGCCTGCCGGCCCGCCGCGGTGGCCGCGGCCGCGGGCATCCACCTGCTCACCGCCCTCGCCGGGATCCGCCCGGACGCCCCGGCCGGATCGGTCGCACTCGCCCCCGTACGGTCGGCCCCGCTCGGCGCGATCCGGC
This sequence comes from Streptomyces sp. NPDC094147, assembly GCF_044764265.1. NCBI lineage: Bacteria > Bacillati > Actinomycetota > Actinomycetes > Kitasatosporales > Streptomycetaceae > Streptomyces > Streptomyces sp. NPDC094147. Next base: position 216,906 of record NZ_JBIWHT010000005.1, on the reverse strand, counting down.
TCGCGGGGCTGAGCGTGGCGGGGGAGCCGTTCACCGTACGGATCAGCAGGCTCGGCGTCGGCATGGTCGAGCAGGCCGCCGCCTGGCTTCAGTTGGGAGGCTGAGAGGCGTGAGCGCCTTGGGAGCGGAGGCGGGAGAAGACGCGGCAGGGGGTGTCGAGGGGAGTGTTTATCGTCAGGCAGACGACTATGATCGCCGCATGTCGCCCTACGACCCGTCGGCCTTCCCGCCCTTCGCCGTGACCGTCGACCTGGTCGTGCTGACCGTGCGCCGCCATGCGCTCTGCGCGCTCGTGGTGCGCCGCGGGGAGCCACCGTTCCAGGGGCGCTGGGCGCTGCCCGGCGGATTCGTCCGCGGCGACGAGGACCTCTCCGCGGCGGCGGCCAGGGAACTGGGTGAGGAGACCGGGCTGTGCGCCTCGGACCCGTCGGCCCCCGCGCCCGTCAACGGCGCCCATCTGGAGCAGCTCGCCACCTACGGCGACCCCAAGCGCGACCCCCGGATGCGCGTCGTCAGTGTGGCCCACCTCGCCCTCGCCCCCGATCTGCCCGCGCCGCGCGCGGGCGGTGACGCGCACAGCGCCCGCTGGGCCCCTGTGGAGGACCTGCTCAGCCAGGACGGCGGATTCGGCCGCGACGGCGAACAGCCTGCGCCGCTCGCCTTCGACCACGCCCAGATCCTGGCGGACGGGGTGGAACGCGCGCGGTCGAAGATCGAGTACTCCTCACTGGCCACCGCTTTCTGCCCGGCCGAGTTCACCGTCGGTGAGCTGCGGCGGGTCTACGAGGCGGTGTGGGGCGTAGCCCTGGATCCGCGCAACTTCCACCGCAAGGTGACCGGGACGCCCGGCTTCCTGGTCCCGGCCGGCGGCACCACGACGCGGCAGGGCGGCCGGCCCGCCCAGCTGTTCCGGGCCGGAGGTGCGACGCTGCTCAACCCCCCGATGCTGCGGCCCGAGGTCTGACACCGGGGCCCGGCACTGGGTACAGCCCGGCCTCGGGGTCGCACCCAAAGGCCTGACACTCGGAGCCGCACTGCCCCAAACCTGCACCAAAAGTCCAAAATGTCGCGTTATCTTGCTGCGGTACCCCGGCCTGCCGCCGAGCCGTCTCACCTACCGCGAGAGAAGCGATGCTCCAGGCAATCGGACTCACCAGCGCCCCCCGCCGAGACCTCCCGTGCCTCGTGGACGACCTCACCTTCGAGGCGAGACCCGGGCAGCTCACCGCCCTTCTCGGCGCGCCCGGCTCGGGCCGGACGACGGCCCTGCGCCTGATGCTCGAACTCGAACCCGGCCGGGGCGTCACCTACTTCCGGGGCCGCCCCCTGCACGAACTCGCGCACCCGGCCCGCGAGGTCGGCACCGTCCTCGGCGATGTGCCCGGCCACCCGGCCCGCACGACCAGGGGCCAGCTCAAGCTGATGTGCACCGTCGCCGGAGTCCCGGTCTCGCGCGCCGACGAGATGCTCGACGTCGTCGGCCTCTCCGGCCTCGCCGAGCACCGCCTCGGCGCCCTCTCGCTCGGCATGGACCGCCGCCTCGGCCTGGCCGCCGCGCTGCTCGGCGACCCGCACACCCTTCTGCTCGACGAGCCCGCCGAGGGCCTCTCGCCCCGCGAGAACGCCTGGCTGTACGGACTGCTGCGCGGCCACGCCGACCATGGCGGCACCGTCCTGTGCACCTTCGCCGACCCGAAGGAGGCGGCCCGGGTCGCCGACCGGGTCGTCACCATCGACGGCGGCCGGCTCGTCGCCGACCAGGACGCCACCGAGTTCGCCCGTACCCGGCTGCGCCCCCGGGTCGCCGTCGCCACCCCGCACGCCGCCCGCCTGGGCGACCTGGTCGGCCGCGAGGCACGCGCCGCCCAGCGCTCCGTCGAGGTGGTCGCCGAGGACGGAACGCACCTGTCCGTGTACGGCAGCAGCTGTGCGGAGGTCGGGGAGACTGCCTTCCGCAACGGCGTGCTGCTGCATCGACTTGCCGACGAGATCGGTGACACCGGCCCGAGCGTCTCCGTCCCACCCCAGGAACGACCCGCCCCGCCCCGGAGTTCCCACCCGCTGCCCATCACCCCGCGACCGGCCCGCACCCCGCTGCGCCCCCTGCGCTACGAACTGCGCAGGCTCCTCGGCGTACGGACGACCTTCCTGCTGGCGTCGGGCATTCTCGCCCTGTCGGCAGTCCTGGCCGTTCTGCTCGCCAGAGCCGGGCACGAGCCGCTGCCCAGGCTCCTCGCCGCCTGGCCGGGCCTGCTTCCGCTGCCGCCCGCCGCGCTCGGCGCCGGCCTGTTCGGCGCGCTCGCCTTCGGCGACGAATACCGCTACCCGGCGCTCGCCGCCGACCGGGGCACCGTCCCGCGCCGGCTCGGCCTGCTCGGCGCCAAGCTCGTGGTGACCGCGGCGGCGGCGCTCCTGCTGGCCGCCCTCGCGGTCGCCGTCGACCAGCAGATGCTGCGCCTCGTGTACGGAGGAGACCTGGCGGGGCTGCCGCGGGGATGGCCCTCGCTGGGCGCGAGTTGGGCCGGTCTCGCCGTCGGCTGCGCCTGGGCCGGGCTGCTCGCGGCCGGGATCTTCCGGGCCACCACCGCGGGCCTCGCCGCGGTGCTGGCCGTGCCCGTCCTCGTCGTACCGCTCCTGAAGAAGGCCCTGGACGGGCCGCCGGCGCGCTCCGTCGCCGGGCTCCCCGACCGGCTGCGCGACCTGGCCTGGGTGCGGTGGCCGCACGGCCTGGACCACTGGCTCGTCGGCGTTCTGCATCTGGTCGCCGAACCGGTCGGCGCCGCACTCGCGCTGTCGCTGTCCGTCCTGGTCTGCGCCTATCTGCTCACCGGCCTTCGCGCCAGGGCCCGTTGGTGATCCCCTCGGGACCTGAGCGCGAGGATCTGCCCACAACTCCCTTGGGGATGCCCGCTTCTTTCCGATAAAGCGTCAATTGCGGGGACGACGGTGATCACCCTTTCGTGTGCTTTTCACCAAAGACCTCAAGGGCCACGGGAGTCCCGCCGACAAAGGGTGCATGAGCACCCTTGCGCACACCATGATGACCGCCCGCACCGTCGACGCCGGCCTCGCGGCCCCGGGCGACCTCGACCGCTACCCGTACGCGGAGGCGCGCCCCTCCGACCGGGTCGGCGCCCCCTCCTGGGACGGTGGTGACGCCGATCTCGGCCGGATGGGCCGGCGCGCGGCGGGCAGCCGAGGCCGGGGTCTGCACGGCCAACTCGTCCAGCAGCTCGGCCAGATGATCGTCTCCGGCGACCTCGGCGCGGACCGCCCGCTGGTCCCCGAGGAGATCGGCCAGCGGTTCGAGGTCTCCCGTACGGTCGTCCGCGAGTCCCTGCGCGTGCTGGAGGCCAAGGGCCTGGTCAGCGCCCGGCCCAACGTCGGCACCCGGGTCCGTCCGGTCAGCGACTGGAACCTGCTGGACCCGGACATCATCGAGTGGCGGGCCTTCGGTCCGCAGCGCGACGACCAGCGCCGCGAGCTGGCCGAGCTGCGCTGGACCATCGAGCCGCTCGCCGCCCGCCTGGCCGCGGGCCACGGCCGTGAGGACGTTCAGCAGCGCCTGGGCGACATGGTGGAGATCATGGGCCATGCGCTCACCCAGGGGGACTCGATCACCTTCTCGCGCGCCGACGCCGAGTTCCACTCCCTACTGATCCAGCTCGCCGGGAACCGGATGCTGGAGCACCTCTCGGGCATCGTCTCCGCGGCGCTCCAGGTCTCCGGGAGTCCGGTCACCGGTTGTGACCGTCCCACCGACGGCTCCCTCGCCCACCACGGACGGATCGTGGACGCCCTCGCCACCGGCGACGCCATGGCGGCCGAGGCGGCCATGCGTCAACTGCTCACCGTCCACCCGGAGGTGGAGCGGGTCGTTCCCGCGCCGCGCGAGCACTGACCGCAGCCCGCCGGACAGGCTGAGCCGCCGGATCCCCCGAGGGGGTCCGGCGCACTCGATTGAGGGGTATCTGTCCCTTGTGGCTCCTAAGTTCCCCTTTGGGGTGTGACTCGGGCCACGAAGATTGCGCGTAACACTCCTCGGAACCATGCGATGACTTAAGAGGTAACAGCCGAGGAGGGAATACAGCGGCCATGCGTGGCGCTGTGCAGCTCCGAGGTTCAGCCCGCGCCCCCGGCACATTCCCAGCCGGTGGTCGTCGGCTCCGGCCCGATCCTGGGCGGGGCCGGAAGCCGTTTTCCATCGTTTCGAGAGGTTGTTCGTGTCGGCCAGCACATCCCGTACGCTCCCGCCGGAGATCGCCGAGTCCGAGTCTGTGATGGCGCTCATCGAGCGGGGAAAGGCTGATGGACAGATCGCCGGCGATGACGTGCGTCGGGCCTTCGAAGCCGACCAGATTCCGCCGACCCAGTGGAAGAATGTTCTGCGCAGCCTCAACCAGATCCTCGAGGAAGAGGGTGTGACGCTGATGGTCAGTGCCGCGGAATCACCGAAGCGCACACGCAAGAGCGTCGCAGCGAAGAGCCCGGCGAAGCGCACCGCCACCAAGACGGTCGCGGCCAAGACGGCCGTGACCACCACCAGGACCGTCGCCGCCTCCGCGGCCCCGGCCGAGACCGTGGACGTGCCGGCCGACGAGGCCGGGGACGCCCCCAAGAAGGCCGTCGCCAAGAAGGCGGCCGTCAAGAAGGCCGTCGCCAAGAAGACGGTGGCCAAGAAGACCGCGGCGAAGAAGACCGCGTCCAAGAAGGGCGACGACGAGGAAATCGTCGAGGGCGACGAGCTCCTCGAGGACGCCGCGCCCGGCAAGGGTGACGACGAGGAGCCCGAGGGCGAGAGCAAGGGCTTCGTCCTGTCCGACGAGGACGAGGACGACGCTCCGGCCCAGCAGGTCGCCGTCGCCGGTGCCACCGCCGACCCGGTCAAGGACTACCTGAAGCAGATCGGCAAGGTCCCGCTCCTCAACGCCGAGCAGGAGGTCGAGCTCGCCAAGCGCATCGAGGCCGGCCTGTTCGCCGAGGACAAGCTGGCGAACGCCGACAAGCTGGCTCCGAAGCTCAAGCGCGAGCTGGAGATCATCGCCGAGGACGGCCGCCGCGCCAAGAACCACCTCCTGGAGGCCAACCTCCGTCTGGTGGTCTCCCTGGCCAAGCGTTACACCGGCCGAGGCATGCTCTTCCTGGACCTCATCCAGGAGGGCAACCTCGGTCTGATCCGCGCGGTCGAGAAGTTCGACTACACCAAGGGCTACAAGTTCTCCACGTACGCCACCTGGTGGATCCGTCAGGCGATCACCCGCGCCATGGCCGACCAGGCCCGCACCATCCGTATCCCGGTGCACATGGTCGAGGTCATCAACAAGCTCGCGCGCGTCCAGCGCCAGATGCTCCAGGACCTGGGCCGCGAGCCCACCCCGGAGGAGCTGGCCAAGGAGCTCGACATGACCCCTGAGAAGGTCATCGAGGTCCAGAAGTACGGCCGTGAGCCGATCTCGCTGCACACCCCTCTGGGTGAGGACGGCGACAGCGAGTTCGGTGACCTCATCGAGGACTCCGAGGCGGTCGTGCCGGCCGACGCGGTGAGCTTCACGCTCCTCCAGGAGCAGCTGCACTCGGTGCTCGACACCCTGTCCGAGCGCGAGGCGGGCGTGGTCTCCATGCGCTTCGGCCTCACCGACGGCCAGCCGAAGACCCTGGACGAGATCGGCAAGGTCTACGGCGTGACCCGCGAGCGGATCCGCCAGATCGAGTCGAAGACCATGTCGAAGCTGCGCCACCCGTCGCGTTCGCAGGTGCTGCGCGACTACCTCGACTAGGTCGCTGTCGTACGTCACCGAGGGCCCGGTCTCCCCAGGGAGGCCGGGCCCTCGTGCGTAGGCGCGCGGGTGCGGCGCGTGGCGGGCTGACTGACGCTGGGTGTGCCTGTGTCACCGAGAGTCAGGAGACCGTATGCGCCGTCCCATCGCCCGCGCCGTCACGGGGGTAGCCGTCCTAGTGGTCGCAGCCCTGGGGACACCCCCGTCCGCGACCGCGGACAGCATCGTCATCGGCGGGCAACCGGTGAGAATCGCAGACAGCCCCTGGGTCGTGGCGATCTCCAGCCGTGACCGGTTCGGAGGTACGCGTGCAGGCCAGTTCTGCGGGGGAGCGGTGGTCTCGCCCACCAAGGTGCTGACGGCGGCGCACTGTCTGCGCCGCGACGTGCTCGGGGTGGACGTGTCGCGGCTGCGGGATCTCAAGGTGATCGCGGACCGTGAGGATCTGCGTTCGGTGAGTGGCCAGGAGATCGCGGTGAGCGCCACCTGGGTCAATCCCGGCTACGACCCGGGCAGCAACGCGGGCGACCTGGCGGTACTGACGCTGGCCAAGCCGCTGCCCGCCTCCTCCGTGATCGCCACGGCCGGAGCGGATGACCCGGGGTACCGCTCGGGCGCTCGGGCCACGGTCTACGGCTGGGGGGACACGACGGGCAGCGGCAACTACCCGACGGTGCTGGGTGCGGCCCATGTCTCCGTATTGCAGGACGCGGCCTGTGAGCGCGCCTACCCGCCGAACTCGGACGGAACGTACCTCCGGTCCACCATGGTGTGCGCGGGCGATCCTGCGGGCGGCCACGACGCCTGTCAGGGCGACAGCGGCGGACCGCTGGTGTCCGGTGGCCGGCTCATCGGCCTGGTGTCCTGGGGGAACGGCTGCGGACTGGCCGACAGCCCCGGGGTCTACACCCGGGTGTCGGCCGTGCCCTGGCCGACGGGCGGGACCGGCTGACCCGGGCACCGACCGGGCATGAGAACGGGCGGCCACTCCCCCTGCACGGGAAGTGGCCGCCCGTCGCCGGTCCTGGACCGGCTCTGGCTCGTCGTGATGCGAGGTGTCAGCGATCCTCGTCGCCTGCGGACTCGGGCACCGCCGTGAGGCGGTCCGTCTCGTCCTGTATGTCAGCGGCGATCTTCTTCAGCTCCGGCTCGAACTTGCGTCCGTGGTGAGCACAGAAGAGCAACTCGCCGCCGCTGGTCAGGACTACGCGAAGGTAGGCCTGTGCGCCGCAACGGTCGCAACGGTCGGCGGCCGTCAGGGGGCTCGCGGGGGTCAGAACAGTAGTCACGTCGCCTCTTCTCTAGCTCGACGAGCTGTCGTACCAGGGTCAACATCCAACCAGGCCGAAAACGTTCCCGCTCGTGGCTTTTCCTCGAAACTTCTTGGTCAAGGTGGCTGTCTGCTGCCGGTTGGCGGCGAATGAGCCGTATTGCTTCGCTTTACGGGTTTCGCGTTGCTTGTCTTGGTTGGCCCTCCCGGCGGGGTTGCCGGTTGTTCATGAGGACGTGCCCGGAGCCTAAATGGTTCATGCCCGGATGGGAACGTGATATCCGCATCACCCCAACGAGGGATCGAACATGTTTGCGATGCTGGACTAGCATGAGGATTCGCGAGGGTGGCGTTACAACGGCTCTACCAGGCCTCGGTACCCTCTGACCGGCGACCGACGCCGAGCCCTTACCCACCAGGGGCGCAATTGAAATTCAGCGAGGAGCGAACTGCGTGACCGCCGAGACGTCCGTTCCGTCCACTGCGCTGCTGAGCGGGGCAGACCGCGACGGCTCCAACTACACCGCTCGGCATCTGCTCGTACTCGAAGGCCTCGAAGCGGTCCGCAAGCGACCGGGCATGTACATCGGGTCCACGGACAGCCGCGGTCTGATGCACTGCCTCTGGGAAATCATCGACAACTCCGTCGACGAGGCCCTGGGCGGCTACTGCGACCACATCGAAGTGATCCTGCACGACGACGCCTCCGTCGAGGTCCGTGACAACGGCCGGGGCATTCCGGTCGACGTCGAGCCCAAAACCGGGCTCTCGGGCGTCGAGGTCGTCATGACCAAGCTGCACGCCGGCGGAAAGTTCGGCGGCGGCTCCTACGCCGCGTCCGGCGGCCTGCACGGCGTGGGCGCCTCCGTGGTGAACGCGCTCTCGGCCCGCCTCGACGTCGAGGTCGACCGCAGCAGCGCGACACACTCGATCAGCTTCCGCCGCGGTGTGCCCGGAATCTTCACCGAGCAGGGCCCCGACTCGCCGTTCGACCCGGGCAACGGGCTGCTCAAGGGCAAGCGCGTGCCCAAGAACCGCACGGGTACGCGAGTGCGCTACTGGGCCGACCGCCAGATCTTCCTGAAGGACGCCAAGCTCTCCCTGGAGACGCTCTACCAGCGCGCCCGCCAGACGGCCTTCCTGGTGCCGGGGCTGACCATCGTCGTGCGCGACGAGCGCGGTCTGAACGGCGAGGGCAAGACCGAGGAGACGTTCCGCTTCGACGGCGGGATCAGCGAGTTCTGCGAGTACCTGGCGCAGGACAAGGGCGTCAGCGACGTACTGCGACTCACCGGCCAGGGCACGTTCAAGGAGACCGTGCCGGTCCTGGACGACCGCGGCCACATGACGCCCACCGAGGTCACCCGGGAACTGGGCGTGGACATCGCGCTGCGCTGGGGCACCGGCTACGACACCAACCTCAAGTCGTTCGTGAACATCATCGCCACCCCCAAGGGCGGCACCCACGTCACCGGCTTCGAGCGCTCGGTCACCAAGACCGTCAACGAGGTGCTCCGCTCCGCCAAGCTGCTGCGGGTCGCCGAGGACGACGTCGTCAAGGACGACGCTCTGGAGGGGCTGACCGCGGTCGTCACCGTCCGGCTGGCCGAGCCGCAGTTCGAGGGCCAGACCAAGGAGGTGCTCGGCACCTCCGCGGCCAACCGGATCGTCGCCAATGTGGTCGCCAAGGAGCTCAAGGAGTTCCTGACCTCCACCAAGCGCGACGCCAAGGCGCAGGCCAGGTCCGTCCTCGACAAGATCGTCGCGGCCGCCCGCACACGCATCGCGGCCCGCCAGCACAAGGAGGCGCAGCGCCGCAAGACGGCCCTGGAGTCCTCCTCGCTGCCGGCCAAGCTGGCCGACTGCCGCAGCGACGACGTGGATCGCAGCGAGCTCTTCATCGTTGAGGGCGACTCCGCGCTCGGCACCGCCAAGCTGGCGCGGAACTCCGAGTTCCAGGCACTCCTGCCGATCCGCGGCAAGATCCTCAACGTTCAGAAGGCGTCGGTCTCCGACATGCTGAAGAACGCCGAGTGCGGCGCGATCATCCAGGTCATAGGGGCGGGCTCCGGGCGCACCTTCGACATCGACGCGGCGCGGTACGGCAAGATCGTGCTGCTCGTCGACGCCGATGTCGACGGCGCGCACATCCGCATCCTGCTGCTGACCCTCTTCCAGCGCTACATGCGCCCGATGGTCGAGGCGGGGCGGGTCTTCGCGGCCGTCCCGCCGCTGCACCGGATCGAGCTGGTCCAGCCCAAGAAGGGCCAGGACAAGTACGTCTACACGTACTCGGACAACGAGCTGCGCCAGACCCTGCTGGAGTTCCAGCGCAAGGGCGTCCGCTACAAGGACACCATCCAGCGCTACAAGGGCCTCGGCGAGATGGACGCCGACCAGCTGGCGGAGACCACCATGGACCCGCGCCACCGCACCCTGCGCCGGATCAACATCGGCGATCTGGAGGCCTCCGAGCAGGTCTTCGACCTCTTGATGGGCAATGAGGTGGCGCCGCGCAAGGAGTTCATCACGAGCTCCGCAGCCACCCTGGACAGGTCGCGCATCGACGCCTGATCCCGGATTGACGAACGCCGGTCCGCGGAAGTCCGCGGACCGGCGTTCGTCATCTCCACCCACGGGTGGAGCCCAAACCTCCACCTGCGGTCCACCCCTGCTCCGATGCCTCTGACCAGGTCATTTCCGTACCTTCGAAGACGTAGAGACCCGTCGATCCCGTCGTCCGGAGGCACCGATGTCCGCGCTTTTCAACGTGTTGATCGCCATCGCGGTGGTGGCGCTGATCCTGGTCCGCCAGTTCAAACCACAGCAGCTGAACGGCTCCCGCTGGTGGATCATCCCCGCGGTGCTCGGGTTCCTGGCGGTGAAGGACGGCGGGCTGACCGACCCGCACCACCATGCCGCGTCCGTCACGCTGCTCGGTGCGGAGCTGGTGACCGGTGTCCTCATGGGCCTCGGCTGGGCCTGGACCACCTGGATATGGACCGAGGCCGACGGCACCGTGTGGAGCCGGGGCACCAAGGCCACCGCCGGGGTGTGGGTCGCGGGCATCGTCCTTCGCTTGGGGCTCGCGGGCCTCGGCGCCGTGGCCGGCATCCACATGGGCACCGGCGCCATCCTGCTCGCGCTGGCCGCATCCCTCCTCGTCCGCGGCGGCGTCCTGATGTGGCGGGCCCGTCCGGCCCTCACGTCGTACGGTGTTGCTGCGGAAGGCCCCCCTCGGCAGGTGTGGAAGGACCGCGTGTGACCCTGGAGAACTGGCTCAGCTGGCCCTCGCGGGAAGCACTCTCGCGAGCGGACCAGACCCGTGCCAAACGCAATCTGGCCCGGACCATCAGGGTGCTGGTGCTCGGCGCGCTGCTCTGGTCCACCTTCACCAGCCGGGCGGGCGCCGGGGGTTGGACGGTGGCGGCGGGGGTGGCCGTCGTGGTGGTCTGCGCCCTGCTGGCCCGCGCCTTCTTCCGCTTCACTCTCGATCACCGGCTCCGGCCGTCGCTGCTCACGCTCCTGCTGCTGATGGGCGCTGCGGCCGGTGCCAAGCAGACGGGGTGGGACGTGGTCGCGCTGATCCTGTGGTGCGGCTGCGCGGTGACGGCGCTCGAACGGCTTCCGCTGGCGGCCGCCGTGCCGTGCACGGTCGCGGCCCTGGGCGCGTTCGCCCTGGTCACCAATGACAACTGGCTGGTCACGGGGGTGACCACGGCCGGGCTCGGACTCGCCGGATATGTGCTGCGGCTCGACGCGGAGGCGCGCGGCACCGCCGTGAGGCTTCTCGCCCAGGAGCGGGCGGCGCGGGCCGCCGAGGCGCAGTCGGCCGCGCTGGGCGAGCGGGCCAGGATCGCGCGCGAGATCCACGACGTACTGGCGCACAGCCTCTCGGCGCAGCTGGTGCAGCTGGAGGCGGCCCGGCTGATGGCCGAGCGGGAGCCGCCCGGGGAGTTCCGCGACCGGATCCTGGAACGGGTGGTGGCCGCCCGGGGCATGGCGCGGGAGGGGCTCGCCGAGACCCGCCAGGCACTCTCCGCGCTCCGCGGAGAGATGACACCGGTCGAGGACTTCCTGCACGCCCTCGTCGAGGGGCCGGGCGGCGGGGGCGGGCCGGCACCCGGCACCCGGGTCCAGGTGGAGGGGGAGCGCAGGGCGCTGCCCGCGGAGGCCTCGCAGACCGTGCGACGGGTGGCGCAGGAGGCGCTGACGAATGTGCGCAAGCACGCGCCGGGCGCGGTCGTGGCCGTACGCCTTGAGTACCTGCCCCATGAAGTAGCCCTGGAAGTACGGGACTCGGGCGGACGGAGCAGCGCCGAGGAGCTCGCTGTCAGTGGCTCCGGATACGGTTTGCTGGGGATGAGGGAACGCGCCGAACTGCTCGGCGGGACCCTTGAGGCCGGGCCGGACGAGGAGGGCTTCGTGGTGAGACTGAGGGTGCCCGCATGACGGGGGACGGGCGCGGGGCACGGGGGAGCATCAAGGTGGTCGTGGCCGACGACCAGTCCGTGGTGCGCGAGGGAATCGTGATGCTGCTCGGGCTGCTGCCGGGCATCGAGGTCGTCGGCTCCGCACGGGACGGCGAGGAGGCCGTCGCCCTCACGGCCGAACTGGCTCCGGACATCGTGCTGATGGACCTGCGGATGCCGCGGTGCGACGGCGCCGAGGCCACCCGTCGTATCCGGGCCGAGCATCCCGGTACGGAGGTGGTGATCCTCACGACGTACGCGGACGACGACTCGCTCTTCCCGGCGTTGAGGGCCGGGGCCCGGGGCTACCTCACCAAGGACGCCGGCGGCGAAGAGATCATGAAGGCGATACACGACGTGCTGGCCGGGCAGGCCGGTCTCGCACCCTCGGTGCAGCGCCGGCTTCTGGAGCGGGTCACCGCGCCGCCGCCCGCCGCCGCACCGGCCGAGCTCCCGGACGGGCTCACCGCGCGCGAGGGCGAAGTGCTCGCTCTGGTCGCCGAGGGGATGTCCAACCCCGAGATCTCGCGGGCCCTGCACATCTCCACCGCCACCGTGAAGACCCACATCAACAACATCTTCGGCAAGACCGGGGTGCGCGACCGGGCCCAGGCCATGCGGTATGCCTATCGCCACGGACTGGCTCAGCCGCCGAGCAGCTCCATCACCTAATGGGGTGAAGCGGGGGCATAGGCGAGTCCACCGCCAGTGCCCTCCGCCCATCCTTGGGCACGCGGCCGAACGGGGTCGTGGGCAAGGAGAACTGTTCGGTGGAGAAGCAGGAAGGGCGTGATCCCGCGGCGGCGAGGATCGACGACCCCTGGTATGACGCCCTCGCCTCCGGGTGGGGCGAGCTGGACGGCGAGACGGTGTCCGCGACCGCGCCCGCCCAGCATTGCGCCGACGAGGACAGACGTCTCAGCGCGGCCGAGATCTATCTCGAAGTGCACCGCAGCGCCGCCTTCCAGGAGGTGCGCCGCCGCTACCGCCGCTTCGTCGTTCCGGCCGCTCTCGCCTTCTTCGCCTGGTACCTCGGCTATGTGATCACCGCGGTCACCGCACCCGGCCTCATGGCCCGCCCGGTGGCCGGCGCGGTGAACGTGGCGATGGCCGCCGGACTCGCCCAGTTCCTCTCCACGTTCCTGCTGACCTGGGCCTACGCGCGCCATGCCCGGCTGCGGCGGGACCGTGCCGCGCTGGAACTGCGCTGGGTCGTGTTCGAGCAGAACCAGCAGGGCAGGCAGCACGAACAGAGCCAACAGAGCCGGCGGGCCGGGCAGAGCCGCCGCGCCCCGCGCATCAACGGGCAGGGCACGACACGGGGGACCAACAGGTGATCGTCGACGGGGACCAACAGACTCTGGCGCTGCTGCTGTTCAGTGCGTTCGTGGCGGCGACGCTCGCCATCACCACTTGGGTGAGCCGCAACCGGCGCGGTTCGGCCGAGGAGTTCTACGCGGGCGGGCGGCTGTTCTCGCCCCTGGAGAATGGTTTTGCCATCGCGGGCGACTACATGTCGGCCGCCTCCTTCCTCGGTATCTCCGGACTGATCGCACTCTTCGGCTACGACGGAATGCTGTACTCCGTCGGCTTCCTCGTCGGCTGGCTCGTGGTGCTGCTGCTAGTCGCCGAACTGGTCCGCAACTGTGGGAAGTTCACGCTGGCCGATGTCGTCGCAGCCCGGATGAGCGAGCGCCCGGTGCGGATCGCGGCGGGAACTTCTTCGGTCACCGTGTCCGTTCTCTATCTGGTGGCGCAGATGGTCGGCGCGGGCAGCCTGGTCTCGCTGCTGCTCGGCGGCACCAGCGACGCCGCGCGGAACTGGACGGTCATCGGGGTCGGCGCCCTGATGGTGGTCTATGTGTCGCTCGGCGGGATGCGGGCCACCACCTGGATCCAGATAGTGAAGGCCGTCCTGCTCATGGCCGGAACGATCGCCCTCGTCGTCCTGGTGCTGCTGCGCTTCCACGGCGACATTAACCTGCTGCTCAACACGGCGGCCGAACACAGCGGCCACGGAAAGGAGTTCCTCGCACCCGGCCTCAGGTACGGCGGGGACTGGACGGCGCGGTTCGACTTCATCAGCCTGGGGCTCGCCCTGGTCCTCGGCACGGCCGGACTGCCGCACATCCTCTCGCGGTTCTACACCGTGCCCACAGCACGGGCCGCCCGCCGCTCGGTCGTCTGGTCCGTCGGTCTCATCGGCGGCTTCTACCTGATGACGATCGTGCTCGGCTTGGGCGCGGCCGCCGTGGTCGGCTCCAACGAGGTGAAGGCGTCGAGTCCCGCCGGGAACACGGCCGTTGCGCTGCTCGCCTACAACCTGGGAGGCGGCGCGGGCTCCACAGGCGGAACGGTTCTCTTCGCGGTGCTCGCAGCCATCGCCTTCGCCACGATCCTCGCGGTCGTCGCGGGCATCACCCTCGCGTCCTCGGCGTCCGTCGCCCACGATCTGTACGCCTCGCTGCGGCGGCGGCATGCCAAGCAGCGCAGCGAGGTGGCGGTCGCGCGGGTCGCCGCGGTGGGGATCGGCGCGGTGGCCATCGCCCTCGGGCTGCTCGCACGCGACCTCAATGTGGCCTTCCTGGTCGGCCTGGCCTTCGCGGTGGCCGCCTCCGCGAACCTTCCGGTGCTGCTCTACTCACTGTTCTGGCGGAACTTCACGACGCGGGGCGCGGTGTGGTCGGTGTACGGGGGGCTGGTCCCGGCGCTGTTCCTGGTGCTGGTCTCGCCCGTGGTCTCCGGCAGCCCCGAATCGCTGTTCCCCGAGGTGGACTTCCAGTTCTTCCCGCTGCAGAACCCCGGGCTGATCTCCATCCCGCTCGGTTTCCTCGCGGGCTGGCTCGGCACGGTGACCTCACACGAAGCCCCGGACGAAGCGAAGCACGCGGAGGCGGAGGTACGGGCGCTGACGGGGGCGGGAGCGGTGTAGCCGCGCCCGTGGAACCCCGACGAGACCCCGGCGGGCACCCTTGGCCGCCCCGTCGTGGGCCGCACAGCCCCCAACGGCCGTCGGCAGCTGGCCAATTGGCCCTCACACAGCCCACGCATAGCGATGTTCCGGGCGGCACGTTTCGCCGTACGCAGTGTCAGCCGGAGGCGGCCGGACTGTTCGAGCAGGCGCAGACAGCGCTGGGCCGTGGAGCGGCTCAGGCCCGTCCGGTCGGCGACCTCGTGGGCGGAGGGCGGCTGGTCGGCATCGTGCAGGACATCGCGGATCAGCTCCGCCGTCGGCACCGAGTGGCGGCTGGGCGGCCCGGTGCGCAGCGCCGTGAAGATCTGGTCGACCTGCGCCTGGTCCTGGGCCGCGGGCTCGCGCCGCTCGGCGGGGATCCCGGGACCGGCGTCGCGGACCCGCAGGACGACGGTGCGGCCCTCGGCGCGCGGCTCCACCTCGACCGTGGCACCGGGCAGGGCGGCCGTCGCGTCCAGGGCGTTGCCGACCAGGTTGCCGGTGATCGTGACCAGGCCGCGCGGGTCGACGAGCCGGTCCGGAAGCCGCGCGGCGGGGGCTAGGCTCAGGGCGCCCGTCATCTTGCCGATCAGTACGGCAGCGAGCAGCGGGTTCCTGACCTTCTCGGTGACCTGTTCGGCCGTGGCCCAGTGCACCCCGACGACTTCGCCGATGAACTCCACGGCCTCCTGGTGCAGGTCCAGTTCGAGGAGGCCGAGGAGAGTGTGAGCCGGTTGGCGTGTTCGTGGTCCTGGGCGCGCAGGGCGTCGATCAGCCCGCGCGTCGAGTCCAGTTCGCGGCTCAGGCGCTCCAGTTCGGTGCGGTCGCGGAGCGTGGCGACGGCGCCCCCGTCGTCCGTGGGCGTCCGGTTGGCGACCGCAACGCGATGGCCGCGCACGGTCAGCAGGTCGGTGCCCTCGACCCGGCCGGTGAGCACATCGGTGGTACGCCCCGCCCCGAGCACCTTGTCCAGCGCCCGGCCCCGGACCTCGGGCCCGACGCCGAGAAGCCGCTGCGCCACGTCGTCGAGCAGCCGGATCCGGCCGTCGCGGCCGAGCGCGACGACGCCCTCGCGCATGGAGTGCAGCATCGCCTCGCGCTCCCCGAGCAGCCCGGAAATATTCGGAGAAGGCCCGGTCACGGGTCTGTTTCAGGATGCGCCGCGCGATGAAGCACCCGGCGAGCGCGCCGCCCGCATAGGCGAAGAGGCCGGGGATCACGTTCAGGATCCGGGCTTGCACGCCGTCGTACTCGATGCCCACCGAGACGGCGCCCACGATCGCGACGCCCGGCTCCCGCAGCGGCATCTTGCCCCGGGCCGAGCGGCCCAGGGTGCCGCTGTCGCGGCCCGCGAGGACGTCGCTCGGGTCGGTGGAGACGACCCGGCCGATCTGCCCGGTGTCGGTGCGACCAGCGCACCCCGCGCGCGTCCATGACCACCACCCAGTCGGCGCCGGTCGCCTCCGGATCGGCTCGGCCGCCAGCTGCACCGGGCCGTCGGCGGACGGCCGGGAGGCCACCGGGTCGTCGGCGATCGCGAGCTCGCACCCCCGACCGTCCGACTGGGCCCTCAGCAGGGCGCCGAAGGGCCCGGTCGGCGGCACGGCGGCGCTCGCGGCGATGGCCAGTCGCATGAGGAGCACCTGCGGGAAGACGCGCTGTGGCAGACCGAACCGCCGCCGTCGCCGGGCGGTGGCGGTCGGCGGCGGCCATGTCCACGCACGTCAGACGGCCCGGGTCGCTTCCCGAAGTCTCCGTGGTGCGGATCCGGTACGGATGCGGTACGGATTCCGATCGACGGGAGATGGGACCGCTCAGCTGACGCTGTCGTACAGCTCCAGCGTCAGCTGGGCCACCCGCTCGGGCTCCCGCAGGGAGGGGAAGTGGTCGCTGCCCGGCAGCCGGACCAGTCGGCAGCCCGGGATGCGGGCGGCCACCGCCTCGTTGGAGCGGATCATCTCGCTCTGGTCGAGCTCGCCGAGTGCCAACAGGCACGGCGCCGTGATCTCGCCGAGCCGTCCGAAGGCGTCCGGGTCCGGGACCTGGCGGCCCAGGTTGCTGAACCACCCCGGGATCGCCGCGCGGAGCTGCGCGGCGGCCTCGGGGTCGTCGCCGGTTCCGGCCGCCCCCCAGGTGCGCAGGCCGAGGGCGACGATGCCCTCGGTGTCGCCCTTCTGCGCCAACTCGCCGATCCCGGCGAGCAGTTCGGCGGACTGGAGGTCTGGGTCACCGGTGACGCCGGGGCAGAACAGGGCGAGCCCGGCCACCCGCTCGGGGGCGTCGAGCGCGAAGCTGAGTGCGGCGGCGCCGCCCATGCTGGACCCGACGAAGACCGCTCGGTCCACCTCGAAATGGTCGATCACCGCGAGCAGATCGCCGGCCAGCGAGTACTGCGCGGTGGGTGCGGCGGAGCGCCCGAAGCCCCGCACGTCGTAACGGATCACGCGGTGCCGCTCGGTGAGCCTCGGCATGATCGCGTCCCAGATCCGGGAGCTCGCGACCCCCGGGTGCAGCAGCACCAGCGGCAGTCCCTCGCCGCCCGTGTCCTCGGCCCAGACTCCGCCGTCCTTGACCGGCACTGTGAGTTCCATGAGGAGGAGTCTGCTGGATCGGCCGGGGCCCGGCCAAGTCGCCCGGGAGACAACCGGGTTCAGGCCGCGTGCCATCCGTCAGACCGGCAGTGGACGCGGTGGCCGGGGCCCGATGTAGTGGCCGCTCGGGCGCATCCGGAGCGGCCGTTCCGCGTACTCCTCCAGGGCGTGCGCGATCCACCCCGCCGTGCGGGCCACCGCGAACACCGTCTCGCCGGCCTCCGCGGGCATGCCGAAGGCGACCGTCATCACCGCGAGCGCCAGATCGACATTGGCGTGCAGATCGGTGTGCCGGGCCGTCGTGTCGACCACGTCGCGCGCCGCGGCGAGCGCGTCGGCGGCCTGCGGGATCGCGTCGAGCAGCGCGAACAGGGCGTGGGCGCGCGGGTCTTCGCCCGGATACAGCCGGTGGCCGAGACCGGGCACGCGCCGCCCGGAGCGCAGATGGTCGGCGACGACCGGCGCCGCGCTGCCGCGTTCGAGCACCTCGGCCAGGGTGCGGTGGGCGAGACCGCTCGCGGCGCCGTGCAGCGGCCCCTCAAGCGCGCCGAGGCCCGCCGAGACCACGGCGTACGGATGGGCGCGCGCGGAGGCCGCGACGCGGGCGGAGAGCGTGGAGGCGGCCAGATCGTGGTCGATGAGCAGTGCAAGTGCCGTGTCCAGCAGCTTGACTGACTGTTCGTCAGGCAGTTGCGGGGTGAGGCGCTGCCACAGCTGCCAGGCCGTCCGGCCCTCGCCCCGGTGCCGTTTGCCCGCCGTCGGCAGGGCGCCGACCAGGGTGGGGATCAGCATGCGGGCGCAGCCGAGCACGGCCGTGGGGTCTAGGTCGAAGCGCAGCGGGTCGGCCGCCGAGACCGCGACCGCCGCGACCCGCAGCCGGTCCATCGTGCTGCTGTGCACAGGTAGCGCGCCGACCGCGAGCCGGGCCGCGTCGAGGAACGGCTGCGGCGCGGTGAACCGCGAGCCGTGCCGCAGCTCCCCGGTCCACACCCACTCGGCGACCTCCTCGAAGCCGTACGCCGACGCCAGCTCCACCGCGTCGACCCCGCGGAAGTAGTAGCGGTCCTTGTCGATCAGCGTGAGGGCGGTGCGGAACGTCAGCTCGCCGCCCGGGGCGGCGGACACCGCCTCCCGCCGGCCGCTGCGCCGGGCCAGCGCGTCGACCTCCTTCGCGTCGAAGGTGGAGCCCCGCCCGCCGGGCGCACGCTCACTGCTCAGCTGCCCGCGGCTGACGTACGCGTAGACCGTCTCGGGCTTCACGCCGAGCCGCTCCGCCGCCTCGCGAGTGGTGAGCCGTGCCTGATCAGTCATGGGGTCACCGTATCCATATTGATTTAATCAATGTTGACAGCTGTTGAGTCAATCATAGACAGTCAAGTCAACATGGAGAACTGAAGGAGGCAGCAACATGGCCAGCACCACCACCGCCCCGGCCGCGGTACCCCGCGGGCTCGCGGGCGTCGTCGTGACGGACACCGAACTCGGGGACGTCCGCGGCCGCGAGGGCTTCTACCACTACCGCCAGTACTCGGCCGTCGAGCTCGCGCAGAGCCGCACTTTCGAGGACGTCTGGCACCTGATGTTCCACGGCGAGCTGCCCGATGCGGCGGCCCGCGCCGCCTTCACCGCCCGCACCGCCGCACTGCGCCGGCTGCCCCGGGGCGTACGCGAGGCGCTGCCCGGCATCGCCCGCACCGGCGCCCTGTCGGGCCCGCTCGCCGGACTGCGTACCGCCCTCTCCCTGCTCGGCGCGGCCAAGGGCTTCCGGCCGGTGTACGACCTGGACGCCGAGCGGCGCGCCGAGGACGCGCTGGCCGCCTGCGCCGCCGTGCCCACCCTGCTCACCGCTCTGTACCGGCTCGGCCAGGGCCTGGAACCGGTCGAGCCCCGCGACGATCTGCCGTACGCGGCCAACTACCTCTACATGCTGACCGGTTCGGAGCCCGAGCCCGAGCGCGTACGGGCCGTCGAGCAGTACCTGATCTCTACCATCGACCACGGCTTCAACGCCTCCACCTTCACCGCCCGCGTCGTCGCCTCCACCGGGGCCGATGTGGCGGCGAGCCTGGTCGCGGCGGTCGGCGCGCTCTCCGGGCCGCTGCACGGCGGCGCCCCCAGCCGCGCCCTGGACACCCTCGACGCCATCGGCACTCCCGACCGCATCGACGGCTGGATCCGCGAACGCGTCCTGGCCGGTGACCGGATCATGGGCTTCGGGCACCCCGTCTACCGCACCGAGGACCCCCGCTCGCGCATGCTGCGCGGGATCGCGGAGGGCTTCGGCGGACCCTTGGTGGAATTCGCCGTTGAGGTGGAGCGCCAGGTCGAGGAGATACTGGCCGAGCTGAAGCCGGGCCGCGAGCTGCACACGAATGTGGAGTTCTACGCCGGGGTGGTCATGGAGCTGTGCGGGCTGCCCCGCGAGATGTTCACCCCGACGTTCTGCGCGGCCCGGGTGGTCGGCTGGAGCGCCAATATCCTGGAGCAGTCGGCGGACTCGAAGATCATTCGCCCGGCGGCCCGCTATGTGGGCCCGCCCGCGCCGCAGCCCGTGCCCGCGGTCTGAGAGCCTGGGTCCGAACCCCGTCCTGACCAGGACCCGGACTCCGAGAAAGGCCCCAGGTGAGCAGCCCGAGCCAGCAGATCCCCGTCATCGTCCTCGCGGGCTTCCTCGGATCGGGCAAGACCACCTTGCTCAACCATCTGCTCAGAGCCGGCCGCGGCACCCGGATCGGGGCCATCGTCAACGACTTCGGCTCCATCGAGATCGACGCGATGACGGTGGCGGGCCAGCTCGGCGACTCGACCGTCTCGCTGGGCAACGGCTGCCTGTGCTGCGCCGTCGACGCCAGTGAACTCGACCTCTACCTGGACCGGCTCACCCGGCCCGCCGCCCGCCTCGACGTCATCGTCATCGAGGCGAGCGGCCTCGCCGAACCCCAGGAACTCGTGAAGATGCTGCTCGCCAGCGAGAACCCGCGGATCGTCTACGGGGGCCTGGTCGAGGTGGTCGACGCGGCGGAGTACGACACCACGCGCGAGAAGCACCCCGAGATCGAACGGCACCTGGCCATCGCCGACCTGGTGGTGCTCAACAAGACCGACCGGGTGGACGCGGCGGAGCTGGCCCGGCTGCGCACCGCGCTCGGGGGAGCGGCCGCGGTGGTGGAGTCCGCGTACGGCCGGGTCGACCCGGAGCTCTTCTTCGAACGCAGGCCCGTCACGGAACGGGTGGGCCAGCTCGCCTTCGACGACCTCCTGGACGACCTCCCCGAAGGCGGGGGCTGCACCGAGGACGGCCACGACCACGGTGGCTGCCCGGGACACGGGCATGCCGCCCATCCGCACGCCGGGTACGAGTCCGTCGCCTTCACCTCGGCCGTGCCCATGGACCCGCGCCGCCTCATGGCCTTCCTCGACACCCGGCCCGAAGGCCTCTACCGCATCAAGGGATTTGTCGACTTCGGCGCCGCCGACGGCCGCAACCGGTACACCGTGCACGCGGTCGGCCGGTTCCTGCGCTTCTACCCCGAGCCCTGGGCGCGCGAGCAGGAACGCCTCACCCAGCTCGTCCTCATCGGCTCGGGCATCGACGCGGACGCGCTGCACCAGCGGCTCGCCGAGTGCGTGGCGGCCGGCCCGGGGGAGACCCGGGACGAGCACGCCATGTGGGGCGTGCTGCGCTACGTACCCGAGCAGCCGCAGGAGTCACAGGGGCCGGACCGGTCCGGGGAGTTCGATGAACTCCCCGGAACCGTCGGCTGGTTGATGCCCGGCCGGTAGCTACGAGGCCGGGCCCGCGAGCACCGCGACCGGTGAGGCGAGCGGGGTGCCCGAGCCGTCACGGCGCGGATCGGGCTCGGGGAGCTGGGCCGGGGCGCCGTTGGCCTGGGCCGCGCGGGCCGGGGCCGGGCCCGCCCAGGCGAGCAGCAGCTTGTCCTCGCCCTTCAGGAAGCGCTGGCAGCGCACCCCGCCGGTGGCCCGGCCCTTGCGCGGGTACTGGTCGAACGGCGTCAGCTTCGCGGAGACCGCGGTGTCGCCGAGCAGGGTGCCCCCCGAGCCGGCCACCGAGAACACCACCGCGTCCCCGGCCGGGTCGACCGCGGTGAACGAGATGACCTTGGCGCCGTCGGCCAGCTTGATGCCCGCCATGCCGCCCGCGGGCCGCCCCTGGGGGCGCACCTGGCTCGCCTGGTAGCGCAGCAGCTGGGCGTCGTCGGTGATGAAGACCAGGTCCTCCTCGCCGGTGCGCAGCTCGGCCGCGCCCACGATCCGGTCACCGTCCTTGAGGGTGATGACCTCCAACTCGTCCTTGTTCGCCGGGTAGTCGGGCACCACGCGCTTGACGACGCCCTGCTCGGTGCCGATCGCGAGACCGGGCGAGGACTCGTCCAAGGTGGTCAGGCAGACCACCGTCTCGTCCGGCTCCAGGGACGAGAGGAACTCCGAGATCGGGGCGCCGCCCGACAGATTCGGCGCGGCCGCCGTGTCCGGAAGCTGCGGCAGGTCGATCACCGCCAGGCGCAGCAGCCGCCCGCTCGACGTCACGACGCCCACGTCACCGCGCTGTGTCGCGGGCACGGCCGAGACGATCGCGTCGTGCTTGGCGCGCTTGTCGTCCTCACCGGCCGTGAACTCCTCGGCGCCCGCCGTGCGCGCGAGCAGACCCGTCGAGGACAGCAGCACCCGGCACGGGTCGTCCGCGACCTCAAGGGCCACCGCGGCCACCGGGGCGCCCGCCGATTCGAGCAGGACCGTACGCCGGTCGGTGCTGAACTTCTTGGCCACCGCGGCCAGTTCGGCCGAGACCAGCTTGCGCAGTTCGCTGTCCGAGTCCAGGATCCCGGTCAGCTCGTCGATCTCGCCGTTCAGCCGGTCGCGCTCGCGCTCCAGCTCGATCCGGTCGAACTTGGTGAGCCGGCGCAGCGGGGTGTCCAGGATGTACTGCGTCTGGATCTCGCTCAGCGAGAAGCGCTCGATGAGCCGTTCCTTCGCCTGCGCCGAATTGTCACTCGACCGGATGATCCGGATGACCTCGTCGATGTCGACCAGCGCGACGAGCAGGCCCTCCACCAGGTGCAGCCGGTCCCGGCGCTTGGTGCGGCGGAACTCGCTGCGGCGCCGTACGACGTCGAAGCGGTGGTCGAGGTAGACCTCCAGCAGCTCCTTGAGGCCCAGGGTGAGCGGCTGCCCGTCCACCAGCGCCACATTGTTGATGCCGAAGGACTCCTCCATCGGCGTCAGCTTGTAGAGCTGCTCAAGGACCGCCTCGGGCACGAAGCCGTTCTTGACCTCGATGACCAGACGCAGCCCGTGCGAGCGGTCGGTCAGGTCCTTCACATCGGCGATGCCCTGGAGCTTCTTCGAGCCCACCAGGTCCTTGATCTTGGAGATCACCTTCTCCGGGCCGACGGTGAAGGGCAGTTCGGTCACGACCAGGCCCTTGCGGCGGGCCGTCACGTTCTCCACCGACGCCGTGGCGCGGATCTTGAAGGTGCCGCGGCCCGACCCGTAGGCGTCCTTGATGCCCCCCAGGCCCACGATCCGGCCGCCGGTCGGCAGGTCGGGACCCGGCACGAAGCGCATCAGCGCCTCAAGATCCGCCTCCGGGTGCCTGATCAGATGGCGGGCGGCGGCGATGACCTCGCCCAGGTTGTGCGGCGGCATATTGGTCGCCATGCCGACCGCGATCCCGGACGAGCCGTTGACCAGCAGGTTCGGATAGGCGGCCGGAAGGGCGACCGGCTCCTGCTCCTGGCCGTCGTAGTTCGACGTGAAGTCGACCGTGTCCTCGTCGATGGACTCCGTCATCAGCGAGGTGGCGTCGGCCATCTTGCACTCGGTGTACCGCATGGCGGCCGGCGGGTCGTCGTTGCCGAGCGAGCCGAAGTTGCCGTGGCCGTCGACCAGCGGCAGGCGCATGGAGAACGGCTGCGCCATGCGGACAAGGGCGTCGTAGATCGACGCGTCGCCGTGCGGGTGCAGCTTGCCCATCACCTCGCCGACGACGCGGGCGCACTTCACATAGCCGCGGTCGGGACGCAGGCCCATCTCGTTCATCTGGTAGACGATGCGGCGCTGGACGGGCTTCATTCCGTCGCGGGCGTCCGGCAGGGCCCGCGAGTAGATCACGGAGTACGCGTACTCGAGGAAGGAGCCCTGCATCTCGTCGACGACGTCGATGTCGAGGATCCGCTCCTCGAAGTCGTCGGGCGGCGGCGGGGTCTTCGTGCTGCGGCGGGCCATCGCGGCTGCTGCTCCTTCACGTACCGGATCGGGACTGATGCCGACCATTGTGGACCGTCCCACTGACAACGCCGACCGCGACCCGGGAACTTCGCCAGGTGCCCACGCGCTTGCATACAGTGGCAGGACTTCTCCACCCAGGACTTCCCCCGCCAGTACTTCACATCGCAGTACTGCACATCGCGAACGAAGGGACGTACATGCCCATGGGTCACACGGCCACAGCGCAGGCCGGCTCCGGCGGTCTGACAGCGACTGAGCACCGACTGGCCAACGGCCTGCGCGTGGTGCTCTCCGAGGACCACCTGACCCCGGTCGCGGCGGTGTGCCTCTGGTACGACGTCGGCTCGCGCCACGAGGTCAAGGGCCGCACCGGTCTCGCCCACC
The DNA here is from genome assembly GCF_044764265.1 of Streptomyces sp. NPDC094147. Classification (NCBI taxonomy): domain Bacteria; kingdom Bacillati; phylum Actinomycetota; class Actinomycetes; order Kitasatosporales; family Streptomycetaceae; genus Streptomyces; species Streptomyces sp. NPDC094147. The sequence goes on along the minus strand of NZ_JBIWHT010000005.1, from coordinate 193,210 downwards.
TCTTCGAGCACCTGATGTTCCAGGGCTCCCACCAGGTGCACGGCAACGGCCACTTCGAGCTGGTGCAGGGGGCCGGCGGTTCGCTGAACGGCACCACCAGCTTCGAGCGCACCAACTACTTCGAGACCATGCCCACCCACCAGGTGGAGCTCGCGCTCTGGCTGGAGGCCGACCGCATGGGCTCGCTCCTCGCCGCGCTCGACGAGGAGTCGATGGAGAACCAGCGCGACGTCGTCAAGAACGAGCGCCGCCAGCGCTACGACAACGTGCCCTACGGCACCGCCTTCGAGAAGCTGACCGCGCTCGCCTACCCCGAGGGCCACCCCTACCACCACACGCCGATCGGCTCGATGGCCGACCTGGACGCGGCGACCCTCGAAGACGCCCGGAACTTCTTCCGTACGTACTACGCGCCCAACAACGCGGTGCTCGCGGTGGTCGGCGACATCGACCCCGAGCAGACCCTGGCGTGGGTGGAGAAGTACTTCGGCTCCATCCCCACCCACGACGGCAAGCAGCCGCCGCGCGACGGCGCGCTGCCCGACACCATCGGCGGGCAGCTGCGCGAGGTCGTGGAGGAGGACGTCCCGGCCCGCGCCCTGATGGCCGCCTACCGGCTGCCGCACGACGGCACCCGCGAGGCCGACGCCGCCGACCTGGCGCTGACCGTCCTCGGCGGCGGCGAGTCCTCCCGGCTGCACAACCGCCTGGTCCGCCACGACCAGAGCGCCGTCGCCGCCGGATTCGGCCTGCTGCGCCTCGCCGGCGCCCCCTCGCTCGGCTGGCTCGACGTCAAGACCTCCGGCGGTGTCGAAGTCCCCGACATCGAGGCCGCGGTCGACGAGGAGCTCGCCCGGTTCGCCGCCGAGGGGCCGACCGCGGAGGAGATGGAGCGCGCCCAGGCCCAGTTGGAGCGCGAGTGGCTCGACCGGCTCGGCACGGTCGCCGGCCGCGCCGACGAACTGTGCCGGTACGCCGTGCTGTTCGGCGACCCGCAGCTCGCCCTGACCGCGGTCGACCGCGTCCTCGACATCACCGCCGAGGAAGTACAGGCGGTCGCCGCCGCGAAACTGCGCCCCGACAACCGGGCGGTCCTGGTGTACGAGCCCATCGCGGCGCCCGAGGCAAGCAACGAAGAGGAAGAAGAGGCCGCCCAGTGACGGACGCCGTCGTGACCATGGAGTTCCACCCGCAGCCGGCCGCCGGCACCGCCAAGCCGTGGGCCTTCCCGGCCCCCGAGCGAGGCACCCTCGCCAACGGCCTCACGGTGCTGCGCTGCCACCGCCCCGGCCAGCAGGTCGTCGCCGTGGAGATCTTCCTCGCGGCCCCGCTGGACGCCGAGCCCGAGGGCCTCGACGGCGTCGCCACGATCATGGCGCGCGCCCTGACCGAGGGCACCGACAAGCACTCGGCGGAGGAGTTCGCCGCCGAACTGGAGCGGTGCGGCGCCACCATCGACGCGCACGCCGACCACCCCGGCGTCCGGGTCTCCCTCGAAGTGCCGGTCTCCCGGCTCCCCAAGGCGCTCTCGCTGCTCGCCGAGGCGCTGCGGGCCCCCGCGTTCGCCGACTCCGAGGTCGACCGGCTCGTGCGCAACCGGCTCGACGAGATCCCGCACGAGCAGGCCAACCCGTCCCGGCGGGCCGCCCAGCAGCTCTCCAAGGAGCTGTTCCCGGCCTCCGCGCGCATGTCGCGCCCCCGCCAGGGCACCGAGGAGACCGTCGCCGCGATCGACACGGCGGCGGTGCGCGCCTTCTACGAGGCGTATGTGCGCCCCTCGACGGCCGTCACCGTCATCGTCGGCGACCTGTCGGGCACCGACCTCGACGCGGTCCTCGCGGACACCCTGGGCGACTGGAGCGGCAACACCGCCGAGCCGCGCCCCATCCCGCCGATCACCGCCGACGACACCGGCCGGGTCGTCATCGTGGACCGCCCCGGCGCGGTCCAGACCCAGCTGCTCATCGGCCGCATCGGCGCCGACCGCCACGACCGGGTCTGGGCGGCCCAGGTGCTCGGCACGTACTGCCTCGGCGGCACCCTCACCTCCCGGCTCGACCGCGTACTGCGCGAGGAGAAGGGCTACACCTACGGCGTGCGCGCCTTCGGCCAGGTGCTGCGCTCGGGCCCCGAGGGCGGCGCCGCGATGCTCGCCATCAGCGGCTCGGTCGACACCCCCCACACCGGCCCCGCGCTCGACGACCTGTGGAAGGTGCTGCGCACGCTGGCCGCGGAGGGGCTGACGGACGCCGAGCGCGAGACCGCCGTGCAGAACCTGGTGGGCGTCGCCCCGCTCAAGTACGAGACCGCGGCGGCCGTCGCCGGGACGCTGGCCGACCAGGTCGAGCAGTTCCTCCCCGACGACTACCAGGCGCAGTTGTACGCGCTGCTGGCCGAGACCGGCACCGTGGAGGCGACGGCGGCCGTCGTCAACGCCTTCCCGGCCGACCGGCTCGTCACCGTTCTCGTCGGTGACGCGGCTCAGATCGAGGAGCCGGTCAGGGCGCTCGGAATCGGTGAAGTGACCGTGGTCGCGGGCTGATTGAGGCACCTGGACAACTGGGCACACAGGGACCCCGGTGGCGAATGCGCCGCCGGGGTCCTCCCTTATGGGGCGTAAATGTCCGGATTGTTGGGGAGGTTGCCTGTCTGTCATGTGGCGTGCGCTACAAAACACGGTGTCTGTTTGGTGATTGAAAGACCGGCCGTCTAGCGTCGGTCCGGCTGTCCGTCACCACCCGTCGCGCCCGCGGCACCGGACAGTGATCGCCGAGTCCCCGAACGGCGCGAGCCAGGGGAGCCGGGGACCCACTCAGTCCCTGGGGTGAATCGGACGCCTCCGCCCGCGGAGGAGCCCGTAGGAGACCTTCCTGCTCCGAACCCGTCAGCTAACCCGGTAGGCGAGATGGAAGGAAAGGACACCGCCACTTCATGGCGTTCACCCGTGCCACCGGGAAGCACCGCGCGCCCAGCCGTATGACGCGCCGCAGCGCGAACATAGCGGGCATCGCCACCCTCGCCACCGCCGGAGTCGTAGGCACCCTCGCCTCCCCGGCCACCGCCGCCCCGAGCGTCGCCGAGACCGGCCTGACCCAGGCCATCGTCATCGGCGACGGCCTCGCCGCGCAGCTCGGTGCCCAGGCCGACGCCCAGAAGCAGGCGGCCGTGAAGGCCAGGGCGAAGGCGGAGGCCGAGGCGGCCGCGCAGCGCAAGGCGGAGGAGCGGGCCAAGGCGGACCGCGAGGCCAAGGAGCGCGCGGCGCGCGAGGCCGAGCGCAAGCGCCTCAACACCTTCGTCGCCCCCATATCGGACAGCTATGTGTCCACCGGCTACAAGACCGGCGGTTCCCTGTGGTCCTCCGGCGCCCACACCGGCATCGACTTCCATGCGGAGAGCGGCACTTCGGTGCACGCCGTGGGCCTGGGCACCGTCGTGGAGGCCGGCTGGGGCGGCGCCTACGGCAACAACATAGTCATCAGGATGAACGACGGCACGTACACCCAGTACGGCCACCTCTCGGTCATCCAGGTCTCCGTGGGCCAGTCCGTGGAGCCGGGCCGGCAGATCGCGCTGTCGGGCAACACCGGCAACACCACGGGCCCGCACCTCCACTTCGAGGCCCGCACCGCCCCGACCTACGGCTCGGACATCGACCCGGTCGCCTACCTTCGCTCGCACGGCGTCTCCGTCTGACGGCCCCCGCGCACACCGAAGGCCCCCGGCGCGCTGCCGGGGGCCTTCGCGGTTGGCCAAAAGATATCCATTGGTTCCGGCCCGTCACCGGGAATTAACAAAGCCTGGAATAGAGTCGCGGAACAGGCATCGACGGACATCGATATCCGTCGACAGGCGTCGCTCGACCGCGTTTCGCGGGGATAAAGGCGGAGGTTCGGCCATGCGCATTCCGGCGCATTCGGTATGCACGGCGATCCGCGGCGACATCGTCTCGGGCGCCTTGGAGCGCGGCAGCCGGCTCACCGAGGACGTACTCGCCCGCCGTTACGGGGTCTCCCGCGTCCCGGTGCGCGAAGCCCTGCGCACCCTGGAGTCCGAGGGCTTCGTGACCACCCGCAGACATGCCGGCGCCTGGGTGGCCGAGCCCACCGAGCTGGAGGCCGCCGACCTCCTCGAACTGCGGGTGCTGCTTGAGCCGTTGGCCGCCGCGCGGGCGGCCGGCCGCCGCTCCGAGGCCCATCTCAAAGTGCTGCGCGGCCTGGTGAGGCTGGGTCAGCAACGGGCCCGGCGCGGCCAGGGCGAGGACCTGCGCTCGCTGGGCGGCTGGTTCCACGAGACGCTGGCCCAGGCCTCCGCCAGCCCCGGACTGATCGCGCTGCTCACGCAGTTGCGGCACAAGATCGCCTGGATGTACGCGGTCGAGCAGCCGGTCCGGCCGGGCGAGTCCTGGGCCGAACTCGGCGCCATCACCGACGCGGTGGCCCGGGGCGACGCCGAACGCGCCCGCTCGCTCACCGCCCTGCACACCGAGCGTTCCTTTTCCGCCCATCGGCTGCGGCGCCCCGCCGCGGTGAGCACTTCGCAACCTGCCGTACACACGGCGAGTGCCCGCACTTAACAGCCGGGCCGTATACAAAGAAAGCGCGACGCTGGGCCGTATTTCGGCTGCCCGAAATGTGGACCTCGAAATGCCGGCCCCGAAATGTGGATGCCGGAATTCCGTCATCGAAGCGCAGTCGGCGAAAACGAAACGGCCGCCGACCCCGAATGCGAGATCAGCGGCCCTTCGCTGTGAAGCCGACCGGATCAGACGGTCTCGGGGAGCTCCTCAAGACCCTCGGCGACCAGCTTGGCCAGCCGGTCGAGCGCGGCGTCCGCGCCCTCGGCGTCGGAGGCCAGCACGATCTCCTCGCCGCCCTGCGCGCCCAGACCGAGCACCGCGAGCATGGACGCGGCGTTGACCGGGTTGCCGTCGGCCTTGGCGATCGTCATGGGGACTCCGGCAGCCGTGGCGGCACGGACGAAGATGGACGCGGGGCGGGCGTGCAGGCCCTCGGCCCAGCCGACGTTGACGCGGCGCTCAGCCATGGTGTTGCCCTTCGAAATCTCTGACGGTTGTCTAGACCAGTCTCTCATGTGGTGTGCAGTGCTCGTACCGACCATAGGCCCGCTTCCGCCGCCGTTCGGCCCTCCCCACAGTGCCCCGCCCCGTATGGCCCCGCGACCCGTACGCTTTCGGTATGACGACGGCGTCCGACCCCGCGTACCCCGCTCACTGGGAGGCCGACGTGGTGCTCCGCGACGGCGGCACGGCGCGCATCAGGCCCATCACCACCGCGGACGCCGAGCGGCTCGTCTCCTTCTACGAGCAGGTCTCGGACGAGTCGAAGTACTACCGCTTCTTCGCGCCCTACCCCCGGCTCTCCGCGAAGGACGTGCACCGCTTCACCCATCACGACTATGTGGACCGGGTCGGACTCGCGGCCACCGTCGGCGGCGAGTTCATCGCGACCGTCCGCTTCGACCGCATCAACGCCCAGGGCCGGCCTGCCTCCGCCCCCGCCGACGAGGCCGAGGTCGCCTTCCTGGTCCAGGATGCCCACCAGGGCAGAGGCGTCGCCTCCACCCTGCTCGAACACATCGCGGCGGTCGCCCGGGAGCGCGGCATCAGGCGCTTCGCGGCGGAGGTCCTCCCGGTGAACAATAAGATGATCAAGGTGTTCACGGACGCCGGGTACCAGCAGAAGCGCTCCTTCGAGGACGGCTCGGTCCACCTCACCCTCGACCTGGAGCCCACCGCCGAGTCCCTCGCCGTCCAGCGTGCCCGCGAGCACCGCGCCGAGGCGAGGTCGGTGCGGCGCCTCCTCGCGCCCGGCTCGGTCGCGGTCATCGGCACCGGCCGCGCCCCCGGCGGGGTCGGCCGCACGGTGCTGCGCAACCTGTTGGACGCCGGTTTCACCGGGCGCGCGTACGCGGTGAACCGGGCGCTCGGCGACGGGCCGGGGGAGCTCGACGGCGTGCCCGCGTTCCGCTCCGTCGGCGCGATCGGCGAACCCGTGGACCTGGCGATCGTCGCGGTGCCCGCCGAGCGGGTGCCGGAAGCCGTCGCCGACTGCGGCGAACACGGCGTGCAGGGCCTCGTCGTCCTGTCGGCCGACTACGCGGAGAGCGGCCCGCACGGCAGGGAGCGCCAGCGCGAACTGGTGCGCCAGGCCCGCTCGTACGGGATGCGGCTGATCGGCCCGAACGCGTTCGGGATCATCAACACCGCGGCGGATGTGCGGCTGAACGCCTCGCTGGCGCCCGAGCCGCCGCCCGCGGGCCGGATCGGTCTGTTCACCCAGTCCGGTGCGATCGGCATCGCCCTCCTGTCGGGCCTGTACCGGCGCGGCGCGGGCCTGTCGACGTTCATCTCCTCCGGCAACCGCGCCGACGTCTCCGGCAACGACTTCCTCCAGTACTGGTACGAGGACCCCGACACCGATGTGGTGCTGCTCTACCTCGAATCCATCGGCAACCCGCGGAAGTTCACCCGGCTCGCCCGCCGCACGGCCGCCGCGAAGCCCGTCGTGGTGGTGAAGGGCGCCCGGCACAGCGGTGCGACGCCGCCCGGCCACGCCGTCCCGGTGACCCGCGTACCGGACGCGACGGTCTCCGCGCTGCTGCGTCAGGCGGGAGTCATCCTGGTCGGCACGGTCACCGAACTCGTCGACGCGGGCCTGCTGCTCGCCGGCCAGCCGCTGCCCGCGGGCCCCCGGGTGGCGATCCTCGGCAACTCCGAATCGCTCGGCCTCCTCACGTACGACGCCTGCCTGACCGAGGGCCTGCGCCCGCTCAAGCCCCTCGACCTGACGACGGCCGCGACCCCGGCGGACTTCAGGGCGGCCCTCGCGGCGGCCCTGGCGGACGAGAAGTGCGACGCGGTCGTGGTGACGGCGATTCCCTGGGTCGGCGAGAACGGGGCGGTGGAATCCGGCGACGGCCAGGTCCTGGCGGATGCCCTGCGCGAAGCGGCGACCGCGTCCCCGGCGAAGCCGGTCGCGGTGGTCCACGTGGAAATCGGCGGCCTGGCCGAAGCCCTGTCGGCAGCGGCCCGCACGGTGAGGCCGACCGGCGGCACCCCGGCCCCGGCCGCCACGATCTCCTCCTCGCGCGGACAAAATCCGGCCACGCCCGCTACGAATCCAGCGCTGCCCGGCGAAAATCAAGCCCCTCCGGCGATTGAGGAGCGGGGTCTGGGGCAGAGCCCCAGCACACCCACCGGCGGGCAGCCGAAAAACCACCCACCCCGCGAGGCCACCCGCATCCCCGCCTACCCCGCCGCCGAGCGCGCCGTCCGCGCCCTCGCCGAGGCCGTCCGCTACGGCCAGTGGCGCAGACAGGCCGCCGACCCAGGCAAGGTGGGGGAGTACGACGACATCGACGAACCCGGCACCGCCGCGCTCATCGAGCGCCTGCTCGGCCCCGCCCCCGACCCCCGCGGCACGACCCTGACCGCCACGGACGCCGAGGAACTGCTCGGCCGCTACGGGATCCCCGTGCGCCCGACCCTGCCCGCCCCCGACGCCGCCCATGCCGTCGAGGCCGCCCGCCGCCTCGGCTACCCCGTCGCCCTCAAGACCACCGCCCCGCACCTGCGCCACCGCCCCGACCTCGGCGGCGTACGCCTGGATCTCGCGGACGAGCACCAACTCGCCCGCGCATACGCCGAATTGACGGCCAGCCTCGGCAAGCCCGAGGAGCTCAAGCCCGTCGTGCAGGCCATGGTTCCGCGCGGAGTGGACACCGTCGTGCGCGCTTCGATCGACTCCGCGGTCGGCGCGGTGCTCTCCTTCGGGCTCGCCGGGGCCGCGTCCGAGCTGCTCGGCGACACCGCGCACCGGCTCATTCCGGCCACCGACCGCGACGCCGCCGAGCTGCTCAGATCCATCCGGACGGCGCCGCTCCTGTTCGGCTGGCGGGGCTCCGCGCCCGTCGACACCGCGGCCCTCGAAGAGCTGCTCCTGAGGGTGTCGCGGCTGGTCGACGACCATCCCGAGGTGGTCGCCGTCGGCCTGGAGCCCGTGATCGTCGCCCAGCGGGGCCTGTCGGTGCTCGGCGCGCACGTCCGCCTCGCCCCGCCCCCGGCCCGCAGCGACCTGGGTCCACGACGGCTGCCCAGCTACTGAGGGCCGTCGGCCGCCTGCGGCAGCTTAAGATGGACCCCATGGCGAAGACCGGTACGACGACCCAGGGGCTGCGCGCGGCGATCGAGCGCAGCGGCTACTACCCGGCCCTTGTGGCCGAGGCGGTGGAGGCCGCCGTCGGTGGTGAGCCCATCGCGTCGTACCTGGTCCACCAGGAGACCACCTTCGACGCGAACGAAGTGCGCCGCCATGTGACGGTCCTGGTGCTCACGGACAACCGGTTCATCGTCAGCCACACCGACGAGCAGAACGCGGACACCAGCTCCCCGACGCCGTACGCCACCACCTCCACGGAGTCCGTGAAGCTCGGCCGGATCTCGTCGGTCGTGGTGAGCCGCGTCGTCGCCAACCCCGAGTCGTACACGCCCGGCACCCTGCCCCGCGAGGTCGTCCTGACCATCGGCTGGGGCGCGGTCTCGCGGATCGACCTGGAGCCCGCCGCCTGCGGCGACCCCAACTGCGACGCCGACCACGGCTACACCGGCAACTCCACCGCCGACGACCTGAGCCTGCGGGTCAGCGAGGCCGGCGACGGCCCGGACACGGTCCGCCAGACCCTGGCCTTCGCCCAGGCGCTGTCCGAGGCGACCGCGGCGACCGGCCGGTGATGGCTCAGCCCGCCTGGCAGGATCCCGAACCCCTCGCCCTCGACACCGCACCCGTCCCCGAGTACGGCACCGGATCGCTCGCCGATCTGCTGCCCACCCTCGTGGCGGGCCAGGGCGTACCCGGGTTCGAACAGCGCATCGCCGGGCTCGCGCCCGCCGACCGCAACTGCGTCTTCCTGATCGACGGCCTCGGCTGGGAGCAGATCAAGGCCCACCCGGACGAGGCCCCCTATCTGCACTCCCTGCTCGGCACCTCGCGCGGCAACACCGGCCGTCCCATAACCGCCGGCTTCCCCGCCACCACCGCGACCTCGCTGGCCTCGGTCGGCACCGGGCTCCCCCCCGGCGAGCACGGCCTGCCCGGCTACACCGCGCGCAACCCGGAGACCGGCGAGCTGATGAACCAGCTCCGCTGGAAGCCCTGGACCGACCCGCACGCCTGGCAGCCGTACCCGACGGTCTTCCAGCTCGCCGACCAGGACGGCGTGCACACCGCCCAGGTGTCGTCGCCGACGTTCGAGCACACCCCGCTGACCAAGATCGCCCTGAGCGGCGGCAGCTTCCGCGGCAGGCTCTCCGGCGAGGACCGCATGGACCTCGCCGCCGCCCAACTCGCCGCCGGTGACCGGTCGTTGGTCTACACGTACTACTCCGACGTCGACGGCAAGGGCCACCGCTTCGGCGTCGACTCCGACGCCTGGCGCGGCCAGCTGATGTACGTCGACCGGCTCGCCCAGCGCCTCGCCGAACAGCTCCCGCCCCGCGCGGCCCTGTACATCACCGCCGACCACGGCATGATCGACATCCCCTTCGACGAGCAGTCCCGCATCGACTTCGACGACGACTGGGAGCTGCGGGCCGGGGTCGCCCTGCTCGGCGGCGAGGGCCGGGCCCGCCACGTCTACGCGGTGCCGGGCGCCCAGAGTGATGTGCTGACCTGCTGGCGCGAGGTGCTCGGCGAGCAGTTCTGGGTCGCGAGCCGCGAGGAGGCGATCGCGGCGGGCTGGTTCGGCCCGAGCGTCGACGAGCGCGTGCACGGCCGGATCGGTGACGTGGTCGCCGCCGCCCGCGACGACGTGGTCATCACCGCCTCGCGGCGCGAGCCCCACGAGTCCGCCATGGTCGGCATGCACGGCTCGATGACACCGGTGGAGCAGCTCGTACCGCTCCTCGAAGTACGCTCGTAGCATCCCCTTCTCCCCGCATCCGAAAGGCCGTCAACTTCCCATGCCCGAGCTGGTGTTCTTCTCCGGAACGATGGACTGCGGAAAGAGCACCCTCGCTCTTCAGATCGAGCACAACCGCTCCGCGCGAGGTCTGCAGGGCATGATCTTCACGCGGGACGACCGCGCGGGCGAGGGCAAGCTGTCCTCCCGGCTCGGCCTGGTCACCGACGCGGTCGAGGCCGCCGACGGCTTCGACTTCTACGCCTACCTCGTCGGCCACCTCTCCAAGGGCGGCCGCTGCGACTACGTCATCGCCGACGAGGCCCAGTTCCTCGGGCCCGAGCAGATCGACCAGCTCGCCCGGGTCGTGGACGACCTCGAACTCGACGTGTTCGCCTTCGGGATCACCACCGACTTCCGCTCCAAGCTGTTCCCCGGCTCGCAGCGCCTGGTCGAACTCGCCGACCGGGTCGAGGTGTTGCAGGTCGAGGCGCTGTGCTGGTGCGGCGCCCGCGCCACCCACAACGCCCGCACCGTAGGCGGCGAGATGGTCGTCGAGGGTGCCCAGGTCGTGGTCGGCGACGTCAACCGCTCCGACGACGAGATCGGCTACGAGGTGCTGTGCCGGCGCCACCACCGCCGCCGGATGACGGCCGCCGCGGCCCGCGCCGCCGCCCTCTCCCCGGACGTCCTCCCGGTGGACGCCGAGGCCGCCCGCGTCTGAGGGTCCCTCAGCTGCCCGACCGTACGAGGGTGAAGACGGCCCCCTCCGGATCCGCGACCGTCGCCACCCGCCCGCTCGCGCCCTCGCGCGGCTGCTGGAGCACCTGCCCGCCGAGGTCGGCGACCCGCAGCACGGCCTCGTCCACGTCCGCGGCCTCGAAGTACGTCATCCAGTGCGCGCCCTTGTCGCGCGCGAGAGCATGGCCCACGCCGTGCAGCGAGGCCACCGGGCGGCCCGCCAGATGCAGCGTCACATAGTCGAAGTCGGCCGAGACGACCGCGTCCAGGTCATAGCCGAACACCGCCTGGTAGAACTTGCCGACCGACGCCGTCTCGCGCGTGACCAGCTCGTTCCAGGTGGGGGTGCCGGGCGCGCCCGCGACCGCGGTGCCGACGTGCGCGCCGGCCTGCCAGATCCCGAAGACCGCACCCGCCGGATCCGAGGCGATCGCGAGCCGGCCCGCCTCTCCGGCGTCCAGCGGCCCCACCCCGACGGTGCCGCCGCAGTGGCGGATCGTCTCGGCCGTCTCGTCCGCGTCGTCGGTGGCCAGATAGGTGGTCCAGGCGATCGGCAGATGCCGGTCGGGCGGCAGCTGGCCGATCCCGGCGATCTGCTTGCCGTCGAGCAGCGCGCGGACGTACGGGCCGAGCTGCTGCGGTCCCGGCCGGAACTCCCAGCCGAACAGCGCTCCGTAGAACTGCTGGGTCGCGGCCAGGCCGTGCACCATGAGACTCACCCAGCAGGGCGTGCCAGGTGTGCGCCGGGTCTCCGACTGGGTCATCGTCACTCTCTCCTCGGCCGTCGCCATCGTGCTGCCCGGGTGCGCCGTTCGGCGAACCGCGTACCCGGGCCCCGATGCTTCCACCACCGGGGCCCCACCGCGCCCCGGCCGCGCCGCTTTTGGCGCGTTCCCGCAGGAGGATGCCCGCTTTGAGGCTTGCCATCCTTTTCGCGACCATTACGTTATGGGTGGACTCTGCGCGAGGATGGCCCCCATGAACGCCATCATCACCGCATCCGCACTCGCCGCCGAGGCGGCGGGGCCGCGGCCTCCGGTCCTGCTCGACATCCGCTGGCAGCTGAGCCTGGCCAAGGCGGCCGGGGCCGCGCCGTTCGACGGCCGCGCCGAGTACGCGGCCGGACACCTCCCCGGCGCCGTGTTCGTGGACCTCGACGCCGAACTGGCCGGACCGCCCGGGGCCGGCGGCCGCCATCCGCTGCCGGACGTGGCCGAATTCGGTGCGGTCATGCGGCGGTCGGGCGTGTCGGCCGACACGCCCGTCGTCGTCTACGACGGCGGCCAGGGCTGGGCCGCCGCCCGCGCCTGGTGGCTGCTGCGCTGGACCGGTCACCCGGACGTGCGGGTCCTCGACGGCGGGCTCGCCGCCTGGACGGGTGAGCTGTCCACCGAGATCCCCGCGCCCGCGGAGGGCGACTTCCGGCCCGCGCCGGGCGCCGTCAAACTCCTCGACGCGGACGCGGCGGCCGCCCTCGCCCGCTCCGGACTGCTGCTCGACGCCCGCGCGGGGGAGCGCTACCGCGGCGAGGTGGAGCCGATCGACCGGGTGGGCGGGCACATCCCGGGCGCGGTCTCGGCGCCGACCACCGAGAACGTGGGCCCGGACGGCCGCTTCCTGCCCGCCGATGAACTCGCCGACCGCTTCAAGGCCCTCGGCGCCTCGGGCAGCGAGGTCGGCGTGTACTGCGGCTCCGGGGTCTCCGGCGCCCACGAGGTGCTGGCCCTGGCCGTCGCGGGGATCCCGGCCGCGCTGTACGCCGGTTCATGGTCCGAGTGGTCCTCGGACGAGTCCCGGCCGGTGGCGACGGGCCCCGATCCGCAGTAGCAGGGACGTGGCGGGGGGGGGCCCCCCCCGGGGGGGGGGGGGCCCCCCCCCCCCCCCCCCGGGGCCCGGGGGCCCGGGGGGGGGTATTAAGAAAGCGTGATTGAAACCGGGG